>JAPLPG010000328.1 GCA_026400375.1 Novosphingobium sp. | reverse complement strand
GGGGCCTCGGGCGGGTTACGCGAAGGGGCCGTAACAACCCTGAGGCCCCCGCCTTCGCGGGGGCGCAACGATCCGCTCATGGTGAGCCTGTCGAACCATCGGGCGCTGCAGCGCCTTCTGGCAGGACCAGCAGTTCCACCGCCTGTTCGGGCGCGAGGTAGCGGCGGGCCAGGGCTTGCAGATCGGCGGCGGTGAGTTTTTCCAGGCGGGCGCGTGCAGACCGTGCGCGCTGCAGGCGGTCTGGCTGGGTCTGTGCGCGTTCAGCCAGTGCCATCCAGCCGCTGTTGGTCTTCAGGGCATTGTCGATGCGTTCGAGCATCGGGGCGCGGGCACGCTGCAGCACGTCGGCATCGACCGGGGCGGCAGACAGGGCGCGCATGGTTTCACGCAAGGCGGCGCGGGTGTCAGCGAGGTCGGCCAGGTCGACCGAGGCAATGACGGTGAAGGTGCCATAGCCGGTCCAGACCCGGCTGAGGCTGCTGGATGCGCCGGGGCTATAGGCTTTTCCCAGCCTTTCACGCACCGTATCAAGCACTTCGATGCCGGTCGCTTCGGCCAGCAGGGCAAAGGCCATGGCCTCGTCCGGATCGGCGTCATCGCGGGTGGGCCACACCATGCGGACGATCGACTGGTTGGCTTCCCCGGTGTGGCGCACGATGCGCGGGCCGCGACGGGCTGTGAACGGGCGCTGGCGTTCGGCGGTGTAGGGGCGGAAATCCGCCTCGCGCGCAGGCAGCGCGCCGAACGTGCGGGCAACGGCATCGATGGCGGCCGCTTCGTCGAAGTCTCCGACGATGGCAATTTCGATCGCACCATTGGCCAGGCGTCCGGATATGGCCTGGCGCAAGCGATCAAAGGTCAGCGCGCTGTAGGCCGGTTGCGGCTGGAGGGTGAAGCGCGGGTCATCGTCCGACAGCACGCCGCCGATGCTGTTGGCCAGGGCAGCGCCGGGGCTGGAACGCAGGCGGGCGAAAAAGTTGGCGATGTTCTGCTTATAGAGCACTTCGCCTTCGCGGCGGTAGCCGGGATCGGTGAGCAGTGCGGCCCAGACTTGCAATTGCAGCGCCAGATCGCGCGGCGTGGTGGTGGCGCTGGTATCGAAGACATCGCCCGAAGTGCCAAGGCCCAACGCGACCGACCGCCCGGCCAGCAGCGTCTGGAGATCGTCCTCGCTGTGCCTGCCAAGTCCACCGCGGGCCAGAACGGCGGTCATCTCGGTGCCCAGCGGATCGGTCTTGCTGTCGAGCATTTCGCCACCATCGACATCGAGGCTGAGCTGGACGCGGTCCCGCGCCAGATCGGTACGCTTCAGATTGAGGCGCACGTTGTTGGCAAAGCGGAGCTGGCGGATGCCATAGAGCGGTTCGGTGGTGTCTGACACGACTGTGCCGGCCGGGCCGAAATCGGTGTAGGCAAAGGGGATCGGCGCGGGGACCTCGCCCGCCGGGGCCTTGGCACGCATGGCCTTGGCAAAGGTCTGCCGCAGGGCCGTTTCGCCGCCCTGGGGCGCGGTGCGGCCCTGAAAGCGGATCAGCGGGTCCTTGAGCGGGACCGCTTCGGCCTTGAGCGCGGCGATGACGGCGGCAGGCGTGATGCGCGGGGCAAACTGGTTGAAGCGGTCCAGCCCCGATTGCGGCGTGGTGGGCACCTGTTCATCGCGGACCAGCGCCAGCGCCGCGCCCACCAGTGCGCCGTGCGAGCGCGTATCGGCCCCGGCAGCGGCGTTTTCCAGCGCGGTGCGGATGTTGGCGACCTGTTCGTCGATCTCGCCTTGCGTGAAGCCACCCTTCAGCGCGCGGGCATAGGCCCCGGCGGCCGCGGCAAACCCGCGCTGCCAGCCGCCATCGGTGGTATCGACGATCAGGTTGGTGGTCTGCCCGATCCTGAACACGTCGCTGGTGCCAAAGCCCGCGCCACGGAACGGCGGATCGATGGTGCGGCTCATGCGCTGAAAGCGGCGGTTGACCACGCCATAGCCGATCTGGCGCAGCAGGGCGGTGCGGCGATTGGCGATGCTGTCGGGCTCGTCCGCCCAAGGTCCGTGGCGCGATGCGGTGACGCGTTCGGACAGCGACGGGTCGATATGGATATCGACGGCGGCTTTCTGCTGCGGATCGACCTTGCCCTGATCGGGGCGCGCGGTTTCAGGCTTTGCCTGCCAATCGGCGAAGCGGGCGCGCAGGGTGGATTCCACCAGATCGGGATCGAAATCGCCGACAATCACCAGCGTGGTCTTGGCAGGCACATATTCGCGCGCCCAGAAGGCCTTGAGCGATGCCGCGGTTGCGGCATCGAGCGTGGCGGTGGTGCCGATGGGCAGGCGCTTGGGGTAGCTCGCCTGCGGATAGAAGAAGGCCAGTTGGTCTTCCAGGTTGGTGCGCTGCCAGCCCTGGCCATCGCGCAGTTCGGACAGGACCACGCCGCGTTCGCGCGCCACGGCTTCAGGATCGAAGATCAGTTCGCTGGCGGTTTCGCGCATCAGCATCAGCGCGGTATCGAGCAGTCGGGGATCGGCGCGGGGCAGATCGAGCATGTACAGCGTCTGTTCGAACGAGGTCTGTGCGTTGGTATCGGCACCGAACGACAGGCCATTGCGTTCGAGCAGTCGGATCATCTCGCCTTCGGGCACGTGGGTGGAGCCGTTGAAGGCCATATGCTCGACAAAGTGGGCAAACCCGCGCTCGCTCTCCGTCTCGTCAAGCGATCCGGTGGCAATGTCCATGCGCACTTGCGCGGTGCCCGCCGGCGTGGCGTTGCGCCGGATGATGAAGCGCATGCCGTTGGGAAGCTGGCCGAAACGGAACGCCGGATCGGGCGCGAGATCGCTTTGCTGGAAGGCCCAGAGGGGTTTGGGCTTGGGAGCGCTGGCCAGTTGCGCGGGCTGGGTGGCGCAGGCGGCGAGGGTGAGAACGGCGGCGAGGGGGAGCAGGCGGCGGAAGATCATTGCATGGCGGTGTGCCCGGTTGGGGGCGGGGGTGCAATGGGGTGTTGGGGCAACTGTGGCGCCAGCGTCCTTCGACAGGCTCAGGACGAACGGCCTGGGGCACTATAATCCCTCCTCCCGTTCGTGCTGAGCTTGTCGATGCACGTGGCGCAGCGTCGGCGTCCTTCGACAAGCTCAGGACGAACGGGGGTGGGAGTGGGCACGTGTTACGCAGGCGGAATGGGCAAGTTTCGAAGATGAAGTACCACCAAATCCGCTCATCCTGAGCCTGTCGAAGGATGTGTTTCCACGCTACGCTTGTCCGATGGCCTTCTACGCTTACCTGCTGCGCTGCCGGGACCGATCGTATTATGCCGGGCATACGGACGATCTTGAGCTGCGTCTTGCCCAGCATCAGTCAGGGGCGTTTGAAGGGTATACGTCTCGCCGCCGTCCGGTGTCCCTGGTGTGGTGCGAGACATTCCCTACACGCGACGAGGCTCTTGCCGCTGAGCGAAAGATCAAGGGCTGGAGCAGGGCCAAGAAAGAAGCGCTGATTGCCGGCGACTGGGAGCGGGTGAGCGTGTTGGCGCGCAACCGGCAGGGGGCGGAGGGAGCGCATCGTTCGACAAGCTCAGGATGAGCGGGTCGTTACGCTGAAATCCGTTCGTCCTGGGTCCGTTCATGCCGAGCGTGTCGAAGCATCTGGCTCAGGCCGAGCGGGGTTGCGGGACGGGGTACAAACAAAAACCCCCCTCCGTTGCCGAAGGGGGATTTTGTTCAGCGCAAGGCGTGAAGGCTTACTTCTTGCCGCGCAGCTTGCGGTGGGCGCCGAGGTCGAACACCTCGCTCGGGCCGCCGTCGTTTTCGAGCAGGCCGAGGCGGCGGGCGACTTCCTGGTAGGCTTCTTCCTCGCCGCCGAGGTCGCGGCGGAAGCGGTCCTTGTCGAGCTTTTCGCCGGTGGTCATGTCCCACAGGCGGCAGCCGTCGGGGCTGATTTCGTCGGCCAGGATCACGCGGCTGTAATCGCCGTCCCAGATGCGGCCGAATTCGAGCTTGAAATCGACCAGGCTGATGTTGATCGCCGCGAACATGCCGCAGAGGAAATCGTTCACGCGGATGGCCATGCTGGAAATGTCCTGCATTTCCTCGTTGCTGGCCCAGCCGAAGCAGGCGATGTGTTCCTCGGCAATCAGCGGATCGCCCAGCGCATCGTCCTTGTAGTAGTATTCGATCAGGGTGTGCGGCAGCGGCTCACCCTCTTCGATGCCGAGGCGCTTGGAAATGGAGCCGGCGGCGATGTTGCGCACGACCACTTCGATCGGGATGATCTCTGCCTGGCGCACCAACTGTTCGCGCATGTTGAGGCGGCGGATGAAGTGCGTGGGGATGCCGATGTGGGCGAGGCGCGTGAACACATACTCGCTGATGCGGTTGTTGATCACGCCCTTGCCGTTGATCGTGCCGCGCTTCTGCGCGTTGAACGCGGTGGCATCATCCTTGAAGTACTGGATGATCGTGCCCGGTTCGGGGCCTTCGTAGAGGATCTTGGCCTTGCCTTCGTAGATCTGGCGGCGACGAGACATCATCGTGTTTCCTGCGCGGCGCCGGGCATTGCGTCCCGGCCGGAATTACAAAACCCCGGCATCGCGGTGGAGGCGAATCCATCGCAAGCGCCGGGGCGTTCTTGCCGCCCATAGGCCAACATGGGTCAAAGTGCAATTGCACGCACCGCTGCAATGGAGCCTTGCACGGCAGGCCGCTGGAATGGTGCGACGCGCGGCGCTATCGATCGGGCAAAGGAGACGTTGCCATGACCAGTCCCACCGCCCGTACCGATGCCCTGGCCCTGCTGGCGCGCTATTATGCCGCGTTCAATGCAGGCGACTGGCAAGCGATGCTCGATTGCCTGAGCGAGGACGTGGCGCATGACGTGAACCAGGGCGAGCGCGTGGTGGGCAAGGCAGCCTTTGCGGCATTCCTCGGGCACATGGAGCGGTGCTACAAGGAGCGGCTGGAGGACATCGTGCTGATGGCCAGCGAGGACGGCACCCGCGCGGCGGCGGAATTTGTGGTGCACGGGGCCTATCTCGCTACGGACGAGGGTCTGCCCGAGGCGAACGGCCAGACCTATGTCCTGCCCGCCGGTGCGTTCCTGGCCATCGCGGGCGGGAAGATTTCGCGGCTGACGATGTATTACAACCTGGCTGACTGGACGAAGCAGGTGGTCGGCGCGTGACCATATCGGTCCGCCCGCTGACCGGTTCCGAGATTGCGGCGGCGCTGGGGGATCTGGCGCAGCTGCGGATCACCGTCTTTGCCGCCTATCCCTATCTCTACGATGGCGATGCGGCTTATGAGGCGGCGTATCTGGCCGAATATGCCGCGGCGCGCGATGCGGTGCTGGTGGCGGCGTTCGATGGGGCGCGGATCGTGGGCGCGGCAACGGCGGCGCCGATGATGCACCAGAAGGCCGAGTTCCGCGCGCCGTTCGCGGCACGGGGGATTGATGTCTCACGCCTGTTCTACTTTGGCGAGAGCGTGCTGTTGCCGGAGTATCGCGGGGCAGGAATCGGTCATGCCTTCTTCGACCAGCGCGAGGCGCATGCGGCCGGGTGTGGCGCAGGGGCGGCATGCTTTGCGGCGGTGGTGCGGGGGCAGGACCATCCGGCGCGGCCCGCCGATTACACGCCGCTCGATGCGTTCTGGACCAGGCGCGGCTATGCCCTTGTGCCCGGACTGACGACCGACCTTGCGTGGAAGGAGCATGGCGCGCCGGAGGAACGGGTGAACGTGATGCAGTACTGGATGCGGCAATGGTGAGCTTCACGGTTGCCGCCGCGCAATATCCGATCGACCTGCTGGACAGTTGGGACGCCTATGAGGCCAAGCTGACACGGTGGGTGGATGAGGCCGCTGCGGCGGGGGCAGCGCTGGCGGTGTTTCCCGAATACGGGGCCATGGAACTGGCGAGCCTCGATCCTGTCACGATGGGTGATCTGGCAGGCTCGATCGAGACGGTTTCGGCGCTGCTGCCGCGCGTGGACGATCTGCATGCCGCGCTGGCGGCGCGCACCGGGATGCACATTCTGGCCGCGTCTGCCCCGCGCAAGGACGCCGACGGGCGCTTTCGCAATGCGGCGCGGCTGTTTGCCCCCGGTGGCAAGTCTTCGGTGCAAGACAAGCTGGTGATGACCCGGTTCGAGCGGGAGCAGTGGGACATCGCGGCAGGGCAGGCGATGCGGGTGTTCGATACCACGCTGGGGCGGCTGGCGGTTGCGATCTGCTATGACAGCGAGTTTCCGTTGCTGGCGCGTGCCGCGGTGGAGGCCGGGGCCGAACTGCTGCTGGTGCCATCCTGCACCGACAGCCTGCACGGATATTGGCGGGTGCGGATCGGCGCGCAAGGCCGCGCGCTGGAGGGCCAGTGCTATGCGCTTCATTCAACGACCGTGGGGGAGGCAGCATGGTCTCCGGCGGTGGATGTGAACCGGGGCGCGGCGGGGGTCTATGGACCGCCGGATCGGGGGATGCCCGAGGATGGCGTGGTGGCGGTTGGCGTCGAAGGGAAGGCGCAATGGGTCTTTGCCGAGATCGATACGGCTTTGGTGGCTGACCTGCGCGCCGATGGTGGGGTGCTGAATGCCCGGCATTGGGGCGAGCAGCCGGGGGCGGTGGCCTTGCCGCCGGTAGAGGTTGTTGATTTGAGGTAGGGTGGTTCACGCAGAGGCGCGGAGAAGAAAGGGAGACGCGGAGATGAAGCGCCAGCGGCAAGGCCGCTCTCCAATTTCGCGCGCTTGATACCCGCAATGGCGAGACAGCAAGACGGCTTCGCCGCAAGCGAACCTCCTCCGCGTCTCTCCTTCTTCTGCGCGCCTCTGCGTGAAACCAATTTCTCACCCTAAGCTCCAAACAGAACCACGCGGGGTTCCCATCCGGCCTGCGCTCCGGCTAAGACGGGGTTTCGTTACGAGGGAAACCATCCGCAATGTCGCTTGATGCCGCCGAGCAGGTCCACCAGCAGTTCGTGAAGGCGCTGGACAGCGGGTCGGCGCGGCGCAGGTCCAACCTTGGTCTGAAGGACGTGGGGCTGGCGGCGGACCGGGCGGCGGCGCTGTTCCGGTCGCAGGCCCTGTCGCGCCAGCTGGACCGGATGAGCCGCAAGCTGCAGGCGCGCGGGGAGGGCTTCTATACCATCGGATCATCGGGGCACGAGGGCAACGCGGTCCTGGCTGAAGTGCTGCGCACCGATGACATGGCGTTCCTGCACTATCGCGATGCCGCGTTCCAGATTCACCGCGCGCACCGGGTTCCGGGCGAAAACCCGGCATGGGACATGCTGCTGTCGTTCACCGCCAGCATGGACGATCCGATCGCTGGCGGGCGGCACAAGGTGCTGGGATCGAAGCGCCTGTTCATTCCGCCGCAGACATC
>JAPLPG010000169.1:2459-3046 GCA_026400375.1 Novosphingobium sp. | reverse complement strand
TCAGCGGTCTTCGCACCCGCCTCCGCTTCCTTCAGCACGCCAATGATCTGCTCTTCCGTGAACCTCGTTCGCTTCATCTGTCCGTCCTTCCAATGGCCGGACTCTAATCAAGCTTGGAGGAAAATCAGGGGGTCACGTCACCGTGCAAATCGGCCCATTCCATTTTCTGGACCATGCCAGGCCTTTGCGCAGTGAGAGCAAGGAAGCGATTAGCGAGTTTGACCGCTGGAGACGCGGCAGCGTTCTCGAGGACGTTCAAAACAGTCCGTGCTTTCTCAATGGTCAAAACGGCTGGCCGGCGCTTTGATGGCGGTTTTGTTTCCAGTGCGCTGGTCAATGTGGATGTGGGATCAAATTTGGCGCGACCCTCTGCAATTGCAAACTCGAATATCTTGCTAATTCGCTGGCGCAGCCTGTGCGCGGTCTCGATTGCGCCTCTGTTTTCCACAGCACGGAGTGTTCGTAAAACCTGACTTGCTTCGATCCTCGTGATTGGGAGTGCCCCGAGCGTCGTAAATACGTCGCGCTCGAGGCTTTCAATCACGTCAGCAGCATGCACCGGGACCCAATTGCCTTTCCTCTTTTGA
>JAPLPG010000169.1:0-2370 GCA_026400375.1 Novosphingobium sp. | reverse complement strand
TGCCATTCTCGCGCTACCGTCTCGAAAGTGTCCGCTGCAGCTTCACGATTGGTCGAGACCACTCTTTTAGCCTCTGTAATCGGATCGAGCCCAGATTTAAGCAGCTTCTTGTCCGAATCTCGCGCCTCACGGGCCTCCTTGAGTCCCACTGCAGGATATGTTCCGATGACTCGATGCCGCTCTTTCTCACCATAGCGATACTTGTGGCGCCAGGTCCGATGCCCTGACGTGGCAACGTGGAGGTAGAGCCCACTAGAGTCCGACAGCTTGTAGGCCTTCTCTTTGCCTTTGGCGGCACGGCATTGAGTGTCGGTCAGCATTAAATTTTCCTCCAAGAGATTGCATTCGCAAAGCTCTCGAAGTCACCTACTCAGGCTGCAGCAGCAGCCTCAACAGCTTTTAAGATTCTGATATTGAATGAAAGTAATTGATGGGAATTGCAGGGACGCCTTCGGTCACTGTCGCAATCCGTACCCCCAAATCATCGGAGTTGTACCCCCAGCGGTTCCCCCACACGAGTGACGTGTAGTGCCGACGCATAGGTAACGTTGACGATATTCCGTACACGATAATCCCCGTAACCCGTGGGATTTGACTGCTTCTGACTGTCGATGAACACGGGGGATGGCGGAGACGGAGGGATTCGAACCCTCGGTACCGGATTTACCAGTACGACGGTTTAGCAAACCGTTGGTTTCAGCCACTCACCCACGTCTCCGGATCGCAGCGGCGAGGCGGGGCTATAGCGAGGGTCGGGGGGGGCGGCAAGGGCTTGGATTGCAAAAATCGGCATGGGGCAAAATTCTTCGCGGATCGCGCTTGGGCGTGTTTCTGACTCGACTCATCGCCGGTTCATTGTCGGCAGGGCAGCGTTCGATTCTGGTGAAGATTGCACGGCCTCGCGCACGGCTGGCCCGGGGGTGGTCATGGCGTGCGAGGCGACGGGATGGGTGTCATGCTGATGAACAGATTGAAAAGCCGGGTGTTTGCTCCCGCTGTGGCGGCCCTCCTGGCCCTCGTCGGCAATCCGGCCATGGCCCAGGTGCAGACGGTTGATCCCAACGCCGTGATCGATGGTGATCTCGTCTCCTCCGGATCGGCTGGCGCTCCACCTGCAGCCACGCCTGCCGGGCCGGAGGCCGGAACCCTGCCCGCCTTGCCGGCCGACGTGCCAGCGCCTGCCCCTGCTGATGCGCCTTATGCGCCTCCCGTCTCCGGCCAGCCAGCGCCTGCCGCCACTGCGGTGGCCAGCGGATCGTCGTACAAGGAAGACGATCTGATCGGCGCGGCCGAGGGTGTCTTTGGCAAAGGCGCCGCCGGTCTTGCCGATCTGATCAAGGACCTGCTCAAGAAGCAGGGCGAGCCCAATGCCTATATCGTCGGGCGCGAAGCGGGCGGGGCGCTGGTCGTAGGCGTCCGTTACGGTTCGGGTACGCTGCATCACAAGGTCGAAGGCGAACTTCCGGTCTATTGGACCGGGCCGTCGATCGGCTTCGATGTTGGCGCAAATGCTGCAAGCACCTTCGTGCTGGTCTACAACCTCTATGACAGCGAAGAGCTCTACACACGGTTTCCGGCGGGCGAAGGCCAGGCCTACCTGATCGGCGGATTTCACGTGAGCTACTTGCGCAAGGGCGACAAGGTATTGATCCCCGTGCGTTCCGGGGCGGGTCTGCGGCTGGGCATCAACGGCGGCTACATGAAGTTCTCGCGCAAGCAGAAGTGGATGCCGTTCTGAATGACGGCTGTCCGGTGCGTCCCGGCAACTTTCGAACAAATCTTGCAGTGCATGGCTAATGGATGAAATGCGGGGTTGCCCCGGCGCGGTTCCGGCGGCATGGAGCCGCCGCACCCGCCCCCCGCAACGGAAGGTTCGCGACCCATGCTCGAAAATCTTGCTGCCCAGCCCGCCGACGCTCTTCTCGCCCTGATCAAGCTTCACAATGCCGATCCGCGCAGCGACAAGATCGACCTTGGCGTTGGCGTCTATCGCACGGCGCAGGGCGATACGCCGGTGTTCAAGGCGATCAAGGCGGCAGAGACCAAGCTGCTCGAAACGCAGGGGTCGAAGGCCTATCTCGGCCCAGAAGGCGACATGGACTTCGTCCACGCCTTGATCCCTTACGTTTTCGGCAAGGACTTCGATCTGTCGACGGTGGAAGGCATGCAGGCACCGGGAGGCACTGGTGCGGTGCGGCTGGCGGTCGAAGTGGCCAAGCGTTCGGGCGTCAAGCGCATCTGGATGGGCACGCCATCATGGCCCAACCATGCGCAAATCATTGCCGCCGTGGGCATGGAACTGAAGACTTTCGGCCACATGACCGCCGATGGCTTCGCCGATCTCGATGCGCTGAAGGCGGCGCTGGCGCA
>JAPLPG010000241.1 GCA_026400375.1 Novosphingobium sp. | reverse complement strand
CCCACCACGGCCGACAGTTCGGGAATGGAGCGGGCCGAGAGGTTGCCCTGCATGAGCAGGTGCAGCACGGCCATGTGTCACGATCGTCACGATCTCTCCGGCGCTGTGCATCTCGGCTGCGGCCACGGCATCGGATACCAGCTGGTGATCGGCGGCGGTCATTGCAGTCTTTGCCATCACCAGTCTCCCGAAGCGCCGCCGCCACCGGAATCGCCGCCACCAAAGCCGCCGAAACCGCCGCCGCCGCCGCCCCAATCGGACCCGCCGCCGCTGCTCCAGCCGGAACCGCGATTGCTGTCCGAGGCAGAGCGCGCCAGTTCGCTGAGGCCCCACAGCACGATGCCGGGATCAATGCCGCTGCGGCGCTGGGCATAGCCCTTGTTGCGGCGGCCGAACACGGTAATGAGCACGACGATCAGCACGATCCAGAATATCGCGCTGGCAATGACCGATCCGCCTGCGGAGGCATTGCCCTTGCTGGCGGCAGCGGCCGCTTCGGCCACGGCCTTGGCATCGGCGGGATTGCGGCTGAGCTGGGTGAGGATCTGTTCGACCCCGGCGTTGATGCCGCCGGGATAATCGCCCGCCTTGAAGCGCGGGGTGACCTGGCTGGCCAGAATGCGTCCGGCCAGCACATCAGGCAGGTACTCTTCGAGACCATAACCCACCTCGATGCGCACCTTGCGCTCGTTCGGCGCGATCAGGAACAGCAGGCCCTGATCGGTGCTCTGTCCGCCGACGCCCCACGCCCGGAACAGGGCGTTGGCATATGTATCGACGTCCTGATCGTCGAGCGAGGCAACCGTTGCCACCACGATCGCGCGGCCGGTTTGCGCATTGTAGGCCGACAGGTGCTGGGCCAGCGCGGCTTCCTGATCGTCGGGGATGATGCCGGCTTCATCCAGCACCGGGCCAGTGGGCCGCGCGGGCATGGCGGCGTGGGCCGCCGCGCCCGCGATGAGCAGGCCCAGTAGCAGGCACGGCACGGCACACCATTGCCACAGCGCCCGCAGGGTGCGGGTCATGTTACTGGCCAGTTGCCGGAGCCGGGGCGGGGGCGGCGGGCGCGGTCATGTCGAAGTTCACCGTCGGCGCGGTTTCGGCACCGGCAGCGGCCTTGAACGACACCATCGGCTTGGCGCCGTGGATCAGCTTGGCGCCGATGGCATCGGGGAAGGTGCGGATCGTGGTGTTGTAGGCCTGCACCGCCTCGTTATAGCGGGTGCGGCTCACGTTGATGCGGTTCTCGGTGCCTTCCAACTGCACCATCAGATCGGCAAAGCGCGCCTGGCTTTGCAGCTGCGGATAGTTTTCCACCACGGTGCGCAGCTGGCCCAGGGCCTGGGTCAACTGGTTCTGCGCGTTCTGGAATTTCTCGAACTCTGCCGGGTTTGACAGGTCGTCGGTGGTGATGTTGATCGACGTGGCCGCGGCGCGCGCGTTGGTAACGTTGGTCAGGATCGTGGTTTCCGAAGCAGCCGCGCCCTTCGCCGTGGCGACGAGGTTGGGGATCAGGTCGGCGCGGCGCTGGTAGGAGCTTTCGACATCGCCCCAGCGTGCCTTGGCTTCTTCTTCGGCGGCGGGCACGGAATTTATCCCGCAGGCCGAAAGGCTTGCTGCGGCAACAGTGGCGAAAGCGATCTGGCTGAAGCGATTTGCGGCCATCGAAAGGTCGTCCCCTGAATGGAGCCACATGCGCGGCCCGGATGCCAACAGAGATAGAGGTCTTGCGTTACTGTTCAAGTATGGACCGATCTGCAACCAATAGTGTCTTGTCGCGCTGTATGGCGGGTGGCAAACCGGTTCTCCATTATGGTTAATGTTTCCGAGGGGGATTGGTCGACATGATTGGGGAATTCAAGGCGTTCATTGCACGGGGCAACGTGCTCGATCTGGCGGTCGGTGTGATCATCGGTGCGGCGTTCGGCAAGATCGTCGCCTCGCTGACCGACGACGTGATCATGCCGGTGATCAGCGCGGTGACAGGCGGCGTCGATTTCAGCCAGAAGTTCGTGCTGCTCGGCGCGATCCCGGCCGACTACAAGGGCGAGATGACTTACGCTGGGCTGAAGGAAGCGGGCGTTGCCATGCTCGGCTGGGGATCGTTCATCACCGCCATCATCAACTTCCTGATCCTGGCCTTCGTGATCTTCCTGATCGTGCGCCAGGCCAACAAGGTGCTGGCCAAGCCCGAGGAACCGGCAGCGCCCGCCGGGCCGAGCGAGGTCGACCTCTTGACCGAAATTCGCGACGCGTTGCGCAAGTAACGCTGCACCTGGTTGTGTTTGACAGGGGCAGGCGCGATCCTGCCCCTTTTCATTTCCGCAGTACGCCTTATATGCGCTTTTGCCGGTCTCGACCGGCTATGGTGATAAACTGCGGCGTGCAATAGGCACAGCGGACCCGGGGGCGGTACCCGGCGGCTCCACCATCACTACCGTGTCCTTGCGGATACGGGCCTTGTTGTCGCAAGGGTGTTGATGGGGCCGAACTAGGATCGACGTGTGTTGAAAAGCGCTGTTTTTGCCCAGGCTGAGTAACCTGTTATAGGCTCACAACTCACAAGTGCCAACGACAACGAAGCACTTGCTCTCGCAGCATAATTCTAGGGGCTAACGCCCTGAAGTTATAAAGCGAAAGCACGGTTCGGACCGAACCGGGTAACAGAATCGGAAACCGGGGGCTGGGGGCGAGCCTAGCAACAGAATCGCCCTATTTCCCTGCGTGCCCATGGTCTGTGATCCTTCCATCCTTCGACAGGCTCAGGATGAGCGCGAGTGGGATCACGAGTGATTTCCAAAAACGCCCGCTCGTGCTGAGCTTGTCGAAGCACGCCACTCGAAGGTCACGCCTTGCGCGTGGCTTCGGCCTGTTCGCGCTCCATGCGCACGGCGTCGAGGATCTTGGCTCCGGCGATGAACACTGCGCCCGTCGCCGCCAGGAACAGCAGCTTGCCGCCAAAACCGGGATATTCGATCAGGTAGCCCTTGCCGCGCTCTACCGCGCCCAGCGACAGCGCATAGATTACCGCGAAGGCCTCGAACCGGGTCTTGATGACGAAAAGGCGGCCGATTTTGCGCAACATCCCGAACGGTATCCTATGTTATGCCAGATGCTCAGCAACGATCGTGCCAGATCATGTTTTGCTGAAAGGTTGCTGGTTAATGCCGGCTTCACTGTAAAGCGCGGCGACAAACCGGCAAGCTCTGGTCATCAGGAATACGCGCGAGCCTTCAGGCCAGTTCCGGCAATTCCAGCATTTCCAGCAAGGCCGCCCGCGCAGCGACCACCGATCGGGCAAGCGATTCCCGCCCAAGATCAAGGGGATCGATCTGTTCCGGCCAATGTGCCGCCACCACCGCCACGATGCGCGCGATCCGGGCCTCGTCCAGCAGGAAGCGGGGATCGACGGTGGCAGGATCGGCGACAACCCGCAGGCGCAGGCAGGCTGGCCCGCCGCCATTGGCCATCGACTGGCGCACGTCCACCGGCAGCACCCGCCGGATCGGCCCGTTGGACGCGACGTGGCCATCAAGCCAGCCGCGCACCGAGGGCGTCTCCCACGCCTCCAGCGGGATCACGAGGCCCATCTCGCCCGAGGGCAGCGTCAGCAGTTGCGCGTTGAACAGATAGCTGCTGATCGCATCGCCCAGGCTGACCGCGCTGGCCGGCACGATCACGATCTCCGCTTCGGGCAGCCGCGCCCGGATCGCGGCACAGGTGCCTGCGGGATCGGCAAAGGCCTGTTCGTGGGCAAACAACACGCGCTCGTTGGCCACGGCCACCACATCGTTGTGAAACGCGCCTGCCGCAATGGCCTCTGGCGATTGTTCGACGAACAGGCATCGCGCCGGATCGAGCCCGTGGAGCCGGGCCACCGCGCGGCTGGCCTGTTCGTGCTGGCGTGCCGGAAAGGCGCCGCCCGGCTTGCCATAGACGAAGATCTCCAGCCCCGGTGCCTCATGGGCGGCGGCCATCCGCATGTGGTTGGCAGCGCCCTCATCGCCAAAGCAGGCGGGCACCGCATCGTGGACGGCAAAGTGCGCGCGATCGGCAAAGACCAGCCGCAACTGGCGCACGGTGTCCGGCCATTCCTGTGAGCGGTGTGGCATGGTGACAAGGTTGGCCGCCGTCAGGTGGCAACGCCCGTCCGCCGTATCGGGCGCAGGGCTGACCGTTGCCGCGTTGGCCGTCCACATGGCCGAGGCAGACCATGCGGCAGCGCGCAACCGCCGCTGGGCGGGCTCGGCCTCGTCAATCGCATTCAGGCCCAACGCGCCAAGAAACGCCGCATTGGGGCGGGGCAGGGGGGCGAACAGGCCTTGCGTCAGGCCCAGCGCCAGATTGTGCCGCATCTTGCCCAGCCCCTGCAACGCTGCCGCACGCGGATACGACACCTCGCCCGCATTGCTCGACGAGGCCAGATTGCCCAGGCTCAGGCCGGCGTAGTTGTGGCTGGGGCCAACCAGGCCATCGAAATTGATCTCGACCAGTGCCATTGCCTCAGCGCTCCACAAACCAGACCGTGTCGCCAATGCTCACGCCCAGCGCAGCAGCGGCCACGGGATCGAGCGTCAGACCATCGGGCGCATCGGCAATCTCGGCAAAGGCGCAGCGATAGTCCGACAGTTGCCCCGTCGCCACCAGCGCCTTGATCACCTTGCCGCCACCTTCGGGCGCCCGCACATGCGCCACCTTCAGCGCCCTCGCCTCGCAGATCGATCGCACCCGGTCGGTCCGCGCGGTCATGGTGGGTCCGCCATCGAAGATGTCGACATAGCCCTCATAGGCAAAGCCTTCCTCCTCCAGCATGCGCATGGCCGCGCGGCCCGAGGGGTGGGGCAGGCCGATCGCCGAGCGCGCGGTTTCGGGCAGCATGGCGATATAGACCGGGTGCTTGGGCATCAGATCGGCGATGAACTGGTTGCCGTTGATCGCGTTGAAATAGTCGGCTTCCTGAAAGCTCATGCCGAAAAACCGGCCGGCCACGCCATCCCAGAACGGCGATCCGCCGCGCTCGTCGATAACGCCGCGCAGTTCGGCCAGGATCTTCTCGCCAAAGCGCTGGCGGTGCATGGCGATGAACAGATAGCGGCTGCGCGCCAGCAGCATGCCAAGCCCGCCGGCACGCTCGTTGGGATGGAGAAACAGTCCGCCCACCTCGCTCGACCCTTCGAGGTCGGTGACAAGATTCAGCATTTCGGCGCGGAAGGTGCGGTTCAGTTCCTTCGAATGCTGGGTCAACGTGGCCATGCGATAGGAATAGAACGGCCATTTGCGGCCCACGCTGGTGAATATCTGCGATGTCCCGCGCACTTCGCCGGTGGTGGTATTTTCCAGCACGAAGACGAACAGTTCATCGTCCAGGTTGCGCGGATCGGCAGGCTCGGTGCTGGCATAGGCGTGCGCCGCGCGCTCCAGCTTGGCGGTCAGCGCCTTTCGGTCGGCGGGCAGGTTGGTAAAGCCTCCGCCGGTCAGCTTGGCCATTTCATACAAGGGCTGCAGATCGCTGTCGCGCGCGGCGCGGATACGGAACGTCATCAATTTCCCCCGGAAAGTCGGTGCAGCACCAGCGCGGAAAGCGCGGCACGTTCGGCCAGCGATGGCACGATCAGGAACTCCTGATCCGAATGGATTGCCCCGCCGCGCACGCCCATCGTATCGACCACGGGCACCCCGCAGGCGGCGATGTTGTTGCCATCGCAGACGCCGCCCGATGCCTGCCAGCGGATCGGCTGGCCCAGCGCCTCGCCACATTCGCGCACCAGGCCGAACAGCGCGGTGGCCTCGTCCGTCAGCGGCTTGGGCGGGCGCGAAACGCCGCCGTGAAGGTGGATGGCCACATCATGCAGCTTTTCCACCACGCGCACCGCCTCGCGCAGTGCGGCTTCGAACGCCCCTGCCTGTTCGGCCCGGCGCGGGCGCACGTTGAAACGCAGCACCGCGTGATCGGGCACGACATTGTTGGCGCTGCCGCCATCGATCCGGGCAGGGTTCACCGACAGCCCCGGCTCTTCCAGCGCCTTCAGCCGCAGCGCCAGATCGGCGGCGGCAAGGACGGCATTGCGCCCGTCCTGCGGGTTGCGCCCGGCATGGGCGGAGCGGCCCTTGATCACCGCGCTGTAATTGCCGCTGCCGGGGCGTTCGCCCGCCAGCGTGCCATCGGGCAGGGCCGAAGGTTCATAGGTCAGCGCCGCCGCCTTGCCCGCAGCGAGTTGCGCGATCAGCGGCGCGGAGGACAGGCTGCCGGTTTCCTCATCGGAATTGATCAGCACGTCATAGCCGACGTGCGTCGCCACCGGGCTCGCCTCGAACAGGTGCAGCGCAGCCAGGATTACCGCGATTCCGCCCTTCATGTCGGCAACGCCAGGGCCGTTCAGCGTTTCGCCATCCAGCCAGCGCAGCGTCTGAAACGGATGCGAAGGCGCAAACACCGTGTCCATGTGCCCGGTCAGCAGATAGCGGCGCGGTGCCTTTGGCCGCACGGACAGGACCAGATGCGCGCCGTTGGCGGTTTCACGTGTCGTGCCATCGGCCGCGATGGCGCTGACCGGGGCGGGGTCGATCCTGCGGACGTCTCCCGGCAGGGCCGCAAAGGCGTCCGCCAGCAAATCCCCCTGCTGCGCAAGGCCCGCAAGGTTGCCGGTGCCGGTGTTGATCGCGCACCATTGCTGAACCTGTGCAAGCATCGGGGCGGCATCCAGCGGCGCGAGCAATGTCTGTTCGGTTGGGGAAAGCTGTTCCATTTGCAACCAGCCTAGACGCTTGGACGCGCGGGGTGAACCCCTTCAGGCTCCGCAAAGACCAATCACGGCATAACGGCTTCGTCATTGCGAGGAGGCGCAGCCGACGAAGCAATCCAGAGTTTCGCGGCACGACGCTCTGGATTGCTTCGCTCCACTCGCAATGACGAAGATGGGGACACGATTGGATGGATTGCGTCGGTTGCCAAGCTGCTCGGAATTGGGCATAGCATCTCCCGTTCCTCCCCAGGTTCATCGAAATCGGCGTGTGCGGCTTTGCCGTGGGCGCAGTGTGTGCGAGCGTATGGATATGGGTGATATGAACGAACGGATTGAGCGCAGTGGCCTGCAGGTTGACGCAAGCCTCGCAACTTTCATCGACAGTGAAGTGCTGGGGCCGCTGGGTCTTGAACCGTCGGCCTTCTGGCCGGGCTTCGCCGCGCTGGTCGGCCGTTTTGCCCCCGCAAACCGCGATCTGCTGGCAAAGCGTGACACGCTTCAGGCGCAGATCGATGCGTGGCACCGTGAACGGCGCGGCAAGCCCATCGATGCAGCCGAATATCGCGCGTTCCTGACCGAGATCGGCTATCTCGTGCCCGAACCCGAAGACTTCGTGATCGGCACCCAGAACGTCGATCCCGAAATCGCCACGATGGCTGGCCCGCAGCTGGTCGTGCCGGTGCTCAACGATCGCTTCGTGCTGAACGCCGCCAACGCGCGCTGGGGCAGCCTCTATGATGCCTTCTATGGCACCGATGCGCTCGATGCCGCGCCTGCCAGGCCCGGCGGTTATGACAAGGCGCGCGGGGCCGCGGTGGTCGCGGCGGGGCGCGCGTTTCTCGATGCCACCTTCCCGCTTGCCACCGGCAGCTGG
>JAPLPG010000312.1 GCA_026400375.1 Novosphingobium sp. | reverse complement strand
CCAGCACGCCGCCGCGCGCGGTGCCGTCCAGCTTGGTCATGATCAGGCCGGTCACGCCCGCCACTTCCGTGAAAATCTCGATCTGTTGCAAGGCGTTCTGACCGTTGGTGGCATCGAGCACCAGCACCACGTCATGCGGGGCCTCAGGGTTCAGGCGGCCGAGCACGCGGCGCACCTTGGCCAGTTCGTCCATCAGTTCGCGCTTGTTCTGCAACCGGCCTGCGGTATCGACGATCAGCGTGTCGATCCCGGTGTCGGTCGCCGATTTCACCGCATCGAACACGATGGCCGCAGGATCGCCGCCCTCCGGCCCGGTCACGATGGGAATGCCCAGTCGCTCCGCCCAGACCTTCAGCTGGCCGATCGCCGCCGCGCGGAAGGTGTCGCCCGCTGCCAGCATCACGCCATAGTCCTGTTCCTGGAACAGGTGCGCCAGCTTGGCGATGGTGGTGGTCTTGCCCGATCCGTTCACGCCGATCACCAGGATTACCTGCGGACGTGGAAAAGCCAAGATTTCCAGAGGCTTGGCCACCGGGCGCAGGATTGCGGCAATTTCTTCGGCGACGGCTTCCTTCACGCCTTGTTCGTCCACGCCATTGTCGAACCGCGCGCCTTTTAGCCTTTCGCGGATACGCGCGGCGGCGCGGGGGCCAAGGTCGGACAGGATCAGCGCGTCTTCCAGATCGTCAAGCTGCGCCTCGGTCAGGCGCGATGCACCGACGATGCTGCCGAGATTTTCCGCAAGCCGTTCGGATGTCTTGCGAAAACCGCCCAGCAGGCGGTCGG
Source organism: Novosphingobium sp. (assembly GCA_026400375.1). Classification (GTDB taxonomy): domain Bacteria; phylum Pseudomonadota; class Alphaproteobacteria; order Sphingomonadales; family Sphingomonadaceae; genus Novosphingobium. The sequence continues at coordinate 22,804 of JAPLPG010000312.1, read as the reverse complement.
ACCAGCTTGAACTGGCGGTTTCCGAACTCATTCCAGTATTCCTTCGACAATCTTGGTCGGCGTCACCGTCGTCAGGCTGCCGGCCATCACGCCGGGGCCCACGCGGTAGCTGGCAAAGTGCGGCGCATGGCCGGTTCCATCGCGTTCGGCAAGGATTTCAGCGGGCTGGCCGATCAGCGTGGCCAGCCAGCGCGCGCGCTCGTCGGCCACGGCCGCGCGCACTTGCGCCGCACGCTCGCGCACCAGCACGGGATCGACCTGGGGCATCCGCGCCGCCGGGGTGCCGGGGCGGGGGGAATAGGGGAAGATGTGCCCGTGAACGATCGCGCATTCGCGCACGATCGAAAGGTTTTCGTCATGCATTTCAGCGGTTTCGGTCGGGAACCCGGCAATCAGATCGGCACCGATGGCAATCTCCGGCCGGAGCGCCTTCATCCGCTGCACCAGATCGATCGCCTGCGCGCGCGAGTGCCGCCTCTTCATCCGCTTGAGCACCATGTCGCTGCCCGATTGCAGCGAAAGGTGGATGTGCGGCATCACGCGCGGCTCTGTCGTGATGAGATCGAACAGCAGCGGATCGATCTCCACCCCATCGAGCGAGGAGAGGCGAATCCGGGGGAGGGTGGGGAAGGCGTTCAGGATCGCCAGCACCAGATCGCCGAGGCTGGGCGTGCCCGGCAGATCAGCGCCCCATGACGTCACATCGACCCCGGTCAGCACCACTTCGTTGACGCCCTGGTGCCGCGTAGGTGCAGCTAGGTGCATCTTGGTGCCGTTCAGGAATACCGCGTTTTCGACCGCAGAAAGCACGTCAACTATCGGCAAGGAAACGCTTTTTCCGCGCCCCTGCGGGATGATGCAGAAGGTGCAGGCGTGATCGCAGCCGTTCTGCACCGGAACGAACGCGCGGGTGTGCGAACGGTTGGGAACCGGCGGCGCCACCGCTGGCGCATTCCAGCTTGCCGGAGCCAGCTTCGCCATGTTGGAAACCACCGCATCGACCTCGGGCATCGCGGCAAAAGCGTCAGGCTCGATCGTTGCGGCGCATCCCGTGACGACCAGCCGTGCACCGGGATGATCGCGCCGCAGCCGGCGTACCGCGCGGCGCGACTGGCGCACGGCCTCGGTGGTCACCGCGCAGGAATTGACCACGACCGTCGGCGGTCCATCGGCCAGAAAGCCGCGGATCGTCTCGCTTTCGGCGATGTTCAGGCGGCAGCCAAGCGAGATGACGTCAGCGCTCATGCCGGGAAATCGGCGTCCTCGAACGAGCCTTCGAAGCTGAGCGTGGCCGGGCCGGTCATGTCGATGGTGCCACCTTCGGGCCAACTGATCACCAGCGGCCCGCCCGGCAGATCGACGCGGACCTTGCGCCCGGTCAGCTTGCGGCGAATGGCGGCGACCGCGGTGGCGCAGGCGCCAGTGCCGCAGGCCTGGGTAAGGCCTGCGCCGCGTTCCCACACGCGAAGCTTCAGATGGTCCGGCCCCGCCACGCTGGCGACGTTGACGTTGATTTTCTGCGGAAAAAGCGGGTCGTTTTCGATCAGCGGACCCAGCCGTGCAAGATCCACCGCATCGGCATCGGGCACGAAGAAGATCACATGCGGATTGCCGACATTGACGCCGACCGGATTTTCCAGCTGCTCCCACCCCACCGGCATGTCGAGCGTGTCCATCGCATAGGCCACTGGTATCTCGTCCCAGCGCAGGCGCGGCGCGCCCATGTCGACCGATACGCCATCGGCATTTGCCGCAGAGCGGATCAACCCGCCAAGCGTTTCAATGGTTTGCGTGGACCCCAGCAGCAGCCCGACAGCGCGGGCAGCATTGCCGCAGGCTTCCACTTCGCTGCCATCATTGTTGAAGATCCGCATCTTCACATCGGCGATTGCGGATGGTTCGAGCACGATCAGCTGGTCGCAGCCGATCCCGGTGCGGCGATTGGCGAGCGATGCGGCGCGGCGCGCGGTCATGGCGACCGCCGCCGTGCGGGCGTCGATCACCACGAAATCGTTGCCGAGGCCGTGCATTTTGCGAAAGGGGATGCGCATGCCCCGCGACTTAGGGACTGGCGCGCTGCAAAGCAATCTGTCGCGCCAAGATGCAGCGTCAGCGAGCGCCGGCGCTGCGCCGCAGATCAGGCCGAAGCCACGCGCGGCACGGGCCGGAAGGGCAGTTCGTCCACGCTGGGGGCCGCATCCGGCTCGGCAATGGTGGCGAGCAGGCTGCGTTCGGCAAGAATGCTGCGCACGCCATCGGAATCGGAGGGCTGGCCATAGAGGAAGCCTTGCCCCTTGAACGAGCCGAACTTGCGAATGGCGGTAAGAACTTCCTGCGATTCAATGCCTTCTGCGGTGATCGGCAGGTTCATGCCCTTGCCCAGCGAGGAGATCGCCTCGATGATCGTCGCGCTGTCGCTGCTCGTGCCAAGGCTGGAGACGAAGAAGCGGTCGATCTTGATCTGGTCGAACGGCAAGGTGCGCAACTGGGCCAGCGACGAATAGCCGGTGCCGAAGTCATCGAGGCTGATGCGGATGCCCTGGTTCTTCAGGCTGGTGATCAAGGTGCGGACCACGCCGATGTTTTCATGCAGGCAGGTTTCGGTGATTTCGATATCCAGCCGGTGCGGCGGGAAGTTCGCTTCCACCAGCAGCTTGAGCAACTTCTGGGCAAACCACGGGTCGCGCAGCTGGAGCGGCGAGATATTGACCGACAGCGACAGGCGCGGGTCCCATTCGCGGGCATCGCTTAACGCGTGACGGATCAGGCTTTCGGACAGCTCGGAGATCAGGCCGATTTCCTCGGCGATGGGAATGAAGATTTCGGGCGAGAGCAGGCCGTGCGTGGGATTGTTCCAGCGGGCCAGCATTTCAAAGCCGGTCAGCTCGCCCGTATCGAGATCGACCTGCTTTTCGTAATAGGGGATGAATTCGCCGCGCGGGATGCCATCGCGGATGCCGCGTTCCAGCTCGCTGCGGAAGCGCAGTTCGCTTTCCATGTTCTGTTCGAACCATCGATATCGCTCAGGAAGCGGCGCTGCCCCGGGCTCGGCGGCGCGGCGTCGAAATTGCCGTGCGCGTAAAAGACGGGAAGCAACGTCAGCCCGATGCCCGTCTCGCCGCTCGCCCGCACGATCGCGCCTGCCATTTCGGCGGGGTCGGCGTAGGTAGCGCCCGCCGGATCATGATGCAGATAATGAAATTCCGCGACGGCAGTGTAACCGAAGCGCAGCATCTACGCGTAGAGCATCGCTGCGATCGCTTCGACGTGATCGGGATCATAGATCGCCGCGAAGGCAAACTCATCGCCGCCAAGCCGCGCCATGATCGAGCGTTCGGGCAGGATGGCGCCGATGCGCTGGGCGGTCTGCAGCAGGATGGCATCGCCCGCCTGGTGGCCGTGCGCATCGTTCGAGCGCTTGAAATTGTCGAGGTCCATCATCGCCACGACCACTTCATGGCCGGTCGTGCGCGCCGTGCGGATCATCTCTTCGAGCGCCGGGCCCACGCTGCGGCGGTTGAGGCAGCCGGTCAGCGGATCGGTGTGGGCAAGCCGGTGCGCGGTTTCCTCGGCTCGGCGGCGTTGGCCGACTTCGCGGGTGAGATCGACATAGCGACGCCAGCCGAACAGCAGGAGGGCGACATTGAGGATGAGGGCGACGCCCAGCATCGGTTCGCGCGGCGGTTCCCCGGTCGAGATCAGGCGCAGGAAATCGGCCAGTACCGATGACCCGGTGGCCACGAACATGAGAATGGCCGCGACAATGATGCCCAGACCGACAAGATCGTTTGCCATGGCCTTTGCGCCATCTGCAGGTTGATCCATTTCAATTGGCGCTGATGCCATAACCCCGCTTCCGCTGTTTGCCGCGACCCGGCTTGCGTTGTTCGCAAACGCCCGGCCGCCGCCTTCCCGTCATGTCCCGAGGGGTAAGGGTTCGTCCTGAAGTTTTGGTTAAGATTGCCTTTGCACCCTCGGTTCGTCGCACTGAGCGACAGCCACGGCATGGTACGACTTGCCATCGTAACCGGCAACGGCTAAGGGCGCGCGGTGCTATGGATATTCCATTGCGCGTTTAGCAACGGCCCCTGTTCAGGATGCCACACGCTGGTCGGCGAGGTTTCGCCCACCGGCGTTTTTCGCGTTACGCGAAAATGGCGTTCGATCAAGGGCATGGTGATGGGAATTGCGCGTGTTCGACAGTCTTTCAGACCGGCTTGGAGGCGTCTTCGACCGCCTGCGTGGCCGCGGCGCGCTGCGCGAGGAAGACGTTCTGGCCGCGATGCGCGAAGTGCGGATCGCGCTGCTCGAAGCCGACGTTGCACTCCCGGTCGTCCGTCGATTTATTGAATCCGTTTCGGAGCAGGCTGTCGGTCAGTCCGTGCTCAAATCGGTCACGCCCGGCCAGCAGGTCGTCAAGATCGTCAACGATGCGCTGGTCGAGATGCTGGGCGGCGGGACCGCCGAGCTTGATCTGAATGCCGCGCCGCCGGTGGTGATCATGATGGTCGGCCTGCAAGGTTCGGGCAAGACCACCAGCACTGCCAAGATTGCCAGGCTGCTGAAGGAAAAGCACGGCAAGAAGGTGCTGATGGCATCGCTGGACGTCAATCGTCCGGCGGCGCAGGAACAGTTGAAGGTGCTGGGCGAGCAGGCCGGCGTTGCCACGCTGCCGATCATTGCCGGGCAGTTGCCGGTGGATATCGCCACGCGCGCGGTCAACGCGGCAAAGCTGCAGGCTGTGGACGTGCTGATGCTCGACACCGCAGGTCGCCTGCATGTCGATACGGCGCTGATGGACGAGATGAAGGCGGTTGCCGCCGTCTCGGTGCCGAAGGAAACGCTGCTCGTCGTCGATTCGCTGACCGGGCAGGACGCGGTCAACGTGGCGCAATCGTTCTCGGGCGAGGTCAACCTGACCGGCGTGGTGCTGACCCGCATGGACGGCGATGCGCGCGGCGGTGCGGCGCTATCGATGCGCGCGGTTACCGGCAAGCCGATCAAGTTTGCCGGCACCGGCGAAAAGCTGGATGCGATCGAACCGTTCCACCCGGAGCGCGTGGCGGGCCGCATCCTGGGCATGGGCGACATTGTCTCCATCGTCGAGAAGGCGGCGGCGACGATCGATGCCGAAGACGCTGAGAAGCTGGCGCAGCGCATGTCGAAGGGCCAGTTCGACATGAACGATCTGCGCACCCAGCTGCGGCAGATGCAGAACATGGGCGGCCTTGGCGTGCTGGCGGGCATGATGCCCGGCATGAAGAAGGCCAAGGCGGCGATGGCGCAGTCCGGCATGGACGACAAGGTGCTGCTGCGCATGGATGCGATCATCGGTTCGATGACGCCCAAGGAGCGCGAGAAGCCCGAATTGCTCAACGCCAAGCGCAAGATCCGCGTGGCCAAGGGGTCTGGCACGCAAGTGCAGGACGTGAACAAGCTTCTGAAGATGCATCAGGAAATGGCCAAGGCCATGAAGCAGATCAAGAAGATGGGCGGCCTCAAGGGCCTTGGCGCGCTGTTCGGCAAGGGCGGCCTTGGTGCCGCGATGCCCGGGCTGGACCAGCAGATGGGCCCCGGTGGTCTTGGTGGCGGAATGGGCGGCATGGGCGGCTTGCCCGGTCTGGGTTCCGGCGGTCTGCCGGGCAACCTAGGCGACCTGCTCAAGAAGAAATGAATTTTGCAAGTTTCCCGTTTTCGGTTTGATTGAAAGGTAGTTCCAATGTCGGTTTCTCTCCGTCTCTCGCGTGGTGGTTCCAAGAAGCGCCCGTATTACAAGGTCGTCGTTTCCAACAGCCGGGCGCCGCGCGATGGCAAGTATCTGGAGCAGGTTGGCACCTACAACCCGCTGCTGGCCAAGGACGATGAAAACCGCGTGCGTCTGGTCGAAGACCGCGTGCGCTACTGGCTGGGCGTTGGCGCACAGCCGACCGACCGCGTTGCCCGCATGCTCGACAAGGCTGGCATCAAGGAGCGCAAGGCTACCAACAACCCGCAGGCTGCCGTCCCCGGCAAGAAGGCCCAGGAGCGCGCCGAGGAAAAGGCCGAGAAGGCTCGTGAAGCTGCTGAAGCCGCTGCTGCGGCATCGGCGGCACCCGCCGAGGAAGCTCCGGCTGCCGAAGCCGCTGCCGAAGAGCAGACGGAAGCCTGATCTTGCGCGACCGGCCCGTCACGCGGGAAGGCGCGGGCGCACTGAAGCGCTACCGCGCCTTCAACGATTCTGCCCTGACCGTGGTTGCCTTGCGCGATGATGGCAAGGGCGGGGCAATCGCCCGCTTTGCCGAAGTGGCTGACCGCACGGCAGCGGAAAAGCTGCGCGGCACGGCGCTGACCGTGCCGAGGGCCTCGCTGCCGCCGTTGGCGCCGGGCGAGTATTACTACGCCGACCTCATCGGCCTGCCGGTGGTTTCGACCGAGGGCGCGGCGCTGGGCGAATGCATCGCGGTCGACAACTTCGGCGCGGGCGACGTGATCGAAGTGCGCAAGGCCGACGGCAAGAAGTTCATGGTGCCGATGAAGCTGGAAGCGGTTCCGGAATGGACCGACGAGCGGATTGTGATTGAGGCGGGGTGGGCGGAAGTCTGAACCGACCGGATCTGCGGCAAGGCCGAACGCGTGGGTTGCGCATGACGGCCTGGGTCTCCATGGTTCGGCCTGACTGGCGAGGGGCTTATGTTGGGCAGACTTTCTGTTGACCGGATTACCGTTGCTGGCATTGCCCTGCTGCTGATGCCGCTGCTGACCATGGTTCACGAGATTGGTGGCCATGCCGCTACGTGCGTGGCGACCGGTGGCCGGCTTGCCGAACTTGGTGCTTTCTACGTCAATTGTGACAGCGAAAGCATAGGAGCGCGCCGATTGGTGGCCATTTCGGGCATGGCGATCGATGCGATAGTGGGAGGCGTGGCGTTTGTCGTCTGGCGCCGGCTGCTGCACGGCGATCTGGCACGGCTGATCGGGTGGTATGTCTGGCTGTCGCTGTGTTTCAGTGCTGCGGGGTACTTTCTGTTTTCGGGGGTTTCCGGGATCGGTGACCTGGGGCCGGGCGAGGACGGAGGGATCGGCCCTTTGCCCAATCCGCTAGTGTGGCGCGCTGCTTTTGCGGCCTTTGGCCTTTTTGCCTACATCCATCTGGTCAAGACCGGGATCAAGACGCTCAATTCCATGATTGGTCAGGGCGCGATGACCACACCGGCCAGGCGTACGATCGCGCACGGCTTCTATCTTGTCTTGTGTGTCTCTGCAGTTGCTGCGAGCATTCCAAATCCGGTCGGCCTGTTTGTGACGCTGGCATCCGCCGCGGCTGCCAGTTTCGGCGGCAAGGCCGGATTGATCTCGATTGGCTACGCTACACGCGGACGGGGTGAGCCGCAGTCGTTTGAAGTAAAACGAAACGTGCCGATTTTCGCTGTCGGCCTTTTAGCAAGCCTGGCCTTCGCCGCCATTCTGGGGCCAACGTTGCATTTTGGCTAGCGTTCTCTTGGCCGATATCTGCTGTTCAGCCGTTGCAGAAGCGCCGGAAGCAGGTCATTGGCTTGAGCCATGACCTTCGCCGCCACAGTCCTCACCCTCTACCCCGAGATGTTCCCAGGGCCCTTGGGCGTCAGCCTTGCCGGGCGCGCTCTGCGTGAGGGCACATGGGCGATGGATGCGGTGCAGATCCGGGACTTTGCCATCGACAGGCACAAGACCGTTGACGACACGCCGGCAGGTGGCGGGGCGGGGATGGTGCTCAGGGTGGATGTGCTGGCCAAGGCCATCGACCATGCGCGCGAGGCCCATCCGGGCCGCCCGGTGATTGCCATGACCCCCCGTGGCAAGCCGTTGACGCAGGAGCGGGTGCGGGAGCTTGCCGAGGGGCCGGGGGTGATACTTCTCTGCGGCCGGTTTGAGGGATTTGACGAGCGGATTTTCGAAGGGCGCGACGTTGAGGAAGTCTCGGTTGGCGACATCGTGCTTTCCGGCGGGGAATGTGCCGCGCTGATGCTGCTGGACGCTTGCATTCGGCTGCTTCCCGGCGTAATGGGCGCGGCTTCTAGCGGGCATGAGGAGTCGTTCGAGAACGGTCTCCTTGAATACCCGCACTATACCCGGCCTGCTGAGTGGGAAGGGCGAGTGATCCCTGAAGTGCTGCGATCGGGGGATCATGGAAAAATCGCGGAATGGCGGAAACGCCGTTCGGAAGACGATACACGGTTACGCAGGCCGGACCTTTGGGAGCGCCACATCGGCGTTCGGGTCCAGTCTGCCTCTGGCGCGCAGCGTGAAGTGCAGGACGATTGAAAATGAACCTGATTCAGCAGCTTGAAGCTGAAGCCATCGCCGAATTCAAGGCGAAGAAGGAAATTCCGGACTTCCGTGCGGGCGATACCGTGCGCGTTGGCGTGCGCGTCGTCGAAGGCGAGCGTACCCGCGTCCAGGCCTACGAAGGCGTGTGCATCGCGCGCTCGAACCGTGGCCTCGGCTCGAACTTCACCGTGCGCAAGATCTCGTTCGGTGAAGGCGTGGAGCGCGTGTTCCCGCTCTACTCGCCCAACATCGATTCGATTACCGTGGTGCGCCGTGGTGTCGTGCGTCGTGCGAAGCTCTACTATCTTCGCGGCCGCACCGGCAAATCGGCGCGTATTGCCGAGCGCAAGGTCACCAAGGCCTGAGCCCAAGGGACTAAACGCCCCCGACGCGGTTACCGTGTTCAGAAAGGCGTCCTGGCTCAGAGCCAGGGCGCCTTTTCTGCTTTCAACCGCAACCATTTCGGGCCACCTAGGCGCATCGCAAACATGCCCCGGCAGCAATCCGGGCCAGAGGATACCGAAAACCCATGCGTCACTTCCGCCTGCTCGCCCCCTGCGCGCTTGTCTCTCTCGTCGCCGCGCCCGCGCTTGCCCAACAGGGAACACCGATGACTGCCAATGCGCCTGCTGAAACCGGAAACCTGACCTTCGAGCGCGTGTTTGCCAGCCCGAGCCTTAATGGCCCGGCGCCTCGTGCGGTGAAGCTTTCACCCGATGGGCGGTATCTGACGCTGCTGAGGAACCGGGCGGATGACCGGGAGCGCTATGACCTGTGGGGCTTTGACCGGCAGACCAGCGAATGGAAGATGCTGGTGGATTCGCTCAAGCTTTCGTCCGGGCGGCAGCTTTCCGAAGCGGAGAAGATGCAGCGCGAGCGGCAGCGGATCGGCGATCTGAAGGGCATCGTCGCCTATGAATGGGCGGCCGATGGCAAATCGGTGCTGGTGCCGGTGGATGGCGAGCTGTTCCTGGCGGGCCTTGATGGTTCGGTGCGCAAGGTCGAGGGCACGAAGGGCGGCGAACTGACGCCGAAGCTCGGGCCGAAGGGCGAGCATATCGCCTATGTCCGCGACCGGCGGCTGTGGGCAGGCCCGGTGACCGGCGCTGCAGCGCAGGCGATCACGCCCGAAGAGGCGAACGCCGACGTCCATTGGGGCGAGGCCGAGTTCGTGGCGCAAGAGGAAATGAACCGCTTCAACGGCTTCTGGTGGTCGCCCGATGAAAAGCGCATCGCGGTCGAGCGGTTTGACGAAAGCATGGTTGGCGTGGTGACGCGCACGGCCATCGGCGCCGAGGACACGCGAACCTTCCAGCAGCGCTATCCGGCCGCGGGCACGCCCAATGCCGAGGTTTCGCTGTGGGTGATGGGCCCGGACGGATCGGACCGGGTGCAGGTGGATCTGGGCGCGAACAAAGACATCTACCTTGCCCGGGTGGACTGGGCGCCCGATGGCAGGGCGCTGTATGTGCAGCGGATGAACCGTGCGCAGACCGTGCTCGACATGCTCAAGGTCGATCCCGCCACCGGCAAGGCCAGCGTGCTGTTCACCGAAAAGGCGGCGGACAAGCACTGGATCGACCTGACGGACAGCTACCGGTTCCTGAGTGACGGCAGCCTGATCTGGTGGTCGCAACGCGATGGCTTCGGGCATCTCTATCGGCTGAAGGGTGGCAAGTGGAGCCAGCTGACCAAGGGCGACTGGGTCGTCACCGGGCTGGTCGGCGTGGACGAAAAGGGCGGCAAGCTTTACCTGACCGGCACGAAGGACGATGTCCTGGCGCAGCAGGTCTATGCGATGAACCTGAACGCGCCGGGCAAGCTTGTGCGCGTGACCGAGCCGGGCTGGGTCAACAATGCCAGCATGGACCGCACCGGGCAGACGCTGATGATCTCGCGATCGTCCGATGCGCAGCCGGCGCAGTCGTACATTGCCGATACCAGCGGCAAGCGGCTGGCGTGGATCGAGGAGAACAAGGTGGCGGGCGCGCATCCTTATGCGCCCTATCTTGCCAGCCACCGCCCGGCGCAGTTCGGCACGATCCCTGCGGCAGATGGCACGCCGCTGCACTACATGATGATCACCCCGCCGCTGGAGCCGGGCCGGAAGTACCCCGTGTTCACCTACCACTATGGCGGGCCGACTGCGCAGGTAGTCAGCAAGGGCTTCCAGGGCGCGCTGGCGCAGGCGATCGTCGACAAGGGCTATATCTATTTTGCCATCGACAATCGCGGATCGGAGAACCGGGGCGTGAAGTTCGCCTCGGCGCTGCATCACGCGCTGGGTTCGGTCGAGGTGGAGGACCAGTTGGCCGGCGCCAAGTGGCTGAAGCAGCAGCCGTTCGTGGATGCGGGCAAGATCAGCACGTTCGGCTGGTCCTATGGCGGCTACATGTCGATCAAGATGCTGGAGGCCGATCCGGGGGCCTATGCCGCGGGCATCGCGGTGGCGCCGGTGACCAAGTGGCAGCTCTATGACACGACTTATACCGAACGCTACCTGGGCGATCCCGGCAAGCTGCCGCAGGTCTATGAGAAGGCGAATGCGCTGGCCGATACCGGCAAGATCAGCGATCCGCTGCTGATCATCCACGGGATGGCCGATGACAACGTGGTGTTCGAGAACGCCAGCGCAATCATCGCCAAGATGCAGGGCGAGGCGGTGCCGTTCGAGATGATGCTCTACCCCGGCTACACCCACCGCATCAGCGGGCCGAAAGTGAGCACGCACTTGTACGAGACGATTTTCCGCTTCCTCGACCGCAACGGTGCAGGCAGCGGGAAGTAGGCCTGGGTTACCAATCGTCGTCATTGCGAGCGACCGGAGGGAGCGCGGCAATCCAGAGGGCAAGGGCAGACGCTCTGGATTGCTTCATCAGCTTCGCTTCCTCGCAATGACGAAGCGGCAGCGCAAGGTGACGTAGGGAAGGCAAAAGCGTTTTTATCTTGGCTGGTCGGCACCAGCCGCTAGGGAACAGGCCGACTGCCGGAACGGGCGGGCCGCTGGAAGGGAATGACAATGGGTTACCGGGTTGTAGTTGTCGGCGCGACGGGGAACGTGGGCCGCGAAATGCTCAACATCCTCGCCGAACGCGCGTTTCCGTGTGACGAGGTTGCGGCCGTGGCATCGCCGCGTTCGCAGGGCACGGAGATCGACTTTGGCGAAACCGGGCGCAAGCTGAAGGTGCGCAATATCGAGAACTTCGATTTCACCGGATGGGACATTGCGCTGTTTGCGGCAGGATCGGGCCCGACCGAAATTCACGCGCCGCGCGCTGCGGCTGCGGGCTGCGTGGTGATCGACAATTCGTCGCTCTACCGCATGGACCCGGACGTGCCGCTGATCGTGCCGGAGGTGAACCCCGACGCGATCGACGCTTACACCAAGAAGAACATCATCGCCAATCCCAACTGCTCCACCGCGCAGATGGTGGTGGCATTGAAGCCGCTGCACGATGCCGCCCGGATCAAGCGCGTGGTCGTGGCCACCTACCAGTCGGTTTCCGGCGCGGGCAAGGAAGGCATGCTCGAGCTGTTCGAACAGACGCGGGCCATCTACATGCCGCAGGGCGAAATGAACGACCCCAAGAAGTTCACCAAGCAGATCGCGTTCAACGTGATCCCGCACATCGACGTGTTCCTGGACGATGGTTCGACCAAGGAAGAGTGGAAGATGGTGGCCGAAACCAAGAAGATCCTTGATCCCAAGATCAAGATCAGCGCCACGTGTGTGCGCGTGCCGGTGTTCGTCGGCCATTCCGAAGCGCTCAACATCGAGTTCCATGACGAGATCAGCGCCGAGGAAGCGCAGAACATCCTGCGTGAAGCGCCGGGCGTGATGCTGATCGACAAGCGCGAGAACGGCGGATACATCACGCCGATCGAGGCGGTGGGCGACGATGCGACATATGTCAGCCGCGTGCGCGAAGACCCGACGGTGGACAGCGGCCTGTCGCTGTGGTGCGTTTCGGACAACTTGCGCAAGGGTGCGGCGCTGAACGCGGTGCAGATTGCCGAACTGCTGGGCCGCCGCCACCTGAAGAAGGGCTGAGGCCGACATGGCAGAAGCTACCACCGAATTCTTTCCGGGCTTCGGCGGCGCGCAACTGGCGCTGCACCGGATGGGAAGCGGAAGGCCGGTGGTGCTTCTGCACGGGCTGTTCTCCTCGGCCCATGTCAACTGGATCAAGTTCGGCACGGCGGCAAAGCTGGCAGAAGCCGGTTTCGAATGCCTGATGCCCGATCTTCGGGTGCATGGGCAGAGCGCCGCACCGCATGATCCGGCGGCCTATCCGCCAGATGTGCTGGCGCGTGATCTGGAGGCGCTGGTGGCGCATCTGGGGCTGGTCGACTTCGATCTGGTCGGCTTTTCGCTGGGATCGCGCACATCGGCGCGGGCGGTGATTGCCGGGGTGCAGCCGCGCCGGCTGGTGCTTTCGGGCATGGGGCTGGAAGGGCTGGCCGGCTGGGCGCGGCGGCAGGACTTCTTCGTCGACGTGATCGACCGCTTCGGCACGATCAAGCGCGATGATCCCGCCTATTTTGCCCAGCAGTTCCTGAAGACCATGGGCACGGATCGCGATGCCGCGCGGCTGCTGCTGGGATCGATGGCCGACACCGACCCGGCGGAGCTGAGCGCGATCACCATGCCGACGCTGGTGCTTTGCGGCGATCAGGACAACGACAACGGTTCGGCGGAAAAGCTGGCAGCGGCGCTGCCCGATGCCCGGCTTGCGCTGATCCCCGGCACCCACATGAGCAGCGTGACGATGCCGCAACTGGGCGATGCCCTGGTGCAGTTTCTGGCCTGATGCCTCGCCGCGCGGGTTGACCCGGACGGTTTCAGCTGTAACCATGCGGCACGCATCTGGTGCCCCGTGCGTGGCGCTGGAACCATGCTTCCGGGAGACATCAAGATCATGAAATCATTCGTATCGAGCCTTGCGCTGGCAGCCGCCATCGCCGCATCGCCCGCGCTGGCGCAGACCGCGCCGGGCGATGCTGCCAAGGCGTCGGACTGGGTGAAGCAGGCCGAGGCGGAAATCCTCGGCAATTCCTATGCCACCTCGCGCGCGAACTGGATTTACGCGACCAATATCACCGACGATACGGAATCGCTGGTGGCCGAAGCCAACGCCGCCAACACCGCGATGCAGGTGCGGCAGGCCAAGCAGGCGGCGGACTATGCCAGGCTTGCCGGTCTTTCGCCCGAAGTGGCGCGCAAGCTGGTGATATTCCGCACGCAGATAACCGGCCCTGCGCCTTCGACTCCCGGTGCATCGCAGCAATTTGCCGCGCTTCAGGCCGGGCTGGAAGGCGCCTATGGCAAGGGCATGGGCACGCTGAGGGGCCAGCCCATCAACGGCAGCGACATCGAGGAGGCGATGGGCACCAATCGCAATCCCGATGAGTTGAAGGAGATGTGGATCAGCTGGCACGACAATGTCGGTGCCCCGATGAAGGCCGATTACGCGCAGATGATCGGCATCGGCAATGCCGGCGCGCAGGAACTGGGCTTTGCCGACATGGGCGCGCTGTGGCGGTCGAACTATGACATGCCGCCCGAACAGTTCGCCGCACTGACCGAGAAGATCTGGAACGAGGTCAAGCCGCTCTACAACCAGCTGCACTGCTTCACCCGGATGAAGCTGAACGCGAAGTATGGCGATGCGGTGCAGCCGAAGTCCGGCCCGATCCGCGCAGATCTGCTGGGCAACATGTGGGCGCAGGAATGGGGCAACATCTATGACGTGGTAGCACCCGCAGGCGCTGGCGACATCGGCTATGACGTGGGCGAACTGCTGAACGCCAAGGGCTATGACGCGCTGAAGATGGTCCGGGCGGGCGAGGGGTTCTATTCCTCGCTGGGCATGGCGCCGCTGCCGCAGACCTTCTGGCAGCGGTCGCAGTTCACCAAGCCGCGCGACCGCGACGTGGTGTGCCATGCCTCGGCCTGGGATCTCGACAACAAGGAAGACCTGCGCATCAAGATGTGCATCAAGGTGAACGGCGATGATTTCGTCACCATCCACCATGAGCTTGGCCACAACTACTACCAGCGCGCCTACAACAGGCAGGACGCGCTGTACCTGAACGGCGCGAACGACGGCTTCCATGAGGCCATCGGCGATTTCGTGGCGCTTTCGATCACGCCCGAATACCTTGTGCAGATCGGCCTGCTCGATCGCGCCAAGGTTCCTGCCGAATCCAAGGATACCGGGCTGCTGCTGCGCCAGGCGATGGACAAGATCGCGTTCCTGCCGTTCGGCCTGCTGATCGATCGCTATCGCTGGGACGTGTTCAGCGGCAAGATCGCTCCTGCCGATTACCAGAAGGGCTGGGACGCGATGCGGCTGCAGTACCAGGGCATCGTGCCGCCCGCGGCGCGTCCCGCCGATGGGTTTGATGCAGGCGCGAAGTACCACGTGCCCGCCAACGTGCCGTACACGCGCTATTTCCTGGCGCGGGTGCTGCAGTTCCAATTTTATGAAGCAGCGTGCAAGCAGGCCGGCTGGAAGGGCCCGCTCCATCGCTGCAGCTTCTATGGCAACAAGGAGGTTGGCGCGAAGCTGAACGCGATGCTGGAAATGGGCGCGTCGAAGCCTTGGCCCGATGCGCTGGAGGCCTTTACCGGCAGCCGCGAGATGAGCGGCAAGGCGATGATCCGCTATTTCGCCCCGCTGACCAAGTGGCTGGCGAGCCAGACCAGGGGCCAGTCCTGCGGCTGGTAAAGGACTGCCACTGCTGAACGATCGGAGGGCGGTGGGAAGCCTTTGGCACCCGCCGCCCTTTTTGCATTTCCTGTTCAGGGCCTCTTGCCGGATCGCATGCTTGGTGGCAGCTTGTCTGCACAACGAACGGGCCGGCAAGAGCTCTATCGGGATAGACGATGCAATGACGATCAAAGGCATGCTTGCAGCCCTGGCTGCATGCGTTCTGGTTCCTTCCGTGGCCCATGCAACCACGGTTTCCGCCATCAAGCCCGACGGCGTGGCCGAAGCGCTGAAGAACCTGGGGTACACGGCAGAGCTGGCCAAGGACGCCAACGGCGATCCGCTGATCAATGCCGATATCGGCGGCTGGCAGGCCGCGCTGATGTTCTACGAATGCAACGACAAGACTCATGACGGGTGCCAGTCGCTGCAGTTCGTGGCCAATTTCACGCCCGAAAAGAAGTTCACCGCCGACGATGCGGTACGCTTCAACCGCAACACGCGCTTCGCCTCGGTCTCTCTGGGCAAGGACGATGCGGTGATGATGACCTGGGACGTGGTCACCGGCAAGGGCATCGACCTTGAGGTGTTTTCCAACTCGGTCGACATGTTCCGCAGCGCGATGGACACGTTGGGCACCGAAGTCTTCAAATAACGGGCGCTTCCAGCTCACGCTGTCCCGCTCTGGCCACCCGGAGCGAGGGGCAGAACTCGGCAATCCGCCAGCAGGGCTAGCTGCTGCGGGTTGCCTTTTGTTTTTGGGGTTCAGGTCATGTGCCAACGCACTCGTCGTAAACCACCCCCAGCCCCTCCCTTGAGGGAGGGGAGCGAGACTTGGGCTCACCGCAGGCGGAATTGGTCGCAGCGGGGCGGGGTTCCCACCTGTCAGATTTGCATGCGACTTTCGCGCCCTACCGGAACGGCGGTTCGTTGAACGCGCGCAGTTTGCGGCTGTGCAGGCGGTTGCCTTCCTGGCGCAGCAGCGCGCAGGCGGTGGTGCCGATGGCGAGATGCGCGGCGATGGCTTCTTCGTAGAAGCGGTTGGCCTGCCCCGGCAGCTTGATCTCGCCATGGAGCGGCTTGTCGGACACGCACAGCAGCGTCCCGTAGGGCACGCGGAAGCGATAGCCTTGCGCGGCGATGGTGGCGCTTTCCATGTCGATCCCCACCGCGCGGCTGAGCGACAGGCGGCGGGCGGAGTGCGTGTATCGCAGTTCCCAGTTGCGATCGTCGGTCGTCACGATCGTGCCCGTGCGCATGCGCTTCTTGAGATCGGTGCCGCCTGCGCCCGAGACGAGTTCTGCCGCCTGCTGCAACGCCACCTGCACTTCGGCGATGGCCGGGATCGGGATTTCGGGCGGCAGCACCGGATCGAGCACGTGATCGTCGCGCAGGTAGGCGTGGGCCAGCACGTAATCGCCGATCTTCTGCGTCGGGCGCAGGCCGCCGCAATGGCCGATCATCAGCCAGGCTTCGGGTCGCAGCACGGCCAGGTGATCGCAGATCGTCTTGGCGTTCGACGGGCCGACGCCGATGTTGACCAGGGTGATCCCCGACTTGTCCGGCGCGACGAGGTGGTAGGCGGGCATCTGGTGCCTGCGCCATGCGGTGTCGGACAGCCGCCCACGGGCGTTTTCGGTGCGGGCATCCAGCGAAAGGCCGCCGGCGCCGGTCAGCGCGACATAGCTTTCGCCATCGATCTGCAATCCCGCCCAATCAACGAATTCATCGACATAGCGATGGTAGTTGGTGAACAGGATGTACTTCTGGAAATCCTCGATCCGCGTGCCGGTATAATGGGCGAGGCGGGCGAGGCTGAAATCGGTTCGCAGCCCATCGAACAGTGACAGCGGCATCGGCCCATCGCCGAGGTTGTATTCGCCATCGGCAATCTCGTCGCCGATGTGGGCAAGATCGGTGGCGGGGAAGTGCTTGGCCAGTTCCTGCGGGCTGACCATGCCGATCTGCGCGCCATAGGCCCCATCGAGCACATAGGGGAAGGGCATCTCCTGCCGCGAACGGCCGACCTCGATCCGCACGTTGTATGACGTGCTGATCAGTTCGATCTGTTCGGCGAGGTAATCGGCAAACAGCACCGGGCGCGTGACGGTGCAAGCATAGTCGCCACGCTGCGTCAGGCGGCCAAAGGCGCGGCCGGTGGATTCGTTGCGCGGATCATCCTCAAGCCGGATGCGCAGTTCGGGATAGCAGTAGCTGCCATCATGCCGCTTGTTGATCGATGGCGGCGTACCGGTGTTGGCGTAGATTGCGATGTCTTCGCGAAGCTGGGCCACCGCGCTGTCATAGACGCGGACGAGTTCGGACAAGATAGTTTCTGTTGATGCCATCTTGCGGCGATAGCGCGGGATCGTTGCGCTGCAAAGACGCGAGACGACGTATGCATTTGTGCCCGCTGATGTTCTCCCGTGCTCTTGTCATCGCAGGCGACTGGACTGATAACGCTGTCAGAACAATGGTGGGAGTTGATGAAATGCGGTTGCTTCGTGGTCTGCTTGTCGGTGCGGCGCTTTCGGCCAGTTCGGTGTCCCTCGCGCAGAACACGTCGAGCGATGTCGCGCCGGTGATCGACGTGCACATGCATGCCATGGACGATGCGCCGTGGGCCACGCCGGTGTGTCCCAACCAGGCCCGGTTCGAGGCGTCCGACCCTGCCGATGGCCCGGAGGCGCCGTTCGGCTGGTCGAAGGAGGAGTGCACGCCCAAGCTCTATCCGGCGCCCAAGGGCCAGTACATGAAGATGGTGCTGGCCGACATGGAGCGGCTGAACGTGCGCGGCGTCGTGTTCGGCGCGCCTGATGCTGTGAAAAAGTGGCAGGCCGCAGCGCCCGCGCGGGTCATTCCGGGCACTGCCTTCGGCCGCATTGCGACAAGCGACCCTGCCAAGGAACTGAAGATGCTCGAAGTTGCCTTCGGGCAGGACGGGTTCAAGGTCATGGGTGAGATCGGCCTGCAGTATGAGGGCATTTCGCCATCCGACATGCGGGTGGACCCCTACTTCGCGCTGGCCGAAAAGCTCGACATTCCGGTGGCGATCCACATGGGTACTGGTGGCTCGGGGCGGGCCAATATCGGCACGCCGACGTATCGTGGCTCGATGGGCAATCCGCTGCTGCTCGAAGAGCTGCTCGCACGGCACCCCAGGCTGCGCGTGCAGGTGATGCATGCGGGCTACCCGATGATCGACAACATGCTGACGCTGCTGCAAGCCAACAGCCACGTCTATGTCGATCTTGCCGGGCTGATCTGGAGCTATCCGCGCAAGGACGTGAACCGCTATATCGAACGGCTGGTGGATGGCGGATTTGGCGACCGCATCATGTACGGCACCGATCAGCTCGCCTGGCCGGGATTGATGGCCTATTCCATCGGGTTGATCCAGAACGCCGACTACCTGAGTCCCGAACAGAAGCGCGACATTCTCTACAACAACGCCGCGCGGTTCCTGCGTCTGGACAAGGGGAAGTAATGGCAGAGAAAAGGCGATCATACCGTTTGCCAACGCAAACGTCTTGCACCCACCCCCAACCCCTCCCTCAAGGGAGGGAACGAGACGTATTGAGCCAAAGGCGAAATTGGTCGCAGCGGGGAGGGTTTACGGAGTTGCCGTGTTAGCAAGAGACATAAGCCTCAAAGAAAAGGGGCGCCCCGAAGGACGCCCCTGAATTCTTGTCGATGATGTCGACCAAAGCCTCAGGCTTCGGTTTCGTCCTCGCCACCGTCCAGCATGTCGGCCGAGATTTCGCCCGGCTCTGCGTTGGGATCGTAGGCTTCGGTGAAGCCGCCGACGTCGGTGTCGAACATCGCGTCGATGACGTTGACGCCCTTCGACTGCAGTTCGGCTTCGTCGGGCGAACGGGCCACGTTCACCTTGACCGTCACCGACACTTCGGGGTGCAGCGAAACCTTGACGTCATAGACGCCAAGCGTCTTGATCGGGCGTTCGAGCACGATCATCGACTTGTTCACCTTGGCGCCCTGTTCGACCAGGCCATCGGCGATATCGCGGACCGAAACCGAACCATAGAGCTGGCCGGCGTTGGACGAGGCGCGGATCAGCACCACTTCCTTGCCTTCGACGTTGCCCGATTCGGACTTTGCGTCTTCACGGCGAGCGGCGTTGTCGGCTTCGATGCGCGCGCGGTTGGCTTCGAAAACCTTGCGGTTTGCGTCGTTGGCGCGCAGCGCTTTCTTGTTGGGCAGCAGGAAGTTGCGGGCATAACCGTCCTTGACGGTCACTTCGTCGCCGATGGCGCCCAGCTTCTCGATGCGCTCGAGCAGGATGATCTGCATGATAGGCGCTCCTTACTTCACGATGTAGGGCAGGAGGCCGATGTGCCGGGCGCGCTTGATCGCCTGGCCCAGCTCACGCTGCTTCTTGGCCGAGACAGCCGTGATGCGCGACGGGACGATCTTGCCACGTTCGGACATGAAGCCCTGAAGCAGGCGCACATCCTTGTAGTCGATCTTCGGCGCGTTCTTGCCCGAGAAAGGGCAGCTCTTGCGGCGGCGGAAAAACGGACGAGCCATTGTCTTATTCCCCTTCGCGTTCACGACGGCGCGTACGTTCGCGGTCGTTCTTGCGCATCATCACCGACGGGCCGGCTTCATGTTCGTCAACGCGGACGGTCATGTAGCGGATCACGTCTTCGTTGATCTGCGTCTGACGCTCAAGCTCCAGGATGGTGGAGCCGGGCGCTTCGATGTTCAGCAGGACGAAGTGGGCCTTGCGGTTCTTCTGAATCTTGTAAGCCAGCGAACGGAGGCCCCAGGTTTCGGTCTTGACGACCTTGCCGTTGTTGCTCTCGACGATTTCCGTGGCGGCGGCGGCAAGCGTATCGACCTGAGCCTGGCTCAGATCCTGACGCGCCAGAAAGACATGCTCGTAAAGCGGCATGCTCGGTGCTTCCTTATCTCAATAACCGATCGCTGGCTGATCCGCGGGATTGCGGGGCCCCTCCGGCTTTCTTCCGTTTCACAGGCCAGATGCCGGTGAAGGGGCGGCGCTTAGCGATTCTGCCGGGGAATGCAAGGAGAACTTGGCCAGTCAAGGCGCCGGGGCCGAGGCGGGTGGCGCGCTTTGGCCAGCGGATTTCAGCGGGGTGCCGCAGAACAGCACCGAGGTGAGCCGGGTCTGCCGCACAGCAAGGTAACTGGCGATCGCCAGCAGCAGCACGGCGCCCGATGCCAGCAGCCATTGCGCTTCGGCAGGCACTGGCAGCGACCGGGCCAAGGGCAGCACCAGCATCGCCCAGACGAGGTGGAACAGATAGATCGCCAGCGCGCCATCGACGAAGAAGGTTATGATGCGGCTTGGCCCGCGCACGATGACGGACAGCAGCCGGAACAGCGCAAGCGCCATGAGGTAGGCCAGCGGCAGTTCCAGCGCGCGCAGCATCAGCGTGCCGGGAAGGTCCGGGTAGATCTCCTTGCCCAGTGCCGGGCGCAGCAGCGGATCGAGCGGCAGATAGGGGATCGCCAGCAGCACGATGCCCGGAACGATCCAGCGGCTGCGCAGGGCAAACAGGTCTGCGCCGAAGCGGCCGTGCCATGCCACGAGGCCCAGGGCAAAGCCCGCCGCATGGAACACCAGTTGCTGCCACAGCAGCGTTTCGAACGGCGCATCGGGGATCGCCGGAACCAGTTCGGTGGCGAAATGCACGATGCCCCACAGCGCCAGCACGGCCAGCAGGACAAGGCTTTGCGGCCCTGCCAGCAGCATGGCGCGGCGGGTGGAGGGGCCCGGCGTGATCGCCCTGGCCGGGATCAGGGCATAGATCACGCACAGCCCCAGCAGCACGATCAGGAACCACAGGTGATCCAGCGCCAGGGGCAGGGCGAGGAACCGGGGGGATGGCTTGTGCAGCAGGCTGTCCTGCAGGTGGAACTGCACCGCGCCCAGCGTGACGAGGCTGGCCATGAAGGGCAGGCCGAGCCTGCGCAGGCGTTCGGAAAGCCACGGCCGCGTGCCCTTGCGTTCACGGATCATACCCGCAAAATAGCCCGCCAGCATGAAGAACGCGAACATGCGGAACACGTGGGTTATCGAGGCCCAGCCACCGATCACCAGCGACTGCTGAAACTGCGTGGCCGCAGGTTCGCTTTCGAAGATGGCCTTGGTGGCCACGTGAAATGGCAGGCCGAGCAGCAGCAACGCCGCGCGGGCGGCATCGAGGTGGTGCAGGCGGGGTGTCGGCGCGGCCATGGTGGCGGCCTCTAGAGGAAACAGCAGCGCGATAGAAGCGCAAAATCGTCTGCCTGAACGCGAACTCCTGCAAGGATTTTCCAGCCCCATGCCTACCGGTCTTGTCGCCCTGCTCGACGACATATCCGTCATCGCCCGTGCCGCTGCAGCCTCGATCGACGATGTCAGCGCGGCCGCGGCCAAGGCCGGATCGAAAGCGGCGGGCGTGGTGATCGACGATGCCGCGGTCACGCCGTCCTACGTCACCAACTTTACCCCCGACCGCGAACTGCCGGTGATCTGGCGGATTGCGCGTGGCAGCCTGTTCAACAAGCTGGTGATACTCCTGCCCGCCGCGCTGCTGCTCAGCGCCTTCCTGCCCGGTGCGATCACGCCGATCCTGATGGCCGGCGGCCTGTTCCTGTGCTTCGAGGGCGCGGAAAAGGTCATGGAAAAGCTCGGCGGCGAAAAGCACGGGCAAACGCTCGACGACCAGCCCGCCGATGTGGCCGCGTTCGAGGAACAGCGCGTTTCGGGCGCTGTGCGGACCGACCTGATCCTCTCGGCGGAAATCATGGCGATCGCGCTTGCCGAAGTGTCGGGCGAGGGCATCGTGCAGCAGGGGATCATCCTTGCGGTGGTGGGCATTGCGATCACGGCTGCGGTCTATGGCGCGGTCGGACTGATCGTGAAGATGGACGATATCGGCCTGCACCTGGCCAAGAACCCTTCGGCTGCGGCACGGGCCCTTGGCAGCGCGCTGCTCAAGGCGATGCCGGTGCTGCTGACGGTGCTGGCCACGATCGGCACGCTGGCGATGCTGTGGGTTGGCGGCGGGATTATCCTGCACGGTGCCGAGGAACTGGGCCTTGCCGGTCCAGCCCATCTTGCCCACGATGCGCAACACGCGGTGGAACTTGCCACCGGGCCGCTCGGTGGCGTGCTGGGCTGGCTGACTTATGCGGTGATCTCGGCCATCGTCGGGCTGGTGCTGGGAGCAATCGTGGCGTGGATCGTCCACATGATCGCCAAGGCGCGCGGCAAGCACTGAGCGGCGCCGCGCGCGGAACAGGGCCTAGGCCGCATGGCGGATCGGGTTGGGCTTGCCCAGGGCGGCTTCACGGTAATGCTTGATCGCAAATTCGCTGACGAGGTTCTCGAACACGTCGTGATGCAGCGGCTTTTCGAATTCCAGCCCGCTGACCTTGTCACGGCTCCACACCACGAAGGCCATCTTCGGCTGGAGTCCGGGGAGCATCAGGTGGATCGGTTCGTCGATCCGCAGCTTGGCCAGGCCCTCGATCCGCGCACCGTACTGGTTCAGGTCCTTAAGGATGACGGTTGTCCGTTCGGTTCCGTACTTGCAGCGCACCGGAAGTTCGATTCCCACGCGCGCAGCGCGGCGTTTGGCGTCAATGTCGGCGTTATCGGTGTCGAGCCACATGGCACATCCTCCACTCGTGTTAACCACAAGGATTAGGACGGCCGGGCCGGCGAAATATTCAGGGCAATCTTTGCCTTACAGTCTCCCGAGGATCTCGCGGGCGAAGAGCGACAGCGTATCGTCGCGCGCGCCCATCACCACGATGCGGTCGCCGGGCTG
>JAPLPG010000161.1:9122-20813 GCA_026400375.1 Novosphingobium sp. | reverse complement strand
CGCCCCCCTGGACGATTGCCATGACGCGCTGCTGTGGGCGGTGGCCCATGCGGCAGATCTCGGCATCGATCCGGCGCGGTTGGCGGTGGCAGGAGACAGCGCCGGTGGCAATCTGGCAGCGGCCGTGGCGATCCGCGCGCGGGACGAGGGCGGACCGAAGCTGGCGCACCAGTTGCTGATCTATCCGGTGGCCGATGCCGATTTTGTCCGCGATTCCTACGCCGCGAACGGTGGCGGAGCCTATTTCCTGTCCACCGCCATGATGCAGTGGTTCTGGGAGCACTATGTCGACGATGTGAACGCGCCCCCTCCGCTGGCTGCGGTGGTGCGTCATGACAATCTTGCCGGGCTGCCATCGGCCACCGTGCTGGTGGCGCAATACGATCCGCTGCGCGACGAAGGATTGGCCTATGCCGATGCGCTGGCGGCGGCAGGCGTTGCCGTGGACACCGAAGAGGCGCCGGGGATGATCCACGGGTTCTTTTCGATGTTCGAGGCGGTGCCCGATGCCCTGCCGTTCATCGAGCGGGCCGGGGCAAAGCTGCGCGCGGCATTGGGCTAGTCAAGCCCGTCGGCAGAGACCCGTCAGGGGATGAGGGGCAGCGCGCGGGTTGCAAGCACGCCCCTCTCACCCCAGGCGGGTTTGGTCCGCGATCTCAGACGGCCGTAGCGCCGCCATCGACGACCATCGCGTGGCCGGTGACGAAGCTGGCGGCGGGCGAGCAGAGCCAGACGACGGCTTCGGCGATTTCTTCGGCGGTGCCCATGCGGCCCATCGGGGTCATCGCATCGATGACCTTCTTCATTTCCGGGCTGGCAACGAGGGGCGCGGTCATCGGGGTTTCGATCACGCCGGGGCAGACGGCGTTCACGCGGATGCCAGCCTGTGCCCAGCGCAGCGCGCCGTGGCGGGCAAGGCCGACCACGCCGTGTTTTGCCGCGACATAGGCGGGCTGCCCGCCGTTGCCGACGATGCCGTTGATCGAGGCGGTGTTGACGATGGCCCCGCCGCCGCGCGTGAGCATCACTTCAGCCTCTTCCCGCATGCAGCGCATCACGCCCGACAGGTTGATGCCCATGTTGCGCTCCCAGATGGCATCATCGTATTCATCATCGCCCAGGCGGTTGATCCCGGCATTGTTGAACGCGCAATCGAGCCCGCCGAAGGTCGAAACGGCAGCGGCGACCATCGCCTTGACCTCATCGGATTTCGACACGTCGCAACGCTGGAACGCCGCCTTGCCGCCGGCCGCTTCGATCATGGCAACGGTTTCGGCGCCGCCTGCCTCGTTCACGTCGCACACCAGCACGCTGGCCCCCGAACGCGCAAAGACGAGCGCCGCGGCACGGCCGATGCCGCCGCTGGCACCGGTAACGAGCGCCACCTTACCGTGAAGGCCATAATCGATCATGTCTGCGAATCCTCTCGAGCTATTCGTAATCTTGATGCCTCTATATAACGCAAAGTTGCGCATGTATGCGAGTATATTTGTTCCATGCGGATTTGAAGGCTGGATAAATTCCGGTGTAGCATGAGTTGCCGCTTGCGCACATCCGAACGGTTCAGTACCGTTGGCAAAAGCGTGGAGAGAGATGATGACCGCACAGGCCCAAGTTGCCGACCTCGTGATCCGGGGCGGCACGATTGTCGATGGATCGGGGGGCGAGCCCTTTGTCGGCGATGTTGCATTGCGCGGGGAGGCCATTGCCTTTGTCGGGGCGCGGTTTGCGGGCACGGCGCGGGAAGAGATCGACGCCACCGGCTGTGTGGTCACGCCCGGCTTCGTCGATATCCACACGCATTACGATGGGCAGGCGGTGTGGTCCGATACGCTGTCTCCCAGCAGCTCCCACGGGGTGACGACGGCGGTTCTGGGTAACTGCGGGGTGGGCTTCGCGCCGTGCCGAAAGGCTGATCATCAGGCGCTGATCCGGCTGATGGAGGGGGTTGAGGACATACCCGGCGTGGTCATGGCGCGGGGGCTGCCGTGGGACTGGGAGACGTTCCCGCAGTACCTTGATGCGCTGGCCGCGCGCCCGCGCGATATCGATGTGGCCTGCCTGTTGCCGCACAGCCCCTTGCGGGTGTGGGTGATGGGGGACCGCGCCATCGCGCGCGAGGTGGCGACCGACGACGATCTGGCACAGATGCGCGATGTTGCGCGCGAGGCGCTGGCGGCTGGCGCCATCGGCTTTGCCACGTCGCGGCTCAACATGCATCGCACCAAGGCGGGCGAGCTGATCCCGACGTATGGTGCCGACATGCGCGAACTGATCGCCATTACCCAGGCGCTGGCCGAGGCCGGTACGGGGGTCTTCCAGGCGGTGCTCGACGTGCCGTTGGAGACGTGGGAAGACGAGTTGTCCCGCCTGATCGCGGTGGCGGAAAGCGCAGGCCGTCCGGCCACGTTCACGCTGGCGCTGGCCAACAGCGGACCCAACACATGGGACGGGCCGCTGCGCATGGTGGACGAGGCGCGGGCACGCGGTCTGGACATCTGGCCGCAGATCCTGCCGCGCCCGATCGGGATGATTTCAGGCTGGGCGCTGTCCACCCACCCGTTCTGCCTGTGCCCGTCCTATCAGCCGCTCGCGAACCTGCCGCTGGAAGAGCAGGTGGTGCAATTGCGCGAACCCGCCATGCGGCAACGGCTGATTTCCGAGATGCCGCAACCGGGCCATCCGCTGGCGATGCTGACGCGCAACTGGGACTGGATGTTCCCGTTCGGCGACCCGCCGCAGTATGAACCCGGCGCCGACCAGAGCATCGGCGCACTGGCCCGTGCCCAGGGCCGCAGCCCGGAAGAGGTCGCCTATGACGCGCTGATGCAGCGCGGGGGCAGTGGCATGATCCTGAACACGCTAGGCAATTTCCACCAGGCGCGGCTCGATGCGCTGATCCCGCTGATCCGTCGTGCTGATACAGTGATTGGCCTTGGCGATGGCGGGGAGCATTATGCGGCGATCTGCGATGCCAGTTATCCAACCTTCATGCTGACCTACTGGGTGCGCGACCGGGAAGGCGAGCGGCTTTCACTGGCCGAAGTGGTCCACATGCTGGCGGCAAAGCCTGCCCGCGTGGTCGGGCTGGACGATCGCGGATTGCTGCGCGCCGGGTACAAGGCCGATGTCAACGTGATCGACATGGCCGCGCTGAAGCTGCACCGGCCGGTTATCCGCAACGATCTGCCGGGTGGCGGGCGTCGGCTGGACCAGACGGCCACTGGATTCGTCGCAACGGTGGTCAGCGGACAGGTGATCCGCCGCGCCGACCAGCCTACGGAATTGCGGCCGGGACAGGTGGTGCGCGGGATGCAGCAGGCACCGGTTTGGGCGGTGCCTGCCTAAGGATCAGAAGGCTGAAGATCAGGCAGCAGGCGGTTCGGCCAGGGCGAGCACCGTCACGCTGCCATCTTCGCCCACCTGTTCGGTCAGCATCGAGGTGACGTGGCTGACCGTTTCGACGCTCAACCAGCGGCCTTCAACCTTGGCATAGACATCTTCGTATTCCACCGCGAGGCGCACGATCTGGCGGGGGCCGGTAAGGATCGTGCGGAAATTGAGCGCCCATTTGCCGGTTGCGCTGTCTGCGCCGGTCAATTCGATTTCCGCGTTGGTGGCGTGGTGGATGTCATAGACGCCGGGCTGGCAGCCCATCTCGCGATAGATATCGACGAAGGCATCGCGATCGGTGAATTCGGGGAAGTTCTGATAGGCGATGCGGATATTGCCCGGCGCAAAGCAATCGCGCACCACATCGGGCTGCTTGAGATCGCAGGCCCGCAAGTAGCGCGCCTTGAGCGCGCGGATCGCTTCCTTGTCTTCCAGCGCGGCCAGCCTGGCGGCCAGATCTTCCAGCGATAATGACATAGTACTCTCCCAAACGATTCGTGTGTTGTGTAGACTGGGTATACGCATACATCGGACCTTCTGCGAGTTTATACATTTAACGCGTAAAAACTTGCGCATATCGTCACGCTCGATACGGTGCACGCCAAGGTCCGCGATTCCAGATGGTCCTATCAGAGGATGCACCCTGATGACGAGCCGCAGCGCCGCGTGCAGTCGAAAGCTGCGTGAAATGGCCATTCGCACCCCGCCCAAGGCAACGCCTGTCCTGCGCGCGAGGGCAGTCGCATGAGCGCCCTGCCTCCGGTTATCCATATCGCTGACATGGCCGATCCGGAAATTACGGCAGAGCTGGCCGCGTGGCGCGAAGGGCCTGCCGATTTTCCCTGCCCGATGACCGCCGACGAAGTGCTGGCGCGGGCTGTTGCGGAGACGGGGCTGAGCGACTTTGGCGAGGACAGCGGTTTTCGCGAACGGCTTGGCGTGATCCTCGAGGCGCTTTACGAGGATGCCGGGCTGACGCGCGGGGGGCGCGTGTTCGTGCTGCAGCAAGCCGTGCGGGCCATGGCCAACCGGCTGCGGATCGAGGATCTGGTCAGTCGCCATCCCGAAATTCTCGATATTCCCATCGACCGGCCGATCTTCATCGCCGGCCTGCCGCGATCCGGCACGACTCATCTGGTCAACTGGCTGTCGCGCGATGACCGCCTCAACGCGCTGACTCTGTGGGAATCGGAGGAGCCGGCGCCATCGGCCCCACTCGCGCCGGGAGAGCCTGACCCGCGCATCGCGCGCTCGGCGGCGTTCTGGGGCGCGTTCGGGGCGCTGGTGCCGCACATGGCCGCGATGCACGAGATGGCCGCGCACGATATCCATGAGGACAACGAACTGCTGTTCATGGACATGAACTGCTACAACTGGGAGTTCTCGGCCCGCCTGCCGCGCTGGACCCACCATTACCTGAAGCATGATCGCACCGCGTCCTATGCCTATGAAAAGAAGGTGCTGCAGGTCCTTTCCTTCCTGAGAGGGGAGAAAGGCCGCCGCCGCTGGCTATTGAAATCGCCGCAGCACATGGAAAATCTGCAGGCGATCAAGGCGGTGTTTCCCGATGCAACGATGGTGATCACCCACCGCGATCCGGTGGACGTGCTGCGCTCGCTCACCACCATGCTCGGCTATTCGGACCGCACGCGGCGCGATCCGGTCGACCCGCCGGCACTGGCGGCGTTGTGGGCCGGGCGGATCGAGCGGCTGCTGCGCGAATGCGTGGCGCAGCGCGATGCCTTTGGTCCGGCGCAATCGGCAGACATCTTGTTCCATGAATACATGGCCGATCAGGAGGGCGTGGCACGGCAGGTCTACCAGCTTGCCGGGCTGGACTTGCCGCCAGAAACCGAAGCCCGGCTACTGGGCTATCTGTCCGAAAACCCGCGCCATGCCCACGGCAAGGTCATCTACGATCTGGAGGGCGTGTTCGAGGTGGACATGGCCGCGCTGCGGCAGCGCTTTGCCTTCTATTACGATCGCTTTCCGGTGAAGCAGGAGAACTGACGATGACTGCGCAAGACGCCGCGCGCGCGCGGCTGCTGTCCGGGCAAGCCTGGGATGATTTCTGCGATACGCTGAAAGTGGCGGGCCGCCATATCGAGAGCTTCGACGGGCCGCTGTCCGATCTGGACCGCGCCGAATGGTATCGCTTCCTGTCGCGTCTTGCCCGATCAAGCATGGAGCGCCTGATCGAGAACGCCGAACCCACCCGCCCGCGCCTGCGCGACATGGTGTGGCGGCAATCGATCAACGTGCAGACGGTCGATCAGGATCACCTGATGTGCCAGTTTGACGAGGCGCGCGACTATGTGATCACCGGTACGCGCGGCACGATCCCCTATTTCGTGATGGCGCTGTGCACTTGCCCCGCCCCCGATACACCCGGCGCGCAGGACTGGGCGGCGCAGGGCATCGCGGGGCTGGCGGCATTCGACCCATCGAACCTGAAGACCACCGGCTTTCTGCATTCCGGGCAGATGATCTTCGCCGATGATGGCACGTTCGAGGTGGTGCTGTCCCGGAACGATCCCGGCGATGGCCGCAACTGGCTGAAGCTGACGCCTGAAACCAACTGCATCCTGATCCGTCTGGTCTGGTCTGACCGCACCCATGAACAGGCCCCGGCGATGACCATCGCGAGGGCAGACAACGCGCCGCCCGAGCCGGTTTCCCCTGCCCTGATCGCCAACACCCTTGCGTGGACCGGGCAGGCGGTGCTGGGCTACGCCGAACTGGTGCGCAACTGGTGGCAGGGCACGCAGGGCAACTTTTCGGCGCGGCTCAACCGGCTCGATTTCAGCCGCGCGCAGTATCTTTCGAACGGCGGCGTGCCCGACCGACATGTGGCGTTTGGCGGCTGGGAAAAGGGGCTGGACGAGGCGCTGGTGCTCGAATTCACGCCGCCGCCCTGCGAATACTGGAACTTTCAGTTGTGCAACATCTGGCAGGAAAACCTCGATACGTTCGAGGATGGCAACGGCTGGATCAGCAACTATCGCCATGTGGCCGAAGCAGACGGGCGGGTGCGGGTGGTGATTGCGCAGCGCGATCCGGGCTGCGGCGGCAACTGGATCGACAGCTACGGCCACGAACGCGGCATCTGGGGCCTGCGCTTCGTGCTGACCGAGACGACTCCGCCGGTCACGCTGTGGCGCCTGCCGCTGGCGATGCTTGAGGCACAGGGCCTGGCCGCGCTTGATCCGGCGGCGGCGATCCAGACCGGCCAGTTTGTTGATTGATGGCCGTGCCGGATACCCTTGTGCTGTGCCCGGCGCCGCTGGGTTACGTGCCGCTTCTCGAACGGCTCGGCCCTGCCGCCGCTGCCGGATTTTCGGCTATTGCGTTGCAACCGGGCGATGTGTGGGCGGCCGAGGCACAGGGCCACAGCGCCGCCGATCTCGCCGCGCGGATTGCCGATGCAGGGCTGTGCGTGGGAGAGATCGATTGCACCGCCTGCTGGATGGAGCGCCAGCGCTCGGGCGACGACAGCGAGCTTGGCAGATTGCTGCGGGGCCTTACGCCCGAGCGCGTGATCGCCACCGCTGCGCGGATCGGTGCGCCATCGGTGGCCGCCATCGACCTTTCGCCCACGCCGGCGCCGCTGGACGAGGCGGCGGATGGCTTTGCCCGGCTGTGCGACATGGCCGCCGAACACGGCCTGCGCGCCCATATCGAATTCCTGCCGGTGGGCGGCATTCGCACGCTGGCCGATGCGTGGGCCATCGTGCGTGAGGCGGGGCGCGCCAATGGCGGTTTGACGATCGATGCCTGGCACCTGTTCCGCAGCGGATCGACGCTGGCCGAACTGGCCGACATTCCCGGCGAACGCATCCACGCGGTGCAATTGTCCGATGCCCCGGCGCAAGCCAGCGCCGACGTGTGGGCGGAGCTGATGTCCGCGCGTCTGCTACCGGGCGAAGGCGCATTCGATCTGGCAGGCCTGATCCAGACGCTCGACCGCATCGGATCGGCAGCGCCCTTCGGCGTCGAAGTTTTCAACACCCGCCAGGACGGGCAATCCATCGCGCAGATCGCGCAAGACTGGGCAACCGCCGCGCGCGCGGTTCTGGCGAGGGCGAGAGGAACAGCATGAGCAACACATCCATCGGCGCAGCCGTCGTCGGCACCGGCTTTGGCCTGTTCACCCATGTGCGGGCCTTGCGCGACGCCGGGTTCGAAGTGCGCGCCATTGTCGGGCGCGATCTGGAAAAGACCCGAGCGCGCGGTGCGCCGTTGGGCATCCCGGTGGCATCGAGCGATCTGGCAGGGCTGCTGGCCGATGATCCGGCGATAAGGCTGGTTACCGTGGCAACCCCGCCCCATGCCCATTAC
Source organism: Novosphingobium sp. (assembly GCA_026400375.1). Lineage (GTDB taxonomy): Bacteria > Pseudomonadota > Alphaproteobacteria > Sphingomonadales > Sphingomonadaceae > Novosphingobium. The sequence goes on along the minus strand of JAPLPG010000161.1, from coordinate 13,082 downwards.
ACCCCGGTAATGCAGGCGATTGCCGCAGGCCGCGCGGTCATGTGCGAAAAGCCGTTCGCCCGCGATCTGCCGCAAGCGCGCGAAATGCTGCGCGCCGCGCAGGGCGCGGGCGTGGTCCATGCGCTGGGGGCAGAGTTCCGCTTTGATTCTGCGCAGGCGCTGCTGACGCGGGTGGTGCAATCGGGCGCGATCGGCGATCCTGTGATGTTCCACCGCATCTACCAGCAACCCGGTGGCAGCGCCGACGAACCGCTGGCCGATTGGTGGCTGGATGCCGCGCAAGGCGGCGGCTTTCTTGGCGCATTCGGCACGCACATGATCGATCAGGCGCGGCTGACGGTGGGCGAATTCGCTGCGGTCAGCGCGGTGTTGCGCAAACTGTCGCCGGGACGGCCGACGCAGACCTCGGACGATTACTACACGCTGCAATTCCGCACCGCTGCGGGCTGCACGGGCCTGCTGGAGGCGGCGTTGTGCTTTCCCGGGCCGTTCGTGATGTCCACCAAGGTGGCTGGCACAACCGGCGCGGCGTGGATCCAATCTGGCGCGGCATTCGGAGAGCCGGAACAGGTGTGGGTACAGGACGCCAACGGCGCGCGGATGGTCGACATGCCGCCCGAACTGGTCAACCCCGCGCCCGAACCCTTTCCCATCAGCGAGATGGTGCAGACCGAGATGGACCGCTGGCACAGCCAAGGGTTCGATGTTGCGCCCTATGCCAAGCTGTTTGCGCAGATCGGGGCGAAGATCCGGGGCGAGGCGCCGCCGTTGCCCGACCGCGCGGGCGATTTCCATGATGCTGCGGCCAATCAGGCGATCCTTGATGCGGCGCGGCTTTCAAATGCGCAGCGGCGCTGGGTGGATGTGGAGGCTGTATGACGATGGGACTTCGCCACGATTTTTCCGGCGCCCACGTGCTCGTCACCGGGGGCACCAGCGGCATCGGCGCGGCCAGTGCGGCGCTGTTCCGTGATGCAGGCGCGGCGGTGACGATCACCGGCACGCGCGCCAGTGCAGCCGACTATGACGCAGATCTTGCCGGATACCGCTACTTGCAGCTGGATATCGAGGACAAGGCGCAGATCGATGCGGTGGCAGGCGCGCTACCCCGGCTGGATGTGCTGGTGAACAACGCGGGGATCGCCTTGCCATCGCTGGGGCTGGATGAATGGGAGCCGGACGTGTTCGACCGGGCGGTCGCCATGCTGCTCAACGGAGCCTTCCGCATGGCGCGGCGCACGGTCGATCTGCTGGCCGCAAGCACGCTGCCGGGCGGCGGGTCGGTGATCGGCATCGCTTCGATGAGCAGCTTCTTCGGCATACCCATCGTTCCCGGGTATGGCGCGGCCAAGACCGGGCTGGTCGGGCTGACGCGCACGATGGCTGCGCACTGGGGGCCACGCGGGGTCCGGGCCAATGCCGTGGCCGCCGGGCTAACGCGCAGTGGCATGACTGCGGGCACGTTCGCGCAGGACGCCTGGACCGCACCGACCCTGGCGCGCACCCCGCTGGGCCGATTGGGCGAACCAGCGGACATAGCGCAGGCGATTGCATTCTTGGCCAGCCCGGCAGCCAGCTGGATCACCGGGCAGACGCTGGCCGTGGACGGGGGCTATACGATAGCGGGATGACCCACGCTTTTGCCATTTGCGCGGCGTAATTCTCTTCAGGTTTGACAGTGCCCTGCAATTTGTCCTTTTCATTCGCTATTTGCGGAGTATCATACACCAAATAATGCGCAAAGATGGCGCGGTGGGAGAGCCATGATGACCCGTCCGAACGGCAGCGGCGCAATCGCTGCGCCCCTTCCCGGCTCCGTGCCCATCCCCGCTGCCACGGTGACGGCCAGCGGGCAGCCCCTGACCAACCGCTGGCTGGCGCTGGCGCTGATCGTGCTGGTGGCGATCCTCAACTATGCCGATCGTTTCCTGATCCCGGGCCTGGCCCAGCCGATCAAGGCGCATTTCGGCATCAGCGATACGATGATGGGCCTGTTGATGGGGCCGGCCTTTGCGCTGCTCTATACCGTATTCACGCTGCCCATCGCGCGGCTGGCAGACCGCCGTTCGCGCGTGCTGATCATCGCCGGGGGCTGCGGGTTCTGGAGCTTTTTCACGCTGCTGTCCGGCATGGCCACCAGCCCTGCGATGCTGGCATTGGCCCGCGTGGGCGTGGGCATTGGCGAGGCGGCCTATCAGGCGCCGGCCGCCGCGCTGATCGCCGCGTACTTTCCCATTGCCGAGCGTGGCCGCGCCTTTGCCCTGCTCGGCACCGCGATCTACATCGGACAGATGAGCGGACTGGCCGGAGGGCCGGCCATTGCCGCGGCCAGCGACTGGCAGTCCGCGTTTCATGTGCTGGGCGTGGCCGGGCTGGTCGTGGCCTTTGCCACCTGGCTGATCGTGCGCGAACCGGCGCGCGATCCCGTGGCCCACGCCGCCCCGGTGCTGCCGCTGGCATCGACGATGCGGCTGCTGATCGGGACGCCTTCGGTGCGCTATCTGGCCACGATCATGGCGCTGGGTTCGCTTTCGGGCGTGACCTTCGGCATGTGGGGCCCTGCCTTGTTCGAGCGCGCCTATGGCCTTTCCACCCAGGCTGCGGGCACGACCTTTGCCCTGTCGTTCGGCTTGCCGGGCCTGCTGGGCGTGCTGGGCTTCGGGTTTCTGACCGACAAGCTGGGCAAGCATGACGCAACGATGCAGCTGCGCCTCACCGCGCTGGCCCTGTTCGGGGCGACGACAATGATCCTGATCGTGACCTGGAGCGAAAGCCTGGCGATGGCGCGGCTGTTCGCGCTGCCTTCGGGGCTGATGGGCGGAGGCTGGTCGGTCGGCGTGCTGGCGGGGTTGCAATACCTGTTGCCCAACGCGCATCGCGCCACCGGCACCGCGCTGGTGCTGCTGATTTCCAGCATGTTCGCCACCGTGCTGGGCCCGGTGATTGCGGGCCAGCTGAGCGACTGGATCGCGGGCGCCGGGCCGCGGGGCTTGCGTATCGGGTTGAGCGTGGCGATCCCCACCGGCTACATCGGCGTGTGGGCGGCATGGCGCGCGGTATCGGCGCTCGAGCGTGACAAACGCAACCTGGCAGCGGCCTGATCAGGTTCTGCCGAACAGCGAAAGCCGCGCAAACACCGGATCATCGGCCCCGGCACGCCCGGTGCCGACACCTTCGCTGCCAAAGTCGTCACCACCGGCGACGGGCAGATCCTCGGCAAAATCGAGGATGAACGAGCGCCGGGCAAAACGCCAGACGCCATCGCGCCGCGCATAGTGATCGGCGTAGCGGCCCCAGGCGACGAACTGGCGCGTTCCGTCCAGCGTCAGGTGCCATGCGCGCGCCGCGATCTCGCCCTGAGCATGATCGCCGTCGATCGCAAACAGGCACGATAGCGCGGTGTGCATCGTCGCCTTCCAGTCGGCCATCATTCCGGGCAACCACGCGATGTAGCCATCGACCGGCCCGCAGTAGTACGGCGTGTGATCGTCTACCGCGTCATCGTGATAGAGGCTGCGCAGCAGTGCCCAGTTGCGCCGGTCGACCGCGTGGCCATAGGCGCTGGCAAGATGGCGCAAGGCTTCGCTCGCCGCCAGTTCGTCCACGGCGATGACATGCGGGGCAAGGTCAGACACCGAAGCCGCCGCCGACCGAGATGGTCTGTCCGGTCACGTAATTGCCCCGGCGCGAGGCGAAGAACACGGCGGCCTGGCCAATGTCCTGCGGGGTGCCCCAGCGCTTCAGCGGCAGCATCGATTTGACCGCCGCTTCCCATTCCGGGGTAAACGTGCCCGCCTCCTGCCCGATCCTGAACTGCCCGGCATCGATCACGCCGACAAGGATCGAATTGGCGCGGATTTCGTGGATGCCCTCTTCCTTGGCGATGCCCTTGACCAGCGCCTCGTTGCAGGCCTTGGGCACGGCCGAAAGCCCGTCCAGCTTGGGCCACCAGTCATGCCC
>JAPLPG010000161.1:0-9084 GCA_026400375.1 Novosphingobium sp. | reverse complement strand
TGTGCGGCAGTGCGGTGTGGACCGCATTGTTGAAACCGAACGCCTCGATCTCCATCGAATCCCGGAACATTGCCTCGGTCCATTCGGCAATCAGCACTTGCGGCACCACTGGCCCTGCCGCCCACACCACGGTGTGAATGCGGCCGTGCGCGGCCACCGCTTCGGCAAGGGCCGCGGCAACTTGCGCCCGATCGCGCACATCGGCCTGATGGATAGAGGCCTGGCCCCCGGCATCGCGCACTTGCGCCGCAACGGCTTGCGCCACATCGGGCTTCGACCGGTAGACCACCGCCACATCGCTGCCTTCGCGTGCGAATTCCAGCGCCACGCCGCGCCCGATGCCGCCGCTACCGCCGAATACGATGGTGGCCCCTGCCGGAAAACTGGCTTCCATGATCTCTCTCCGTTGCTGGCAGGACCGACCAGTCCACCGTGCCTGCCAGTGTCAGAAAGTGTCGGCCACAAGTCAATAAAATTGCGCTTATTTCCATCCGCAGTCAAATATACTGACGCTTTGCGTAGAATATGTCCGTGTGCGTGCACTGCTGGCCGGGACGCTGCTTGCCAGATCAGGCTCTTGCCCAAACTTACCCGGTCAGCTCGCCCTGCGCCTCGTGCATCGGTGAAAGGTCGAGCGGGCGCATCACGCTCAACACCCCTACCCATTCGCGCAACTGGGCAGTGCCTTGGGCATCGCGGTCGGCCAGCGCCTGCACCTGCACGCGAAACTGCTCCATCAGGTCGGCCAGCTGCATCTGCCCGGTGCGAGACAGCTTGACCACCTCGGAAATGTAGGTCGTTTCCGGCGCGCTGTAATCGAGTTCGAAGAACACGCGTTTCATGTGCTGTTCGAACAGCGCGCGCAGCGGTTGCTTGCGAAACACCATGGTCCGGTCGATCAACGGCCGCACTTTTCCGCTGCGCAGCCGGTCGATCAGGGCCAGCCGTTCGAGCCGGGCCAGCGCCGCTTCCATCGTGCGCGCCGGCACGGCGAAATCGATGGCTGTTTCGGTCGGCTGCACGCCGTTCAGGATGGTCATGAACAGGAAGGACAGGAAGATGTTGCTCGACAGCGCCTTTTCCTGCGCCAGCGTCAGTTCATGGGCAAGTTCGCCCGGCGCATCTTCGGCTTCGCGCGCCAGATCGCCCAGCACCAGGCCGCACAGCCGGGCCATGGCTTCGAGCCGATCGATCGTCAGGCCCTTGCCCGCCAGCCACCGCTTTGCGGTTGCTTCGCCGACACCGATTTCTTGCGAAAGGCGCAAAATCGTCCACCCATCTTTGCGCAAATGGCGGCGCAAGACGGATAACATTGCAGATGCGCTTGAATCGTATCGCGTCATGATCCGCAGTAGATAACGAAATGATCCCTTTGGCAAGCCTTCGCTTCGGAAGACTCAAACAAGGGCATATGCTGCACCCAACCCGCCCACCGGCCCGCTGCACAACTTGCAGCATGACTGGCCGGATGGTGCGGAAGATCGGGAGAAAACAATGTCTGATATTCTCATCAAGAACGGCACCGTAGTGGACGGAACCGGCGCGCCGGCATTTGCAGCAGACGTCCGTATCAAGGGCGGCCTGATCGCAGAGGTCGGCCCCGGTCTTGCACCCGCCGGCGAGCGCATTTTTGACGCCAGCGGCTGCCAGGTGACGCCGGGTTTCATCGAAAGCCACACGCATTACGATGGCACGATGTGGTGGCAGGCCGATCTCGATCCGCTGCCGGGTTATGGCGCCACCACGATGATCATGGGCAACTGCGGCTTTTCACCCGCGCCGCTGCACAAATACATGCCGGCGCAGCGCGAAATGATCAACATTTTCAGCTTCTTCGAAGACATTCCCGCAGGCCCGTTCATGGACAACCTGCCATGGGACTGGAACACCTGGAGCGAATATCGCGCCTCGGTCGAGCGCAACGTCAAGGTGCCGCTGAACTATGCCGCCTACGTCGGCCATATCGCCATCCGCCTTGCCGCAATGGGCGTGGAAGCGTGGGAGCGGGAAGCGACGCCGGAAGAAATCGCCAAGATGGCAGAACTGCTCGACGATGCGCTGGCCGCAGGCGCGCTCGGCATGTCGGACAACATGCACGACCACGACGGGCAGAACCGCGCCGTACCCTCGCTCAAGGCCTGCGACGCCGAATTCGAAGCGCTGTTCGATGTCATGGAGCGCTATCCCGGATGCTGCTACCAGCTGATCGTCGATACCTTCATGCGCATGACCGGCCCTGCCAATCTTGAGCGTCTGTCGAAGCTGCTCGGCGGTCGCAAGATAAAGGTGCAGATCGCAGGCGCCATCCCCACGCTCGAATTCCAGAAGCCGATCCTGCCCGCGATGCAGGAATCGGTGCGCAAGATGCGCGAGGCCGGAGTCGATGTGTGGCCGGGCTACGCCCACGTATCGCCCACCTCGACGCTCAGCCTGGTCAAGTCGCTGATCTTTGCGCAGTCCAACGACTATGTCTGGCACGAAGTCGTTCTTGAAGACGATCATCACAAGAAGGCAGCAATGCTGGCGGATCCGGCCTGGCGGGCCCGTGCCCGGGAAAGCTGGGATACGCAGGCCTGGGATCATTCACCGCTGAAGAATCCGCAGGAACTGTTCCTGATCGACAGCGAGAACGGCACCGGCCCGGTCGGCATCACGCTGAAGGATTATGCCGACAGCCTCGGCATGCACCGGTCCGACGCGATGGCCGAATGGATCATCCGCAACGGCACCCTGTCCACCGTCCACATGGCGCCCTTCCCCAAGGACGAGGCACTGACGCTGGAACTGATGAAGGACCCGCGCACCGTGGGCAATATCTCGGACGCGGGCGCGCACTTGCAGATGCTGTGCGGTGGCGGCGAAAACGCGCTGCTGCTGACGCAATATGTGCGTGAAGAGCAGAAGCTGACGCTGGAAGAAGCCATCCACGTGATGACCGGAAAGCTGGCCGGCCACTTCAACCTGCATGATCGCGGCGTGATCGCCGTGGGCAAGCGCGCCGATATTGCCGTGTTCAACATGGACGAGATCCAGCGCCGCGAAATGGAAAAGGCCCACGACGTGCCCGATGGCAAGGGCGGCAAGACCTGGCGCTTCACGCGCGCTGCCATGCCCACCCGCCTGACCCTGGTCAACGGCGTGCCAACCTTCGAGAACGGGGCCTTTACCGGTGCCATGCCGGGCGAGTTCCTTTCGCCCGCCAACGATGTGGCAGTGATGGCCGAGGCTGCAGAATAAGCCCAACGCCAGCAGAATTGGGTAAGCCCTGACCAGCTTCCCCGCGGGGGCGTCCTCCCTCCGGACGCCCCCATCCCGCCATCAAGCAAAAGGATGCCAAGCCATGAGCGAAGCCAAGATCGGTGAAGCCGACCGCGCCTACTTCAACGGCGCAATCCGCAAGATCGAAACCGAAAGCTCGGTGCTCGTCAGCTCGTCCAAATACCTCAACCACGCCGGCCTGCGCTCGCTGATCGCGCAGGAAATGCTGCGCCGCAACGGGCCGGATCTGCCCAACACCGCCTATATCCCGGAAGTGGCGCAAGCGCTGCACGATCTGGAAGACATGCCCCGGATCATCGAGCTGTTCGAGATGGAAAAGGCCCGCCTGCCGCAGTTCAGGCGCTGGCTGGAACGCCGCAGCCTGTCGAACTTCACCCTGGCCGAGACCGAACATTGTGCGCCGGGAACTCTGGGCGCGGCGATCCACAATTTCATGGCGAATTCGGGGTATCAGCTCGATCTGTTCTTCCAGGAAATCCAGGTGGTGAACGATTTCACCTTTTACCTGCGGCAGACTGCAGTATCGCACGATATCGAGCATATGGTCACCGGTTTCGGGCCGAACCACGGCGGCGAGATCGCGCTGCTTTCGGCCAATATGCATGCCAAATCGCTGTATTTCCATCCGGAACTCAGCAACTTCTTCAGCCGCATCGCCTTCTACCTGAAGGCCAAGACGGTGATGAAGGACGGCCTGTTCTATCCCGAGGCGATGGTCGTCCATCTTGAGGCCGAATTCCTCGGCGCGCAGCAGGGCCGCAACTGGAAGTATCCGCTGTTGCTCGTCGACTGGCGCGAATATATCGACGTGCAGATCGAGGATATCCGGCGGGAGCTGAACATCACTCCGGTGGTCGACAGCCGCTGGGACCTGACCAACCGCCTCTGCAACGAAGACGATCCGCACTACGGAGAGCCGCTGATGGAAGCCGCCGAGTGACGGCACGCGCGGTCGCCGCAATACCACCAACATGAATATCGGCGGCAAGGCGCATGTGCGTCTTGCCGCCCCAATGGCGTCACGGCGGGCAACGCCGGTCGCCCACGAGGATGAATACAACAACGGAGGGAGAGAGAAGATGAAAGCACGGTATTTCCGCACAGGACTTCTGCGCGGCACGATCTTGGCAGCCGGGGCCTTTGCGCTGACCAGCACGCTTGCAAGCGCCGCACACGCCGAAGAGCAGGCCCCCGACGATCAGTCTGCAACCGAACAGCAAGCCTCGACCGGGGCGCAGTCATCGGTTCAGGAAATCATCGTCACCGCCCAGCGCCGCGAGGAAAGCCTGCAGAAAGTGCCGGTGGCCGTCACCGCCATCGGTGCCGCACAGCTCGATGCCCTGCGCGTCACCAGCGTGCGCAACCTTGCCGGGCTTGCTCCCAGCCTGCAATTCAACACCCAGGGCCAGCAATCCAACCCCACGATCATCATTCGCGGCGTGGCTTCGGGCACGTCGAGCAACTCGGTGGATCCCAAGGTCGGCATGTATGTCGATGGCGTCTACATCGGCCGTGCGGTCGGCTCGCTGCTCGATTTCAGCGATATCCAGCGTGTCGAAGTGCTGCGCGGACCACAGGGCACGCTGTTCGGTCGCAACGCCACATCGGGCGCGATCAGCATCGTCACCGCTGCGCCCAAGGGCGAATGGGGCGTGAAGGCCACCGGGTCCTATGGCAATTACAACGCCTGGCGCGGCAAGGTGTCGCTCGATCTGCCACAGATCGGCCCGTTCTCGGTCCGCCTGTCCTATCTGCACGATCAGATCGATGGCGACGTGACCAACACCCAGGCCGGCAAGACGCTGAACATCGCCCTGCGCGCGCCGGAATTCGGCACGGTGCGGTTCGTCGACAAGCTGGGCTATCGCAAGGTCGATGGCGGCCAGGTGGCAGTGCGCGGCGAATTCGGCGCGCTGACCATGGATTACCGGTTCGATTATACCGACAGCCGCGCTTCGGGCCGCGCCATGCAGAGCCTTGGCGTCATCCCCGATGCCTCGGGCCGTCTGCTGGCGCCAATCGTGCAGCTGCAGCCGTTCTTCGGCGGCACCACCAACGAAGGCCTGAACGGCCCGCTCAGTTCGGTGGCCGCGGCCACCAGCGAGGAGCATGTCGTCACGCAGGGCCACAGCCTCACGCTGACCCTGGCGGCGAGCGACAGCTTCACCATCAAGTCGATCAGCGCCTATCGCAAGTTCCGGCAGGAACCGGTGATCTTCGATCTCGGCTCGGCCGGTGGCATGCGCTTTACCTTGCAGCAGTTGGGCGTATTGCTCACCCCCAACCTTCCGCCGCAGCAAGTGCAGGCAGGCCTGTTCAACCCGGCCAACCTGCCCGGACCCAACGATTATTTCTTCCCGCTGCTGTCGGCCCGCGCCACCAACCAGAGCCAGTTCAGCCAGGAGCTGCAGTTCCAGCTGACCAATGACAGCTATGACCTGACCGCCGGCCTGTTCTACTTCCACGAACGCTCGCCCGGCACCGAAGTGCTTGGCATCCTGTCACCCACGCCGCGCGGCACGATCGTGCCCAACCCCTTCGATGCGATCTTCGGCAGCGGCATCACCCGGACCGTAGGCGTCAACGATTCGATGGCAGGCTATGCCCAGCTGACCCTGCACCTGTCCGACACGTTCGACCTTACCGGCGGCCTTCGCGGCACGATCGACGATCGCGAACTGGCGATCAGCGTCATCTCCGGCGCGCAGGGCGGCTCGCTGGGCGTGGGCAAGTACAAGAAGGAATACCGCAAGCTGACCTACACCGGCATCGCCACCTGGCGGCCGACCGATCAGAGCATGCTCTTTGCCAAGGTCGCCACCGGCTATGTCTCGGGCGGGATTCTCAGCGGCATTCCCTATCGCCCGGAAAACATGACCAGCTATGAAGTGGGCGCCAAGACCCAGTTCCTCGACAACAAGGTCCGGCTGAACATCGCGGGCTACTACAACAACTACAACGATCTGCAGACCCAGAACTTCATCAATGGGCGGCAGTTCTTCGACAATGCGGGCAAGGCAAAGATCAAGGGCTTCGAAGCGGAACTCGATGTCGTGCCGGTGCGCGGGCTTAACCTTGCCGGCAGCATCTCCTACACCGATTTCGATTACGACACGTTCGTCCTGAACGGGCAGGACGTGGCTGCCTTTGCCCGGCCGACCTACTTCTCGAACTGGACCGGGCGCGCGGCCGCGACCTATACCTCGCCCGACCTGTCGAGCAATGGCGGGCACGTGACCGGCTTGCTCGAAGCACGCTACCGCAGCGCCTATTTCCTCACCTCAACCCCGCTGCGCAACCTTGCCGGGCAGAAGGTGCTGGAGGACCGCAACCGCCAGCCGGCCTACTGGCTGGTCAACGGGCGGCTGGGCCTTGCCGACATACCGGTGGGCGGCACGCGCGTGGCGATTTCCGCGTTCGGGGACAACCTGCTGGACAAGCGCTATATCAGCTTCGGCGCGCCGGTGCTGCTGTTCACCGGCACATATGAACGCGGCCGCACCTATGGCGTGGAAGTGGGCTTCCAGTTCTGACCTGAAGTGGCCTTTGCGCGGAGGGGCGGGCCCTTCGCGCAAAGGCGCTTCTCATTCAGAACGCAGCAATGCCCGTGATCGCGCGGCCCAGGATCAGCGCGTGAACATCGTGCGTGCCCTCGTACGTGTTGACCGTTTCAAGGTTCACCATGTGGCGGATCACCTGATATTCACCCGAAATGCCATTGCCCCCGTGCATGTCGCGCGATTGCCGTGCGATATCGAGCGCCTTGCCCACGTTGTTGCGCTTGACGATCGAGATCATTTCCGGCGCAAACCTGCCCGCGTCCATCAACCGGCCCACCTGCAGCGAGGCATGCAGGCCGAGCGTGATTTCGGTAAGCATGTCGGCCAGCTTCTTCTGATAAAGCTGCGTGCCCGCCAGCGGCCGGCCGAACTGGTGCCGGTCCAGCCCGTACTGGCGCGCGGCGGCATAGCAGAACTCCGCTGCCCCCAGCGCCCCCCACGATATCCCATAGCGCGCGCGGTTGAGGCAGCCGAACGGCCCTTTCAGACCCTGCACATCGGGCAGGAGCGCATCATCGGGCACGAACACATCGTCCATCACGATCATCCCGGTGATCGAGGCGCGCAGGGACACCTTGTTCTCGATCTTCGGCGCGGACAGGCCCTTCATGCCCTTTTCCAGCACGAAACCGCGAATGCCATCGCTGTGCGCATCGCTCTTGGCCCAGACCACGAAGACATCGGCGATCGGTGCGTTGGAAATCCACGTCTTGGCACCATTGATGACATAGCCGCCATCGACCTTGCGCGCATGGGTGCGCATGCCGCCGGGGTCCGATCCGGCGTCAGGCTCGGTCAGGCCAAAGCAGCCGATCCATTCGCCGGTTGCCAGCTTCGGCAGGTACTTGCGGCGCTGCGCCTCGCTTCCGTATTCGAAGATCGGGAACATCACGAGGCTGGACTGCACGCTCATCATCGAACGGTAGCCCGAATCCACCCGCTCCACCTCGCGCGCGACAAGGCCGTAGGACACGTAGTTCGCGCCTGTGCAGCCATAATCCTCGGGCAGGGTCACGCCCAGCAGGCCTTGCGCGCCCATCTCGCGGAAGATTTCGGGGTCGGTATGCTCGTTGGCAAAGGCATCGATCACGCGGGGGGCCAGCCGGTCCTGCGCAAAGGCGCGCGCGGCATCGCGGATCATGCGTTCATCGTCGCTCAGCAGGCTGTCCAGCCCCAGCGCGTCTTCCCAATCGAACGGAACCATGCCTGCCATCGCGAAACTCTCCTTTCCAGCCTCTTTGGCACCGCATATTGGGTACATCAACCACGGCGAAAAGGCATTTGTCAGCGCCCTGTCATGCGCTTAGGGCATTGACGCTACGGAATGCCGCCGAGAGACTGCCGGAAGCGGGGAGAAGAAAATGTCGACCATCCTGAAAGTGAACGGAACCCCGCGCGAGGTCGACGTTCCCGGCGAAAAGCCGCTGCTGTGGGTATTGCGTGAGGATCTGGGCTATCTTGGCCCCAAGTTCGGCTGCGGCGCGGGGCTCTGCGGGGCCTGCACGGTGCACCTGGATGGGCAGGCGATCCGCTCGTGCATCACGCCGATCAATTCGGTCGGCGATGGCGCCATCACCACGATCGAGGGCGTTGCCGCAAGCGCGGTGGGCAAGCGAGTGAGCGCGGCGTGGACCGAACTCGATGTGCCGCAGTGCGGATATTGTCAGGCTGGCCAGATCATGAGCGCGGTGGCCCTGCTGGAAAGCAACCCCGCCCCGACCGAAGCCGACATCGACAGCGCCATGGCCGGCAACTTGTGCCGCTGCGGCACCTATCACCGTATCCGCGATGCGATAAAGCAGGCGGCAGGAGGCACCCATGCGCGCTGATATGCCGGCACTCGCCACAGATCGCCGCCTTGTGCTGAAGGCCATGCTGGCCGCAGGCGGCACGCTGGCGTTCGACATCCAGATCGCTGCGGCCCAAGGCGCGAAGCCGTCTGGTGCAGCCTCGGCACGGATCAGCGCCTATGTCGCCATCGCGGCGGACAACACCGTATCGATCACCTCGCGCAACCCGGAAATCGGCCAGGGCGTAAAGGCCATGCTGCCGATGCTCATCGCCGAGGAGTTGGACGTGGCATGGTCCTCGGTCAAGGTCGAACAGGCCGTGGCCGACCAGGCGCGCTTTGGCGAACAGTTTGCCGGGGGCTCGATGTCCACCCCGCTGAACTGGATGCCGATGCGCCAGGCAGGGGCCACCGCGCGGGCGATGATCGTGGCCGCGGCGGCACGGCAGTGGGCCG
>JAPLPG010000052.1 GCA_026400375.1 Novosphingobium sp. | reverse complement strand
CGTTGCGGGCCTCCATCAACGGCACATCGGCCAGTTTCAGGCGGGCCTCACTCGCCGTCACGGCGGCCTGGGCGGCGCTGACTACCTGCGCCTGCGCCTGACTGGGCGTCAGATCAGGGTTGGCGATGCGTTTGCCTTCCAGGGTGGTAATGCGTTCCAGCAGGGCCATACGCTTGCGGGCCAGTTCGTTGCGCTGCGCCTCTGTGCGGGCCAGCTTCTCCTGCTCGGTCAGCAGCGCCAGTTGGTTTTTTGCCTCGGTCAGCGGCACATCGGCACGCACCAGACGGGCAGCGCGGGCTTTCTCGCCAATTTCCACGATTCGCGCCTGCGCCTGTTCGTACTCCTGACTGCCTTCCTCCAGCCCCTTGAGGCGCGTCGTCCAGTAGATGCGCTCGGTGTTCAGTGCCGCGAGGTAGGCGGCCTTGTCCCCTTCGCCGCCTGCGTAGAGCTTTTCCGCCACCTGCGCAGCAGCCTTCACGGCCTTGTCACGGGCCGCCTGGGCGGAATCATTTTCAGCCTTGGCAACTGCTTTTGTGCGCTCTGCCGTGGCCTGCTGGATAAACGAGTTCAGACTGCGAACACGCCTGTCGATGTCGGCCACCAATTTAGGATCACTGCCCACGAGCATGGTGCGGGCCTTGTTCAGATCGGAAATCTGTTTGCGCACCCCTTCAATCAGGGAATCAAAAGGCTTGGCGGCGGCGATGCGGGCACCCTCCACGCCTTTTGCGGCCTTCCCGGCCAGATCATCCAGCTTCTCGTTCAGCGAACCCACTTCTTTGTCGGCGTCGGCAATGAGTTTGCGGGCGTCCACGGTGCGGCTTTTCGCCTCGTCGGTGATCTTGTCCAGCCCCCCCTGGTAGGCCGTGACGCTCTGGGTGTCCCCCCGACGGGCCGCCAGTTCCTTCTCCCGCGCATAGCGGCGTTGCAGGGCGGCCAGTTGTGCGCCCTCGATCTCGTTGATCCCGGCCAGTTCCCGGTCGATGCTGCTGCTCACCACGGCGGCGCGGGCCTCGTTGATGCGTTTCACCGCGTCCAGTTGCGCGGTCTGCCATTCGGTCGTCGCCTGGAGTTCGCTGGCCTGGAGTTCCGAGGCGTACCGGGAACGGGCGGCCTTCTCCGCTGCGCCGCGTTTGTCGCCCAGTGTTTCGGCGTCCTGAAGGTCTTTGATGAGTTGCTGCTTGAGCGTCCCGGCCCGGATGCCGCGCTCCGTTTCGATGCGCTGCCGGGCCATGTCCAGCGCGGCGTTCTGAAAGTTCTGCTCCACCCGCAGGCGGCCCGCCTCGTCCTGTCCTGTCAGGGCGTTGTCTCGCGCTCCCATCAGGGCATTTTCTCTTGCCCGCAGCAGGTTCAATTCCCCCTCGGCCTGGTCGCGGGCAATGGTGAGAATCTTGTCCTGACGCTCCCGGCGCAGTTGCACGAGGTCGCTGCTGGCCTTCTGCTCCAGCACTTTTCCCCGGCTGTTCATTTCAGTAATCAGGTTCTGTTCTTCCTGGGCAAACTGCTTGAGAAGGCCGATCCGCCGGTTGTTCTCTGCAAGCGACTGGGTGGGATCAAGTTGCAGGTTCGGATCACGCATGTTCG
>JAPLPG010000038.1:3614-7933 GCA_026400375.1 Novosphingobium sp. | reverse complement strand
TGCGTTCTGGCTGGCAAAAGGCCGGTTTCTTGAACTGGCACCCAATGCCCCGCGCACGGGCGACACGCGGTATGTCAGCACCGCCATCCTCGCAACGTTTTGAGGTGCAAGGTGTGCCGCAGGAGGGGGATGTTGCAGACCATGAGACTGCCTGACATGACACCTGACTTTCAGGTCATCATCGAAGCCGAACGGCTGCCAGCGGCCTATAAAGACACGGTTGCCCGGTGGTGGCGCCCGCTCGCCATCCGTATTGCCGAATGGCGCACAATCGCCGGAAGGCCGCTGGTCATCGGGATCAATGGCGCACAAGGCAGCGGCAAATCGACGCTCTGCCGCTTTCTTGAAGGTGCGCTGCTGCCACAGTTGGGCTTGGCGGCAGTAACCGTTTCGCTGGACGATCTCTACCTGACCCGCGTCGAGCGCGCCGACCTCGCCCGCACCATCCACCCCCTGCTGGCCACGCGCGGCGTCCCTGGCACGCATGACGTCGCGCTTGGACAATCGGTGCTGGACGAGCTTCTGGCTCGCCGTACGGCCTCGATCCCACGATTCAGCAAGGCCCTCGACGACCGCCTCCCGCCGGATCAGGCGCGGCACGTTCGCGCGAGGGCCGATGTCATACTGTTCGAAGGATGGTGCGTGGGCGCAACCCCGCAGCAACCGTCGGAGCTTGCCGTCCCCGTCAATGCACTAGAAGCAGACCATGATCCGAAAGGCATCTGGCGGAAGTACGTGAACGACCAGTTGGCCGGCCCCTATGCCGCCTGGTTCTCGCGGATAGACCATCTGGTGATGCTGCAGGCGCCGACCTTTGAGTCCGTTTTGCGCAATCGGATCAAGCAGGAGCACAAGTTGCGGTCCGCAACGCCCGATGCCCCGGCAGCAATGGACGACGCGCAGGTAGCGCGGTTCATCAGCCATTATGAGCGGGTGACGAAGCACATGATCGCGATCATGGGCACGTCGGCCGATGTCTGCTTCGCGCTGGACGATCAACAGCAGGTTGTCGGGGTGACCGCCGGGACGCCCCGTTCAGGCTGAACCCGGCCGCGCCATCAACTCTTCCTGCCTGCCCTTGCGCGCAGTTCGTCCACCACCGCGCGAAAGGCCGGCGAAAGGTTGCGCCTGTCAGGGTAATACAGGTGATGGCCAGCGAACGGTGGGCACCAGTCGTCCAGAACCCGGACCAGCCGCCCAGACGCCAGATGGTCACGCAGCCGTGCATCCTCGATCACGAAGGCCAGCCCGTGCCCGGCTATCGCCGCCTCTATCGCCAGGGTGCTGTCGTTGACGATCAGCGGGCCTTCGACGCGGACGTTGAGCGCCTGTCCGTCTTTCTCGAACTCCCAGGCGTAGAGGTTCCCCCTGGTCGCCATCCGCAAGTTGATGCAGCGATGGTCTGTCAGGTCACGCGGATGGAGCGGGATAGTCCGCGCCGCAAGATAGCCAGGCGCGGCCACCGCGGCCATGCGCAAGTCCGGCCCGATGCGCAATGCGATCATGTCCTTTTCAACGCTTTCGCCCAGTCTGACCCCCGCATCGAAGCGATCCGCCACGATATTCGTCAGTGCGCCATCGATTGACAGTTCCACCTGGATGTCGGGATAGCGCGACATCATCGCATCAATCGCCGGCCACAGCACGGTTTCGGCGGCATGGCGGCTGGTGCTGATGCGCACGAGGCCGGATGGCGCTGCCCGAAGACTGGCAAGCGAGGCTAGCTGGCTGCGGATATCCCCAAGCGCCGGGCGCAAGGTGGCCAGCAACTGCTCGCCGGCTTCGGTCGCGTTGACGCTGCGCGTGGTTCGCGCCAGCAGCTTGAGATCAAGATGCGCTTCAAGCCGCCGTACGGCGTTGCTGACGGCCGACTGCGATGTGCCAAGGCGCGCGGCGGCACGGGTAAAGCTGCGCTCCTCGGCCACCACAAGGAACGTTGCCAGATCGCCAAGCTCATCGCGCATCATTTATCTCGAAACGATATAGGTTCATGCAGAAATACCCGTCTAACTGTAGATAGCTTTCTGGTCTATCGTCGACTTCGAAAGCGCGCCCTCGCACGCAGCGCATGGATAAAAGGCACCAGATATGGACGTTGTGGTCGTGATCGGCGCAGGAGGCATCGGGGAGGCTATCGCCCGCGCGCAGGGTATTGGCCGCACGCTCGTGCTCGCCGATTGCAACCCGGACGTCCTTGACGCAGCCGCCTCGCGTCTTGCTGCATCCGGGTTTGCGGTGGTCGCGCAGGAAGCCGATACGACCCGGCGTTCCTCGCTCGAAGCGCTTGCGGCGAAGGCGGCCTCGCTCGGGGCGGTGACGCAAGTGGTCAACACGGCAGGCGTTTCACCAAACATGGCCGGCCCAAGGCGCGTGCTCGAAGTCGATCTTTATGGCAGCGCGCTTGTCTTCGAGGTCTTCGAACGCGCGATTGCACCAGCCGGGGCAGGCTTGATCGTGTCCAGCATGGCCGGACACATGCTGCCGCCCTTGCCCATGGAACAGGAACAGGCGCTGGCCTTCACGCCGGCTGACGAGTTGCTGGCCTTGCCTTTCCTCGATGCGCAATCGGTGCCGGATTCGATGGTTGCCTATTGCATCGCCAAGCGGGCCAATGCCCTGCGTGTGCGCGCGGCGGCGATGAGCTGGGGAGCAAAAGGTGCGCGCGTGAACGCGATCAGCCCCGGCATTGTCGTCACCCCTCTGGCCCTGCACGAGCTGAACTCGCCGATCGGCGACGGCTATCGGGCGATGATCAGCGCCTCGACTGCAGGCCGCATGGCTCCGGCTGAAGAGATCGCACAGGCCTGTTCGTGGCTGCTGGGTCCGCATGCCGGATTCGTTACCGGGACAGACCTGCTTATCGACGGAGGCGTGATCGCCGCCATGTTCGGCGGCAAGATCTCGCTGCCGGGCTAAGCCATTTCAGAAGGAATTGACTGATGCAGAACCGTCAACTCGGCCACTCCGGCCTTACTGTTTCCGCGCTCGGCTATGGCTGCATGGGCATTGATTTCGGCTACAACAGCAAGCTTTCGCGTGCCGATGGCATTGCCATGATCCGCGCTGCCTTCGACCGTGGCGTGACCTTCTTCGATACCGCTGAAGTCTATGGCCCCTGGACCAATGAGGACATGGTCGGCGAAGCGCTGCAGCCATTCCGGGGCAAGGCCGTCATCGCGACGAAGTTCGGGTTCAATATCGACGTCGATACCGGCGCGATGCGGGGCGTTGACAGCCGTCCCGAACAGATCCGCCGCGTTTGCGAAGCCTCGCTCAAGCGGTTGCGCGTGGACGCGATCGACCTGTTCTATCAGCACCGCGTCGATCCCAAGGTGCCGATCGAGGACGTCGCCGGAACGGTGCGCGACCTGATCGCCGAAGGCAAGGTGAAGCACTTCGGCATGTCGGAACCGGCTGCAGCCACGGTGCGCCGCGCCCACGCGGTGCAGCCGGTTGCCGCGCTGCAGAACGAGTATTCGCTGTGGACGCGCCAGGTGGAAACCAACGGCATTCTCGATGCCTGCCATGAACTTGGCATCGGACTGGTTCCCTATTCGCCGCTGGGCAAAGGCTTCCTTGCCGGCGGGATCGCCAGCGCCGAACAGGTGGCAGAGGGAGATTTTCGCGGCACCTTGCCCCGCTTCCAGGCCGAAGCCTTCGCGCACAATCTGCAACTGCTGGACCTGATAAGGAAGATTGCTGCCGACCGGAACGCAACGCCAGCGCAGATCGCGCTGGCCTGGTTGCTGGCAAAGGCGCCTTTCATCGTGCCGATTCCGGGGACGACCAAGTTGCACCGGCTTGAGGAGAACCTTGGCGCGGCAGACATCGTCCTGTCACCGGCAGACCTTGCCGAGATCGAGGAACTGCTGGCATCCGTCAGCGTGGAAGGCGCGCGCTATACCCCGGCGGGCGAGGCAGCAACCGGCCTTTGACAGGCACGGCAACTGGCAGGCAGGAAAAGGAACCCCTGACATGACCGAAATCGTCGTCAACGGCCAGACACGCAAAGTGACGGCGTCGCCCGACACGCCCCTGCTCTATGTCCTGCGCAACGAGCTGGGTGTGATGGGGGTCAAGTTCGGCTGCGGCCTCGCCCAGTGCGGGGCCTGTTCGGTCTTGCTGGGCGACGAGGAAATCCGCGCCTGCGTGACGCCGATCTCTGCGCTGGAGGGCAAGCCGGTAACGACCGTCGATGGTCTGGCGCAGCG
Organism: Novosphingobium sp.; assembly: GCA_026400375.1. Taxonomy (GTDB): domain Bacteria; phylum Pseudomonadota; class Alphaproteobacteria; order Sphingomonadales; family Sphingomonadaceae; genus Novosphingobium. The sequence continues at coordinate 3,722 of JAPLPG010000038.1, read as the reverse complement.
ATGGGCCAGCCAGAATCCTCGCGCCGAGGCGGGTGTGCTGCATCCCGTGCAACAGGCGTGGATCGACGAGCAGGTGCCGCAATGCGGCATCTGCCAGTTCGGCATGAT
>JAPLPG010000038.1:0-3605 GCA_026400375.1 Novosphingobium sp. | reverse complement strand
ATGATGATCAAGGTGACCGAACTTCTTGAAGCCAATCCGAAGCCGACGGATCAGGACATAACCGATGCGCTGACCACGTCAGGTCCATCACCCCATCTGTGTCGCTGTGGCAGCTATGCCGCCATTCTTGAAGGTGCGCATCGTGCCGCCCGGCTCATGGCACAAGGAACCACGCAATGACCGCATCCCGCGCCGGTTCCGGCAGTTCGACCGTCTATGACATCAGCGTCCATGGTGCCCGGCTCACCGGCGTAAGCCGTCGCGGCTTCATGGCCGCAGGCGGCGCTCTGGCGGCGGTCTTTGTCATGGGCGGCCGCAGCGCCATTGCCCAGGCACCGGCGATCGCTGGATCGGCGAAGTCAGGTTCCGCCGCTACCGTCCAAGGATGGATCGATATCCGGGCCGACAACACGGTCCTGCTGCACACCGGCAAATGCGATTTTGGGCAGAGCACGATCTACACCGCCTATCGGCAGATTGTGGCCGAGGAACTTTGCGTACCGCTTGAGGCGATGACCGAGGTCATCTCTGGCGATACCGATCGCACGCCCGACGGCGGGGGAACCTTTGGCCTGCTGCGCTATGGCCAGAACCTGCGCAAGGTTGCCGCATTGATGCGCGAGGCTGCGCTGGAGCTTGCCGCCAGGCGCCTTGCGGTCCCGCGCGCCGATCTGAACGTGCGCGATGGTGTGATTGCCGGCGGGGGCAAGGCGATCAGCTATGGCGATCTGCTGAAGGGTGAGAGCTTGCAACTGGTCATCCCGCTCGCCGGTGACCTCACCATGCCCATGGGCTTGCGTGTGGATGCCAATCCGCCACTGAAGCCGGTAAAGGATTATGCGATCGTCGGCAGGCCGGTGCTCAATCCATCAATACCGCCCAAGGTTACGGGCCAGACCGTGTGGGTCGGCGATGTGACGCTGCCCGGAATGCTCCATGCCCGCACGATCCATCCCGCAACGCTCGGATCGGTCCTGATCGCCCCCGGCAAACTCGATGGCAAGCAGTTCCCCGGTGCGCAGCTGGTGCGGATCGGTAACCTGCTCGCCGTGGTCTCTCCTGACGAATGGGAAGCGGTGCAGGCAGCGCAGGCGGTGGCGGCAGGGTGCGAATGGTCGAAGTGGGAAGGCTTGCCCGGCAGCGGGAATCTGGCCGACTACCTGCGCGCAGCCGGTACGAAAACGGCAACGCCCGCGCGTGAAGGCCGTGCCAACAAAGGCGATGCGTCGCGGATCAAGACCGTGCGGGAACACCACGCCAGCTACGTCATGCCCTATCAGAAGCATGCCCCGATCAGCCCGATGGTCAGCCTTGCCGATTACCGTGCCGACGGTTCGGTCTGGCTGCACACCCACAGCCAGAACCCGCAGCATTTGCGGCGGATGATCGCGCTGATGCTTGGCAGCGATGAAGACAAGGTGGTGGTGCGCACGTATCCCGGCGCGGGACATTATGGCCGGTCCAACGGCGGCAGCGCCGGCAGCGAGGACGAGGCGGTCCTGCTCTCGCGCAAGCTCGGTCGGCCAGTGCGCGTGCAATGGATGCGTGCGGACGACATGCAATGGTCGACGCAATCTTCCCCGATGATCGCCGATATCCGTATCGCGATCGACGATGCCGGCAAGATAGCGGCCTATGAGGCAAGCCATGTCGGACCCGGCATGCAGGATGATCGTCTGCTCGGCGCAATGCTCGCGGGCTTGCCTGTGATCCCCGCCCCTTCGGCCGATACCAGCTACGGCTTCCAGAGCACCGTGCTGAGCAACGCCGACACATGGGTCTATGGCGCTGTGCCGGCAGTAAGGGAAACTGCACAGGGATGCCCGCACCCCGGCCAGGACAGTGCGGCCCCTGCCATTGGCCTGCGCAGCCATTCCATGCGCACGCCGATCCAGTTCCAGCAGAATTGCCCGCGCGAAATGGCTATCAGCGAAGCGGCCATGCTGGCGGGCAAGGACCCGCTGCAATTCCGCTTGGACCATGTCAGCGATCCGCGTTTCGTGGCGATCCTCGAACGTTTGCGGGCCGAAGCAGGCTGGGAATCCCGCCCGTCGCCATCGCCGCAAGCGCGAAACCGGGGCAATGAACCGGTAAAGGGACAGGGCGTTTCGATCATGCTGCGCGACAACGGCTATTGGGCCTGCGCCGCGCAGGTGAGCGTGGTCCCGGCAAGCGGCGAGGTGAAAGTGGAGCGCATGACGATCGTGGCGGACGTGGGCATAGTAATCAACCCGCTCCAGTTGCGCCGCCAGATCCAGGCTGGCTCGCTGATGGGCGTAAGCCAGGCGCTGCACGAGGAACTGACCTTCGACAAAGGCGCGGTCACGGCCACCGACTGGAGCAACTATCCAATCCTCACGATGGCGCAGATGCCCGAGCTGAAGGTTGTCATCACCGACAACCACAGCGCGGGCAACTATGGCCAGGGCTCGGAAAGCGCCAACGCTCTGGCCTCGCCAGCCATCGCGGCGGCGGTCATGGACGCAACGGGAAGGCCCATCCGCGCCATCCCGCTTACGCCTGACCACGTGCGCAAAGCGATGGCGTGAGCCACGCGTGCACGCTCTGTCATACGGGCAATCCATAAGATGACGATCGCCGAGCCATAGCGCAGGCGGACCCTGCGCGGTTGATCAAGTCGCCAGACAGCTCGGCCAAGGACCCGCTTGGGCAGCGCCAATCACCATTCCGAAACGATCACCGTCGGCGGCGCGGTGTTCCAGCCCCGTTCTTTCCGGACCTCACTGCCACGGTCAATGGTGCCGTCTGCCGTTTAAGCAAGGCTGACAGCCATCCGACGCGCGTCTGCCGCTTGGCCGGTGATGATCTCGAAAGCGCGCGCGGCCTGGCCTACGACCATGCCGATCCCGTTCAAAGTCTTGCAGCCCCGCTGCCTCGCCGTGCGCAAGAGCTCGGTCTCTGGGGGGAAGTAGATTATGTCGACGACCCACTGAAGGGGATGAATGCTATCGGGTGCGAGAGGCATGCCCGGCTTGCCCATCATGCCGATCGGGGTTGCGTTGACGATGCCGTCTGCGCTTGGGATATCGACCGTTTCAGGGCGGCTTACACTTATCTGTGCAAGCGGAAACCGGCCTGCCAGATCGCTGGCCAGCGTCTGTACCCGTCCTTCGTCAACGTCGACCAGTGCGAGATGACCGACGCCGAGCGACAGCAACGCGCAGGCGACAGCAGACCCCGCACCGCCTGCGCCAAACTGGATGACGCGTCCCAGCCTAGCATCCGGCAGGTTTTCGACCAGTGAGTCGCGAAACCCGGCCATGTCGGTGTTGTACCCGATCAGCTTGCCATTCCGGACCGCCACCGTGTTGACGGCGCCAACGGCCACCGCACTCTCGTCCAGCTCATCGAGCAACGGCACTATCGCCTGCTTGAACGGGTAGGTAACGTTGAAGCCGCTGAAACCATCGGCAGCAAGGCGAGCAAGCACGACAGGCAGCGCGCTGTCGGGCCAGCCTCTGTCCGTGAAGTCAATCAGCTCGTAACTTAGGGCGAGGCCCTGCGCCTTTGCCTCCTTCTCATGCAATTCCGGCGAGCGGGATGCGAGGATGGACCGTCCTATAAGGCCAGAGCGGATCATTGCT
>JAPLPG010000325.1 GCA_026400375.1 Novosphingobium sp. | reverse complement strand
CGTCACGCCAGCGCTGGCGTTTTCAGCCGGTGCAGGCGCGGGCGGCGCGGCAGGCAGCAATGCGCGCCGATCATCCGTCCGAGACAGTTGGTGTGCAGGATCTGCCTGCACTTAATTTCCAGCCTAGACGGGGAAAAGAGTTTCAGGCTCCTGACGTCCCTTGCCGGACCGTGGTGCCCTCCGCGCACGGAAACTTCGGTTTCGGCGCATCTCCTTCCCTTGTCACGGACTCGCCGGTGGCCTTCGGGCCATCGACAACGTAGCCGATTGCCCGGGTTCCGCCGTGCAATCACATGTGAAGGAGTTAGGCATGGATCGTTCGCAGAAAGCCGATTCGGTCGCCTTCCTGAGCGGTGTCTTCAACGAGGCCGGCGCGGTGGTCATTACCCGCAACCTCGGCATGACGGTGGCCCAGTCCTCCGCCTTGCGCAACAAGATCCGCGAAGCTGGCGCGACTTACAAGGTTGCGAAGAACAGTCTTGCCAAGCTTGCCATCGCGGGCACCGATTACGAAGGTCTGGGTGATCTGTTCACCGGGCCGACCGCAATCGCAGCGTCCGCCGATCCGATCGCTGCCGCCAAGGCCGTGGTCGAGTTCGCCAAGACCACCGACAAGATCGAAATCGTCGGTGGTGCAATGGGAACGCAGGTCCTCAACGAAGCCGGAATCAAGGCACTTGCCACGATGCCGAGCCTCGATGAACTGCGTGGCACGCTCATCGGTCTCATCCAGGCCCCGGCCACGAAGATCGCCCAGCTTACCACTGCTCCGGCAGCCAAGCTGGCCCGCGTCTTCGGTGCCTACGCCAAGGAAGCCGCATAAGACTGATCGTTCGATTTGCGTCTGCCGCGCCACACGGGCGCGCAGGCACCATTAAATCAGGAGTGAAATACCATGGCCGATATCGCCAATCTCGTTGCTGAACTGTCGAAGCTGACCGTTCTTGAAGCCGCTGACCTTGCCAAGGCTCTCGAAGAAGCATGGGGCGTTTCCGCCGCTGCTGCTGTCGCTGTTGCCGCTGCCCCTGCTGGTGCAGCTGCTGAAGCCGTTGAGGAAAAGACCGAATTTGACGTGATCCTCACCGGCGACGGTGGCAAGAAGATCCAGGTCATCAAGGAAGTCCGCGCCATCACCGCTCTCGGCCTGACCGAAGCCAAGGCCCTTGTCGAAGCAGCTCCCAAGGCTGTGAAGGAAGGCGTGTCGAAGGCTGAAGCCGAAGACATCAAGAAGAAGATCGAAGAAGCCGGCGGCACCGTCGAAATCAAGTGACGGCATGCGGAGCCGCAAGGCTTCGCAGACCGGCATCCCCGCGAAGGCGGGGATTCAAACAAGTTTCGCGGGTGTCTTGAAGCGCTCGCGGATGGGAAGGGCGGGGCTTTGGCTCCGCCCTTTTTCGTTTGCCCGCCGCGCCCTGTGTGCAGCGTGGGTGTGCAGTTTGGTGCGAAGTCAGGCCGGCTCTGCCGCCACCGGCACCGTCACCGTCACCTGCAGCCCGCCCCCGGCCGCACGGGCAAAGGACAGTCCGCCGCCAAAGCGCTGCAGCAGGCGGTGCGCGGTGGGAATGCCAAGGCCGAAGCCTGCCGTATCGCGCGCCCGGGCCTCGTCGATGCGGTAGAACGGCGCCAGAATGCGTTCGTACTGGTCTTCGGGAATGCCGGGGCCGGAGTCGCTGACGATCACCTGCCAGCGTCCGTCGCCGTCCGGCCGCACCGCGATGCGCGCCTTGCCGCCGTGGTGCACGGCATTTTCGATCAGCGGATGCAGCGCCAGCAACAAGGGCTCGCGCCAGGTTCGCACCACCGCGCCGGGCGCCACGTCGACCGCCACCTTGTCGCGATACACGCCCTGCCCCAGATCGGTGATGGCAAGGCCCAGGTCCATCATCGTCGGCTCGGTGGCGATATGCTGCGCGCGCAGATATTGCTGCAACGACATCAGCATCGCTTCCATCTCCTGCGTGCTTTCGCGCACGAGCCCTGCGATTTCGGCATCGTCGATCAGGTCGGCGGCGATGGTCACGCGCGACAGCGGCGTGCGCAGATCGTGGCTGATCGCCTCGAACGAGCGGGCCTGGTCTTCCATGGTTGCCGCGATGCGCGCCTGCATCCCGTTCATCGACCGGGCCAGCGTGCGCAGATCGTCCGGGCCGCTTTCCTGCACCGGCACCACCATGCCCTGCCCGATGGCATCGGCCGCATCGGTAAGTTCGCGCAGAGGACGCGTGATGATGCGCAAGGACCACAACGCCAAGGTAAAGCCGACCACCGCGGTAATCAGCGTCAGCACCGTGGCGCGCAACGCGATCGGCCAGCCCGAGGTCACATCGAGCGAGCGGAAGTTGAGCCAGTGCCCGTCGGACAGCTGCATTGCGCCGACCAGATTGCCGTAGCCAAAGCGTGACGGCTCCAGCCCCAGCACCAGCCGCTTGCCCGCCAGCGTCGGCTCCCAGTGCAGAATATGGCTATGGATATCGTCGACCATTTCCTCGCTGGTGCCCGAAATGGCACGCGGCGCCTCGGCCAGTTCCACTTCCAGATGGCTGGTGCTCATCGTGCGGCCAAGCTCTTCGGGAGCCAGTTCATGCAGGCGGTTGCTCACCACCAGCAGTTCGGCCACGCGCCGGGCATGATCCTCGCGCAGGGTCTCCTTGTCGATGACATTGTAAAAGGCCATGCTGGCCACGGCCTGGACCGCGGCAAGCACCAGCAGGAGCGTCGCTGCTCGTACCGCAAGCCGCGAAAGGTTTGGCCCGTGGCTCCGGTAATCCTGCAGGCTTTCGCGAAATTTGCTCAATAAGCCAGACGCTTGCCGCTCATGCGCGGCGCGGTGGGAGACATGGCTTCCCCGTGCCTTCAGCGTCCTGTCTACGACTCTGTCCATAATGGTCAGGCTGTCACCGCGCGGCAATACGGTCAACAGGCATGGCCGGCGGGACACGTTTTGTGACAGGCCGCGCAACAGCGAGACACTTTGGCAGCCGGCGATCGGGATGGCCGGACATTCAGCTTCCCTTGCCGCCTCGCACAACCTATGCCGCCCCCGCCATGGTCGAGAAACCGCCCCACCGCTGGACCGACGAAATGCGCGCGATGCTTCGCCTCGCCGCGCCGCTGGTTGGTGCCAACCTGCTGCAGATGGCGGTATTCGCGGTCGATGTCGTGTTCGTCGCGCGGCTCGGTCCCGAGGCGCTGGCGGCCTCGTCGCTCTCGGTTTCGCTGTTCGGGCTGCTGATCTGGTCGATGACCGGGCTGGTCGGCGCGGCATCGCCGCTGATCGCCGCCGAACTGGGCCGCCGCCGCCATGCCGTGCGCGAAGTGCGCCGCACCGTGCGCATGACCGGCTGGGTCGGGCTGCTCGCATCGCTGGTGGCGATCGGGGTGTGCTTTCTTGGCGGACCGTTGATGCGCATCACGGGCCAGGATCCCGGCGTCATCGCGCGCGCCATCCCGTTCCTTGCGGTGTTGAGCCTTGCCGCGATCCCTGCGGTCATGGCCGCATTGCTGCGCACCGTGGTGGCAACGCTTGGCCGCCCGGGCATCGGCACGGCGATCACCGGCATGGCCGTGGCCGTCAACGCGCTGGGCAACTGGGTGTTCGTGTTCGGCAATCTGGGCGCGCCCGAACTCGGGCTGCAAGGCTCGGCCATATCCAGCGTCATCACCAGCAGCGCGATGCTTGCCGCATTCATGCTGGTGATCCGCTTCGACCGCCGCTTGCACCGCTATCGCCTGCTCGGCCGCTGGTGGAAGCCCGAATGGAAGCGCTTTGCCGATGTTCTGCGCATCGGCCTGCCGATCTGCGGGACGATCATCGCCGAAGCGGGCATGTTCAACGGCGCCGCTTTCGTGATGGGCCGCATCGGCGAGGTCGAGCTGGCCGCGCACACGTTGGCGCTGCAGTTTGCCGCCATCGCCTTTCAGGTGCCGTTCGGTGTCGGCCAGGCCGCAACGATCCGCGTCGGCCTGGCCTTCGGCGCGCGGGACAGCGCTGCGATTGCCCTTGCCGGAAGGGTCGCCACGCAGCTGGGCATCGGCTTCATGGTGATTTCCGCAGGGATCATGCTGGCATTCCCGGGCCAGCTGCTGCGCCTCTACATCGATCCCGCCGCGCCCGAGAACGCGCGCATGGTGCAACTGGCCCTGCAATACATGGTCGTGGCTGCCGCCTTCCAGCTGTTCGATGGCGCACAGGCCGTTGGCGCGGGAATGTTGCGCGGGCTTCAGGATACGCGGGTGCCGATGCTGATCGCGATCTTCGGCTATTGGGTGCCGGGCGTCGGAACCGCGCTGTTTCTGGGCCTGTTCACCGCTGTCGGCGGCCTTGGCGTCTGGATCGGCTTGCTCGTCGGGCTGGTCTTCGTGGCGGGCCTGCTGCTGTGGCGGTGGAGCCGGCGGACGCGGCTGGGCCTCCTGCCTGCCTGGGACTGAATGTTCCGCGCGATCGTTCATCTGCGTGAAAAGAATCTGCGCCACACCCATTGACGCCCCACTTGCCGGTGACCATATCCCGCTCGCTGGCACTCTCCCCCTGAGAGTGCCAAGCCCCATTTTTTAGTATGGAAGAGGGAGAAAACCCATGTCATTCCGTCCGTTGCACGATCGCGTGCTGGTACGCCGCGTCGAAGCCGAGGAAAAGACTGCTGGCGGGATCATCATCCCCGACAGCGCCAAGGAAAAGCCCGCCGAGGGCGAAATCGTTGCCGTCGGCACCGGCGCCCGCGCCGAAAACGGCACGATCACCCCGATGGACGTCAAGGTCGGTGACCGCGTCCTGTTCGGCAAGTGGTCCGGCACCGAAGTCAAGGTTGGCGGCGAAGACCTGCTGATCATGAAGGAATCGGACATTCTCGGCGTGATCGGCTGATCACCCGGGCTTTCCGCCTTTCCAACTCAATTCTTCAAAGGAAATCAACATGGCAGCCAAGGACGTAAAGTTCGGCCGCGACGCTCGTGAACGCATTCTGCGCGGCGTCGACATTCTCGCTGACGCCGTAAAGGTCACGCTGGGCCCCAAGGGCCGCAACGTCGTGATCGACAAGAGCTTCGGCGCACCGCGCATCACCAAGGACGGCGTCACCGTCGCAAAGGAAATCGAACTCAAGGACAAGTTCGAGAACATGGGCGCGCAGATGCTGCGCGAAGTGGCCTCGAAGGCCAACGTCGTCCGCGAGGGCGCCAAGAACGTGGCCGCCGGCATGAACCCGATGGACCTGAAGCGCGGCATCGATATCGCCGTGTCCAAGGTCGTCGAAAACCTGAAGTCGCGTTCGACCCCGGTCACCGGTTCGTCTGAAATCGCGCAGGTCGGCATCATTTCCGCCAATGGCGATGCCGAAGTCGGCAACAAGATCGCCGAAGCCATGGAAAAGGTCGGCAAGGAAGGCGTGATCACCGTGGAAGAGGCCAAGGGCCTCGAATTCGAACTCGATGTCGTCGAGGGCATGCAGTTCGACCGCGGCTACCTGTCGCCCTACTTCATCACCAACCCGGACAAGATGACGGTCGAACTCGAGAACCCGTACATCCTGATCCACGAGAAGAAGCTGTCGTCGCTCCAGGCGATGCTGCCGATCCTCGAAGCGGTCGTGCAGTCGGGCCGTCCGCTGCTGATCATCGCCGAAGACATCGAAGGCGAAGCGCTCGCAACGCTCGTGGTCAACAAGCTCCGCGGTGGCCTCAAGATCGCTGCCGTCAAGGCACCGGGCTTCGGCGATCGTCGCAAGGCAATGCTGGGCGATATCGCCACGCTGACCGCTGGCGAGATGATCTCCGAAGACCTCGGCATCAAGCTTGAGAGCGTCACGCTCGGTATGCTGGGCCAGGCCAAGAAGGTCACCATCGACAAGGACAACACCACGATCGTCGACGGCGCAGGTTCGGCCGAAGAGATCAAGGCTCGCGTCGAGCAAATCCGTGCGCAGATCGAAGTGACCACTTCGGACTACGACCGCGAAAAGCTGCAGGAACGCCTGGCCAAGCTCGCTGGCGGCGTTGCCGTGATCAAGGTTGGCGGTGCTACCGAAGTCGAAGTGAAGGAGCGCAAGGATCGCGTCGATGACGCGCTGCACGCTACCCGCGCTGCTGTCGAAGAAGGCATCGTCCCCGGTGGCGGCACCGCTCTGCTCTATGCAACCAAGGCTCTCGAAGGCCTCAAGGGTGCAAACGACGACCAGACCAAGGGCATCGACATCGTCCGCCGCGCCATCCAGGCACCGCTGCGCCAGATCGCCACGAACGCCGGCCATGATGGTGCGGTCGTTGCGGGCAACCTGCTGCGCGAAAACGACGAGAACCAGGGCTTCAACGCCTCGACCGACGTTTACGAAAACCTCAAGGCCGCTGGCGTGATCGACCCGACCAAGGTCGTGCGTACGGCCCTGCAGGACGCTGCCTCGGTCTCGGGCCTGCTGATCACGACCGAAGCCGCGATCAGCGACAAGCCGGACGACAAGCCCGCAATGCCGCCGATGGGCGGTGGCATGGGCGGAATGGGTGGCATGGACTTCTAAGGTCCAACCATCGTTCTGCTCACGCGAACCGTTGAATGCTAAAGGGCCGGAAGGATCACTCCTTCCGGCCCTTTTTCATGCTCTGGATCCGCCGCACCGATGCAGCTCTGACGCTGGGTTCAGCGCAGTCGTTCCAGCAGATGAACCGTTGCGCCGTCATCAAGCACATGTTCGCCATATCCGACGAAACCGAGCTTTGCTGCCAATCGGAAAGAGGCATCGTTGCCCGGCTCGATCATGCAGGCGATCCTGCGCTGACCGTGGGCCTTGTCGAACCAGTCCAGCGCCGCGCGCATGCCTTCCTCGGCATAGCCCTTGCCCCAATGTTCGCGCGCGACGATCCATCCGGCTTCGGCGGTATCGTCCAGCCCCTTGCCAAATCCGCGCAGCGTATGGAACACGCCGAGTTGGCCCACGAAAGACCCGCCGTGCCTCTCGAAGGCGAGGAACAGGCCGTAGCCGTGGAGAAACCACGATCCGGCTCCGCGCATGGCACGGCCGAACATGTCGGGCGTAGGGTGCTGTGGCTGCGGGCCGAGAAACCGATGCACCTCGGGATCGGCCACAAGGTCGCGCAGGATCAGATAATCATCGCGTTGCGGCAGCCGCAGGACGAGGCGATCCGTCTCAAGCCTTTCGATCATAATGTCACGTCCACGATGTGCAGCAGCAGGCCGACCAGCCCGCCCACCAGCGTGCCGTTTATGCGGATGAACTGCAAGTCACGCCCCACAGCGCCCTCGATCCGGTCGGTCACCGTGCGCGCGTCCCAGCGCTTCACGGTTTCCGACACCAGGCGCACGATCTGCGCGCCATAGCGCGTCGACACGCCAACCATCGTGCGGCGGACAAACCGGTTGACCACGCGCTGCAACCGCACGTCGCGCTTGAGCGCTTTGCCCAGCTCGGCAAGGCTCGCCCCGACCTTGCCGGTGATCGCGCCTTGCGGATTGCGCACCATCACCAGCAGCCGGCCACGGCCGCGTTCCCACAAGGCATCGAGCCACCGGGCAAAGGCGGGATTGGCCAGGACCTCCTGCTTCAGCGCCTCGACCTTCGCCCGCGTTTCTGGATCGTGCACGAGATCGTGCGCGAGCGTGTGCAGTCCGTCCTCGATCTTGCGGCGCAGGGGATGGTCCGGCACCACCAGCGTCTCGGCCAGCAGCTTGTATAGCCCGTCAAGAATGCCGTTGGCCAGTCTCTCGTCGAGCCCGGTCCAGCGCAGGATGGCGTTGGCGCGCTCGTGGATCGTGGCCTGGATCAGAGCCTCGTTGGCCTCGAGCGTTTCTGCGGCCTTGCGGATCAGGCTTTCGATGACCGCCATGTGCCGCCCGTCGGCAATCGCCGCGCCCAGCAGCTGGCCCAGCAAGGGCGAAAGCTCGAACTTCTCGAGCTGTCCGCGCAATGCGCCCTTGGCCAGCCCGCCCAGCTTTTCGGGGTCCAGCGATTCCAGCACATCGGCAACCAGCCCGGCCGCGCCATCGCGCAGGCGGCTTTCGCCGGTGCGCGGATCGGCCAGGAACGCGCCGGCTGCCGCCGCTGCATTGACCGCGCCCATGCGCCGGGCGACCACCGCGGGCGTCAGGAAGTTGCTCTGCAGGAACGCGGCCATGGTGTCGGCGATGCGGTCCTTGTTTTCCGGGATGATCGCGGTGTGCGGGATCGGCACGCCCAGCGGGTGCCGGAACAGCGCGGTCACCGCAAACCAGTCTGCCAGGCCGCCGACCATCGCCGCCTCGGCAAAGGCCCGGACATATCCCCATGCCGGGTGCAGGCCTTCGTAGCGCCGCGTCACGACATAGATGGCAGCCATTGCCAGCAGCAGGCACGTCGCCACGATCCGCATGCGCCGGGCCCGGTCCGTCACCCCGGCCTGGCGCAAGGGAAAGGCACATCTGGAGCCATGGCGGCTGCCGGTCTGCTTGGCCGGAACGGGCGTTGCGGCAGGCTCTGGGGTTTCAGCGGTCACTCCGCTGGGAATGCCTCGTGCTGCGGTTCGTTCCGCTGCCCTGCCGGCGGAGCCGCCGGTGCCGATCCGTGCGGCGGCTGGCCATGGGCGGCCGGTCCATGTGCCGCCACGGTCGCCGGCTTGGCCTCACGCCCCAGGATGTTGCGGGCAAGCCAAGGGCCGATCCGCTTTTCCAGGCCGTCTGCCAGGCTGAACCCGGCCGGCACGATCAGCAGCGTCAGCGCGGTGGACAGCGTCAGGCCGCCGATCACGACGATGCCCATCGGCGCGCGCCAGCCGCCATCGCCACCGATCGAAACCGCTGTCGGGATCATGCCTGCAACCATCGCGACCGTGGTCATGATGATCGGCTGGGCGCGCTTGTGGCCCGCCTCGGTGATCGCGTCGAGCTTGGCCTTGCCGGTCGCCATCTCCTCGATCGCGAAGTCGATCAGCAGGATCGAATTCTTCGCCACGATGCCGAACAGCATCAGGATGCCGATGAACACCGGCAGCGACAGCGACTGGCCCACCAGCCAGATCGCGATCAGGCCGCCCAGCGGCGCCAGGAACAGCGACCCCATGTTGACCAGCGGCGAAATGAACCGGCGATAGAGCAGTACCAGCACCGAGAACACCAGCAGGATGCCCGCGGCCACCGCAATCACGAAGTTGTTCAGCATTTCTGCCTGGAACTTGTCTTCGCCCGCCGCCGTGTTCGAAACGCCTTGCGGCAGGTTCTGCATGATCGGCAGCTTCATGATCGCGGCCATCGCATCGCCCTTCACAACGCCCGGCGGCAGGTCGGCGCCGACGAACACGCGGCGGCTCTGGTTATAGCGCTGGATCTGCGTCGGCCCCGATCCGAAGCCGATCTCGGCCACGCGTGACAGCGGCACCGATCCCCCCGTGGCGGTGGGCACCGGCAGGTTCTCGATTACCGACAGATCGCGCCGCGAGTCCTCGGGCAGCTTGACCCGGATGGGCACCTGCCGGTCAGACAGCGAGAACTTTGCGCTGTTCTGGTCGATCTCGCCCTGCGTTGCGATGCGGATCACCTGGCTCAGCGTCTGGGTGGTGATGCCAAGGTTGGCGGCAAGGTCGAGCCGCGGCTTGATGATCACTTCGGGACGGCGCAAGTCGGCGCTGATGCGCGGGGCAACCACGTTGGGAAGCTTGCTCATCTCGTCGACCAGCGTCTGCGCGGTCTGCTGCAGCGTGTCGGGATTGGACCCGGCCAGCATGATGCTGATCGGCCGCCCCGACCCACCACCAGGCCCGCCCGGACCCTGCGCCTGGAAGTTCGCGCGAACGTCGGATATCTTCTGCAACTGCGGGGTCAGTTCACGCTCGAACACCAGGCTGGACCGTTCGCGGTCCTTGTGCAGATTGACATAGATGCTGGCCCGCGCCTCGCGCACCGAGGCGAGCTGCGATTCCACTTCCTTCTGGCTTCCAATCAGGGCAACGATCTCGGCAACCTTGCGTTCGGTCTGCTGCAGGGTCGTACCCGGCACCATCTCGATCGTCACCGTGCTGGAATCGCTGTCGGTATCGGGGAAGAACTGCGACGGGATCAGGACGAACATCGCCAGCGTCAGCAACAGTGCGATGAAGCCCACGCCCATCATCCACAGGCGGTGGTCACGCAACCGCGCCAGGAACCGGCGGCGCGGATGCTCGGCGCGATAGGCCTTGGCCTTCGAGGTATCGAGCGACCAGCTCAGCACCTTCATGTACTTGTCCATCCACGGCCCGCCGCCGTGCTCGGCCTCGCCATGCGCCTTCAGGAAGTAGGCAGCGACCATCGGCGTGATCATGCGCGCCACGAGCAGCGAGAACAGCACCGAGATCACCACGGTCATGCCGAAGTTCTTGAAGAACTGGCCGGAAACCCCAGGCATCAGGGCCACCGGGAAGAACACCGCAACGATCGAGAAGGTCGTGGCCACGACCGCCAGGCCGATTTCGTCGGCAGCATCGATGGACGCCTGGAACGCGGTCTTGCCCATGCGCATGTGTCGCACGATATTCTCGATTTCCACGATCGCATCGTCGACCAGCACACCCGCCACAAGGCCCAGCGCCAGCAGCGACATCTGGTTCAGCGTGAAGCCCATCAGGTCGAGCACCCAGAACGTGGGGATCGACGAGAGCGGGATGGCGATGGCCGACACGATCGTGGCGCGCCAGTCGCGCAGGAAGAAGAACACCACGATGACCGCGAGCACGGCACCTTCGACCATGGCATTCATCGAAGACCGGTACTGGTCCTTGGTGTAGGTGACCGATGTGAACAGCAGTTCGAAATGGATCTTCCCACCCTGCTCCTTCTCGATCTTCTGCATTTCCTTCAACGCGCCTTCGTAGACCGACACGTCGGATTCGCCGCGCGCGCGCGACATGGAGAAGGTCACGACCTGCTTGCCGTTGAACTTGGCGATGGAGGTCAGCTCGCTGTAGGCGTCGCGCACTTCGGCAACGTCGGCCAGACGCACGGTGCGGTTGCCCGACAGCTGGATCTCGGTCTGCGAAAGGTCGAATGCCGACCGGGCATTGCCCAGCACGCGAACCGACTGGCGCGAACCGGCAACCTCGGTCTTGCCGCCGGCTGCGTTAATGTTGACCTGGCGCAGCGCCGCGTTGACCTGGCTCGCCGTCACGCCCAGCGCATTCATGCGCGCGGGGTCGAGTGTCACCGCGATCTCGCGGTTCACCCCGCCCGAACGGCTCACTTCGGCCATGCCCGGAACCGTCAGCAAACGCTTGGCGATCGTATCGTCGATGAACCACGACAGCTGCTCCATCGTCATGTCGTCGGCCGCAATGAACCACGACAGCTGCTCGATCGTCATGTCGTCTGCGGCAACGGCAAAGTAGGCAATCGGGTTCGACGACGTCTCGACCTTGAACACCTGCGGCTCGAGAATGCCCTCGGGCAGGTCGGACCGGATCTGGTCGACCTGGTTCTTGACCTCGTTGACCGCGGCGTTGATGTCCTGGCCGATCTTGAACTGCACTTGCGTCTGGCTGCTGCCTTCGGACGCGGTCGACGTCAGCGTATCGACCCCGGCGATGGACCGCACGGCGGATTCGACGCGCTGGGTGATCTGGTTCTCGATCTCGGTCGGCGCTGCCCCCGGCTGCGAAATCTGCACGATGACCACCGGAAACTCGATATCCGGGTTATCCTGCACCTTCATCTGCATGAACGATACCAGACCGGCCAGCGTCAGGCCGATGAACAGGACGATGGGCACCACCGGGTTGCGGATGCACCATGCCGAGATGTTCTGGAAGTTCATAGCAGGGCCTTACTTCGCAACGACCGGCTGGACTTTGTCACCCGGATTGAGGAAGCCACCGGCGCGCAGAACGATCCGCTCCTTGCCCGAAAGCCCTTCGATCACGGCAATGCCGCGCTGGTTGACCTCACCGGTCTTGACCGGGCGGCGTGACACCTTGTTGTCGTTGCCGACGACATAGACGAACGAGCCCTTCTCGTCGCTCAGGATGGCCGATTCCGGAAGCAGCGGTGCGGTGACGGTACCCGAACGCAGCTTGGCGCTGGCAAAGCCGCCCGGGCGCAGCACCTTGTCGTAGGCAAGCGCAATGCGGGCAATGCCCTCGCGCGATGTCTGGTCGATCGTCGGCGAAAGTTGCCAGATCTCTCCGTTGAAGGTGCGGTCAGAGCCGACCGGCGTCACCTCCGCGCTCGACCCGACCGACAAACGGGCCAGATCGAACTCCGACAGGCGCGCCTGCATTTCCATCTGGCCATCGCGGGCCATCGAGAACAGCACGCCGGCGCCGGGGCTGACGATCTGCCCCGGTTCGGCGGCGCGGGTCAGCACGAGGCCGGCCGCAGGCGCCACGATGTTCAGCCGGGCGCTGCGCTCACGCAATTCGCCAAGCCCGGCGCGTGCCACGCTCACGCGCGCCACGGCGGCGTCACGCGTGGCGGTCAGGCGGTCGACATCGGCCTTCGAAATGAAGCCGCGATCTACCAGCTTCAGCGCGCGATCGAGATTGGCCTGTGCCAGCCGCGCATCGGCAGCGGCAACTTCGACGTTGGCCGCCTGGCTTGCGATCTGCTGCGTCTGCACGGCACGATCGATCACGGCCAGGACCTGCCCTGCCTTGACCCAATCCCCTGCGTCCACCAACACGCGAACCACCTGCCCGCCTTCACCGGCCACGCCCACCGGCATTTCACGGCGGGCGGCAATCGTGCCGCTGGCCGAAATCACGTTGGCAATGGTGGTTTGCCCGGGCACCACGATCGAAACGACCTGCGCCTGCGCGCCGCCCGCCTCGTCGGACGGGGTGGCGCTACCGCGGTGCATCGCATACCACGCGCCGATCAAGACGGCGATGACCACCGCAGCGATGATCCAGATGCGCCGACGGCCGGCGCGCGCGGTTTCGCTGTCCTCGCCCAGGCCGTTCAGTGCCAGCGCGCCATCGGCGTCAATGGTCGTTTCGTAGTTCATCGTCTGATCCGCCATCGTTGGCCCCTGGAATTTCGCCGATCGGCGGCTTTTCCCATTGCAACGAAGGCTGGCCCCTTTGTTTGAGTAGGTGTGTCACATTCATAACGCACTGGCACGGATGTAGCCCGACACCTTGGCAGGTCGGCACGCCTTATTAGACCGCCATCCGACGAGGTGCAATTCAGTCTCGACGAAGGACTTACGCCAGAACGGAGCGCGTGTCTTTCATGCACCTGTATCATTCTGTAACACGGCCGCGCGGAACCGCGTGGTTTGCAGGCTCTTGCCGCCATGTTCGATGACGCGACAGATGCCCCAAAGAACAACGGCCGCTTCCCGAAGGAAACGGCCGTTGTCGTTTGGGGCTGGCAGGAAGCCTCAGTATTTCAATTGGCGCTCGTAAAGATCGCGGTAGTGCTGGATGCGCGTCACGCGCAGCCCCTGCATCCCGGAACGGTCGACAGCGCGTTGCCACGAGGCAAATTCTTCCAGCGTAAGGCTGTACCGCTCGCAGACTTCGTCGATGGTAAGCAGACCACCGTTGACTGCGGCCACGACCTCGGCCTTGCGGCGCACCACCCAACGGGTGGTCGACGGCGGCGGCAAGCTGTCGATCGTCAACGGCTCACCTAGCGGACCAATTACTTGTGCAGGGCGGATTTTCTGGTTTTCGATCATGTCAATCTCGTGCTTCAGCGGGGCCCGTCCAGACGCCGGTTCGTGCGTCGTCCGATCTGGCCAAAATTGGTTTTCCATTCGCTGAAGAGGTTGGGTTAACGCCCTGTTTACGAATTGCTATCTGCGCCGGAGCGTTCGAAAACCCGGTCGCAATGAGTCGCGCTGTCGCGCCGTCGAAACTGCCCGCAGGATTTGTCGCCGTTTCGCCTGGATCAGCGGCCATCGACCGGCGCAGATCCTGCAGCGCGGTAATCTGCGCGCACAGGCCGTGCCACGTCAGCGGCCGCAGGCCGGGCGCCATTTCGTCCTGCGGCAGAAAGGCGGAAGTTTCGAAGCTCATGTCCATCGCCGCCCCTTCTAGGCCGGAGATGGCTAAGGTCCGGTAAAGGCGACCCTTACCTTTTGTTCAGTGATTGCGTTTTGCGCACAGTTCGTCGCATTTTCAGGCGCATATCGTCGATTTCTCGCAGATTTTGCGCTCGGCGCGGATTGCGACTATGGCGCTGGCAATGATCGCTCCTTCCCCAGATACGCGCCTATTCGACCTGGCCGAGCCGCTTTCGGCGCGCCGCATCGTCGTGGCCATGTCTGGCGGAGTCGACAGTTCCGTGGTTGCCGGGCTGGCTGCCGCCAGCGGGGCCGAAGTCATCGGCGTCACGCTGCAACTCTATGATTATGGCGCCGCCACCGGCCGCAAGGGGGCGTGCTGCGCGGGCGACGATATCCGCGATGCGCGCGCAGTGGCCGACCGGCTGGGCATCGCGCACTATGTGTTCGATCACGAATCGCGCTTCCGCGAAGATGTGGTCGAACGCTTTGCCGACGATTATCTCAACGGCCGCACGCCGATCCCCTGCGTCCGCTGCAACATGGGGCCCAAGTTCACCGACCTGCTCGACATGGCGCGCGAACTGGGGGCCGATTGCCTTGCTACCGGCCACTACGTGCGCCGCGTGATGGGCGCCGATGGCCCGGAACTGCATCGCGCGGCCGATCCGGCGCGCGACCAGTCCTATTTCCTCTATGGCACCACCGAGGACCAGCTGGCCTACCTGCGCTTCCCGCTGGGCGGCCTGCCCAAGACGGAAACGCGGCGCATGGCCGAAGAGATGGGCCTGGTCGTTGCCGCCAAGCCCGATAGCCAGGACATCTGCTTCGTGCCCGATGGCGACTATGCCAGGATCGTCCGCGCGGTCCGCCCCGAAGGCGAGGCGCCGGGCGAAATCGTCCATGCCGCCACCGGCGAAGTGCTGGGGAGCCATCGCGGCATCATCCACTATACCGTGGGCCAGCGGCGCGGCCTTGAAATCGGCGGCCTGCCCGAACCGCTCTATGTCGTCGGCCTCGATGCGCCGACCCGCCGCGTCCTCGTCGGCCCGCGCCCGATGCTGGCCGTGGGCCGCGCGGTGATCACCGAAACCAACCGCATCGGCCCGCTGCCGGAAGGCCCGCTCATGGCCAAGGTGCGCTCGATGGCCAAGCCGGTCCCGGTCCGGCTCGAAGGTGCGTTCGGCGAAGGCGGCACCGCGACGATCCGCTTCACCCAGCCCGAATACGGCGTCGCGCCGGGCCAGGCCGCGGTGATCTATGCGGGCGAGCGCGTGATCGGCGGTGGCTGGATCGATTCTACCGAGCGGTGGAGCGAATAGCGCGCCGCCTGCCGCCGTCTACTTCCACGGCTCCAGCACGCAGCCCCAGCCTTCCTTGTACGTTGCCGTCTGGCTGAACATCAGCGCGAATCGCGCGGTCACGCTCTTGCCCTGGGCGTCCTCGCTCAGCGTCACCAGCTCCATGCCGGGCTCGAAATCCTTCGCGCAGTCCGACAGCGTGCGGCCTCCGGCAAAGCGGCACGAACAGGCCACGCGCGCGCCGTAACTGGTGCCGGTTATCGCGTAACTGCTGATGGTGGACCAGAAAACCGCCAGCGCGATTGCCGCCGCCACCAGCACGCCCAGCACCAGCTGCGGCCACCACCGCCGCTTCGGTCCGATCGTCAGCGACGGAGCTGTGGGGGAACTGTGGTTGCCGGTTGCCATGACTGCCGTTTCTGGTCGAAGGACAGGCCCGATGGCCCGCCGTTCGCTCTCCCTTATAATGTCGCTCGCGCTGCTGCCAGCCCTGGCCAGCTGTTCGCAGGGGACGAATGCGCCCGAAGGTCCGCCGCCGCTGTCCGATCAGGCGCTGAAGGCCGTGGTGAAGACGCCGGGCGCCGATCGTGAAAAGCTGGCGCGCGCCATCGACGCCCTGTTCGACGAAGGCATGGGCGAAACGCGGGCCGTGATCGTGATGAAGGGCGGGCGCGTCGTCGCCGAACGGTATGCCGACGGCTATCACGAAAACACCCGCTTCGTCAGCTGGTCGATGGCCAAGTCGGTCACCGGGGTGATGATCGGCATGCTCGTGTCTGATGGCCGCTTGCGGCTGGACGAGACCGCACCGGTCCCGGCTTGGCAGCGCCCCGGCGATCCGCGCGGCGAGATCACGCTGCGGCAGCTTCTCCAGATGCGCTCCGGGCTCAGGCATTCGGAGGCGATCCAGCCTGTCTACGATTCCGACGAAGTGCGGATGCTGTTCCTCGATGGGCGCAACGACATGGCACGCTATGCCGAGGACCAGCCGCTGGAGGCCGAGCCCGGCCGCAAGTTCGAATACTCCAGCGCCACCAGCGTGATCCTGGCCGATCTGGCCGCGCGCGTGCTGACGCCTGCGCCCGATCCCGAAAGCCGCCGCAATGCCGTGGCCGACTATCTGCGCACCCGCCTGTTCGAACCGGCGGGGATGAAATCGATGCTCCCCGAATTCGATCGTGCCGGCACGCTGGTCGGCGGCTCGCTGATCCATGGCACCGCGCGCGATTGGGCCAAGTTCGGCGAATTCCTGCGCAACAAGGGGTCGGTCAAGGGCGCCCAGATCATGCCGCGCCAGTGGATCGACTTCATGGTCACCCCCTCCCCGCGCGAGGCGCAGTACGGCGCGCAGATCTGGCTGAATCGCAAGGCCACCAACGGCACGGCGGCGCTGTTTCCGGATCGCGGCCCGAAGGACCTGTTCGCCTGCATCGGGCATCTCGGCCAATATGTGCTGGTCAGCCCGTCACGCGGGATCACCGTGGTCCGGCTGGGCAAGACACAGGACGATCAGGACGGCAAGCTGGTCGGTGGTCTTGCCGATATCGTGGCGCTTTATCGCTAGGGCCACTGTCGATCAGGGCAGGCGGAACAGCCCTTCGACCACTGTCACGCAATCGCCGCCCAGCAACACGCGATCACCATCAAGCCGGCAGGCAAATTCCGCCCCGCGCGCCGAGGCCTGATGCGCCGAAAACGCGTGTCGGCCAAGCTTTTGCGCCCAGATCGGCGCCAGCGCGGCGTGGGCCGAGCCGGTGGCGGCGTCCTCGTCGATCCCGCCGCCGGGCACGAACACGCGGCTGACCACGTCCGCGCCCGAAGCATGGTCCGCACCGAGCGCTGTGGCGATGAACTGGGCATCGCCATAGACCAGCAAGGCCTTGAAATCGGGGGAAAGGGCCAGAACATCCTCTGCGCGAGGATAGACGAAAACGTTGTAGCCATCGCCCTGCCACACCTCGTCCGGCACCGGCTGGCCGAGCAGCGGCCCGGCGGCATCCAGCGATCCGAGGGACGACAGGCGCGCCGTCGGCACGACCGGCAGCGACAGGACATAGCGATCGCCATCGCGCGCCACTTCCAGCACGCCGGCCTTGCGCGTGGCAAAGGTCACGCGCCCGCGCATCGGGTCCTGTTCCAGCACAACGTGGCCCGAAGCGAGCGTGGCATGGCCGCACATGACCACTTCCACTTCCGGCGTGAACCAGCGCAGCTCGAAATCGGACTGTCCGGTGTGATCGGGCACCAGAAAGGCGGTTTCGGCGAACATGTTCTCGGCGCCGATGGCCTGCAGCAAGGCATCATCGGGCCACGCCTCGAGCATCATCACCGCCGCCTGGTTTCCGCCAAGCGCCCGCGCGGTGAAGGCATCGACATGGAAATACGGGACTTTGCCGCTGACCTTGGCTGGGTTCACTTTGCCGGCGCTCCTTGCGCGAGGATTGCGGGGCTGGTGCCATCCGCATCGGGTGCGAGCAGGTTTTCGGCGCCCATGGCTTCTTCATCCACCAGCCCTTCGGGATCAGGATGGATCAGGATTTCCACGCCGGGAAAGGCTGCCATCAGCTTGTCCTCGATCTCGTCCATCACCCGGTGCGCTTCGGTCACCGTCATGCGGCCATCGATCCACACGTGAAACTGCACGAAATCGCGATTGCCACTGGTCCGCGTGCGCAGATCGTGCAGGCCTTTCAGTTCGGGATGCTGGGATACGACTTCGAGAAAGCGCTCGCGCTTTTCCAGCGGCCATTCGTGGTCCATCAACTGGTCCACCGCCACTTGCGATGCCCCCCACGCGCCCCACGCCAGCCACAGCGCAATGCCGAAGGCAAAGACCGCATCCGCCCCGGAAATGCCAAGGTAGGTGTCGAGCACCAGTGCCGCGATCACCGCAAGGTTGAGGAAGACGTCGGACTTGTAGTGCACGTTGTCGGTGCTGATCGCGAGGCTGCCGGTCTGGCGGATCACGTGCCGCTGATAGGCCAGCAGCGCGAAAGTGGCGGCAAGCGCGATGGACGATACGATCACGCCCGATTCCGCCTCGGCCACTTGTGCGCCACCAAAGAACTGGCCGATTGCGCGCCAGGCAAGGCCGATGGCGGAGATCGAAATCAGCACCACCTGGAACATCGCAGCCAGCGCCTCGGCCTTGCCATGGCCGAAGCGGTGGTTGTGATCATCGGGCTGCGATGCCACCCACACCCCCAGCAACGTGGCAAGGCTGGCCACCAGATCGAGCGCGGTATCGGCAAGGCTGCCGAGCATGGCGGTGGAGCCGGTGGACAGGACCGCCCAGATCTTCATCCCCACCAGCAGCAGCGCCACGGCAATGCTGGCGACCGCCGCCTTGCGGTTCAGATCATTGTGGCTCTGCGTGCGGGTATCGTCCATCGGATGAGCCTTTAGGGGTAAAGCAGGCTGCTGGTCCAGCCGCCTGCGCCCGTGGCAACGAAACGGCGGCGTTCATGCAGTCGATAATCGCGGTCCTGCCAGAATTCGATGGCTACGGGCGTCACGCGGTAGCCGGACCAGTGCGCCGGGCGGGGCACGTTGCCATCGGGATAATCGGCGCGCAGCAAGGCCACGCGATCGAGGTAGGTCTGCCGGTCCGGCAACGGCCGCGATTGCGCCGAAGCGGCCGAACCGAGCCGGGATTCCGGGTGGCGGCTGTTGAAATAGGCATCGGCCTCGGCATCGCTCACTTGCGTGACGGGGCCTTCGATGCGGATCTGGCGGTGCAGCGATTTCCAGTGGAACAGCAGTGCGACGTGGGGATTGGCGGCCAGTTCGCCGCCCTTGCGGCTGTGGAAGTTGGTGTAGAACACGAATCCTTCCGGCCCATGGCCCTTCAACAGCACCATCCGCACCGAAGGCAGGCCATCGGGCGTGGCGGTGGCCAGCGCCATGGCATTGGGATCGTTCGGTTCGGATTCGCGGGCCTGTGCAAACCATGATTCGAAGATGGCGAAGGGATCGGAATGGGGGATGGCATCGCGGCTTGCGGACGAAATCTGTTCAGCGTTCACGGCGGTTTCCTGAATAGGTTTACACTGTTTACACGGTCCTGAGAAAAACCGTCAGGCCAAGCTTGAGGGGTTGCGGTGACGGCCCGAGGTCCCCGCCTTCGCGGGGACGCAGGGTGCTGCTTCTGCCCGGAGGAGGGCGTTTTTCGATGACCGGGATCAATTTCATGCAAACCGCCTACTCCGCCCGATCAATGTAGGAAAGCCAACCTTGCGGGCAGGCGCACACCGCCCTAGCTATGCGCCATGGCTGATCCGTATTCGACATTGGGTGTTCCGCGCAGCGCGAGCGAGAAGGACATCAAGTCCGCCTACCGCAAGCTGGCCAAGGAACTGCACCCGGACAAAAACAAGGACAACCCGAAGGCGACGGAGCGTTTCTCCGAGGTGACGCGCGCCTATGATCTGCTGTCGGACAAGGACAAGCGGGCCAAGTTCGACCGGGGCGAGATCGATGCCGATGGCAATCCGGCCGGGGGTTTCGGCGGCGGCTTTGGCGGGGCCGGGGGCTTTCGCGGCAACCAGGGCGGCTTTCGCCACGATGGCGGGTTCGAGGGCGGATTTGGTGGTGCGGCCGAAGGCATCGACATCGGCGATATCTTCGAGGGCCTGTTCGGTGGCCGCGGCGGCATGGGCGGTGGCGGAATGGGCGGTGGCGGAATGGGTGGCGCACGGCGCGGCCCTCCGCCCAAGGGCGCCAATGTCAGCTATCGCCTGAAGGTTCCGTTCGAAGATGCCGCAACCCGCGCCAACCAGCGCATCACGCTGTCCGACGGCAAGACCATCGACCTCAAGCTTCCTGCAGGTGTCGAACATGGCCAGCAGATGCGCCTTGGCGGCAAGGGCGAGGCGGGCCCCGGCGGCAACGGCGATGCGATCGTCACCATCGAAATCGGCCATCACGCCTTCTACGAACGCGATGGCGACAACATCCGGCTCGACCTGCCGATCAGCCTGAACGAGGCGCTGGGCGGCGCCAAGGTGAAAGTGCCGACCGTCGATGGCCCGGTCATGCTGACGGTTGCGCCGGGAAGCTCGAGCGGGCGGACGCTGCGGCTCAAGGAACGGGGCTTTTCGCGCAAGGATGGCACGCGCGGTGACCAGCTGGTGACCTTGCAGATCGATCTTCCCGAAAATGATCAGGACCTTAAAGCCCGGCTCGAGGGTTGGGCGGACATGCGAAACCTGCGAAGCAAACTCGGTGTCTGAATGACCGCTCCCGGTACGCCAGCGCCGGGGGAAGATCCGGGCGCCCCCGCGTCCGCCCTGTTCATGCCCAACCTTTCGCCCGAAGCGCGCCGCCACGAGGCCCTGCGCTGGCGGGCAGGGCTGAACGGGGCGCGAAAGCGGCTTGGCCATGATCGGCGGGCGCGGATTGCCCGGGCCTGGGAAGTGATCAAGCGCGTGTGGGTCGGCGTGTTCAACGATGGCTCGATCCACGCCGGCAACCTGGCCTACATGATCGTCATCGCGCTGTTTCCGTTCTTCATCGCCAGCGCCGCCCTGTTCTCGCTGATCGGCGAGGCAAGCCAGCGCGCAGCCGCGATCGACGCGGTGCTGATCGCGATGCCGCCGGTCGTTGCCGCCACGATCGAACCTGTGGCGCGCAGCGTGATCGAGGCGCGCAGCGGCTGGCTGCTGTGGATCGGCGGGTTCGTGGCGCTGTGGACCGTGGGCAGCCTGGTCGAAACGATCCGCGACATCCTGCGCCGCGCCTATGGCACGCGCTGGGAACACGCCTTCTGGCGCTACCGGCTGGCATCGACCGGCATTACCATTGCTTCGGTCGTACTGATCCTGCTGGCGATCTTCGCGCAAGTGATCATCGGCACGGCGCAGGAAGTGATCGAGGCATTTCTGCCACAGTTCGGCGATCTTGTGACGAACCTTGCCCTCTCGCGCTTCATCCCCGCCTTCGTGCTCTATGGCGCGTTGTGGCTGCTGTTCGTTTCGCTGACACCGGGCGCCTATCGCGGTCGCGCCTTTCCGAAATGGCCCGGCGCGCTGTTCGTGACGCTGTGGTGGATCGCGGTGACGACCGCGCTGCCGGGCCTGTTGCGGACGTTTTTCTCCTATGACCTGACCTATGGCAGCCTGGCCGGAGTCATGATCGCCCTTTTCTTTTTCTGGCTGGTGGGCTTAGGGATGGTAGTAGGAGCCGAACTCAACGCCGCACTTGCCGAGACGCCGGAAGAGCGCGACATGCTGGGGCAAGCCGACAATCGCGTGCGCGCCAGCCTGGCGGGCTCCGGGAACGATACTAGAAGCGAGAACACAGACGCATGACGGGATTAATGCAAGGCAAGCGCGGACTGATCATGGGCCTCGCCAATGACAAGTCGCTGGCCTGGGGCATCGCCAAGAAGCTGCACGAACACGGCGCGGAGCTGGCCTTTTCGTATCAGGGTGAGGCGCTGGAAAAGCGCGTGCGTCCACTGGCGGCAAGCCTGGGCAGCGATTTCCTGATCGAATGCGACGTGTCCGACATGGACGCGCTGGACCAGACGTTCGAGACGCTGAAAAGCCGCTGGCCGACCATCGATTTCATTGTCCACGCCATCGGCTATTCCGACAAGACCCAGCTGCGCGGCAAGTATTACGATACCACGCTCGACAACTTCCTGATGACGATGAACATCTCGGCCTACAGCCTGGTCGCCGTGACCAAGCGGGCGATGGAGATGATGTCGGCGGGCGGATCGATCGTGACGCTGACCTATTACGGCGCGGAAAAGGTCGTGCCGCATTACAACGTGATGGGCGTGGCCAAGGCCGCACTGGAAGCCAGCGTCAAATACCTAGCCAACGATTGCGGTCCTGCGGGCATCCGCGTCAATGCCATTTCGGCCGGGCCGATCAAGACCCTGGCCGCCAGCGGCATCGGCGATTTCCGCTACATCCTGAAGTGGAACGAGCTGAACAGCCCGATGCGCCGCAACGTGACCATCGACGATGTCGGCGGCGCGGGGCTGTACCTGCTGTCCGACCTGGCATCGGGCGTGACCGGCGAGACGCATCACGTGGACGCCGGCTATCACACCGTGGGCATGAAGCAGGAAGACGCACCCGACATCGCGCTGGGGTGAGCGGGACCATCCTTCGACAAGCTCAGGATGCGCGGATCAGGGTACGGATTTCCTTCCACACCCGTTCGCCCTGAGCCTTGTCGAAGAGCGTCAGAACTGCTGCGGTGCGGGCGCGGGGGCCGGTACTGGAGCCGGCGCAGGCACGCCATCGCGCTCGCGCTTCAGCCGGGCTTCGTATTCGCGTTCGATCTGTTCGACGCGGGCCTGTTCGGCGGCGGTATCGGCATCGATCGTGCTGAGCCGCTTGGCGCGCTCTTCCTCGATCATCTGGCCGAACTGCACGTCCGGGCCGTTCTTCTTTTCGGCATAGGCGCGGTCGATCAGCTTGGTCAGGCACCCGGTAGCCCCGCCGCCGCCGACAGCCGAGCACGAATTGGTGCCGAAAGATCCCACCGTTTCATACGCCTTGACCCGATCGGTCCACGAGCGGTTGGCGGGAGATTCGAGATTGTCACGGAACGGGCGGGGGATGCGGAAGCGCTCCTGCTCTTCCTTGCGGGCGCAGACGGTGATCGTGTTGCCATCGGACTTCGGGCAGGGATCATCGCCATAGACGATCAGCTGGTTGACCCGCTCACCCGCAGGATCGACCAGGCCCTGATCGGCACCTTGCGCGTGGGCGGTGGCGCCAAGCGCGCTGGTCAGCAGCAGGGCGGCAGAAATCAGGCGCTTCATCACAGGTCTCCGGTCAGGCTTGCAGCCAATATAGGGCGCGCCTCCTGTGAATGATAGATGAAGCGTCCGGTTCCCCACCGCAGAGCACCCCGCTTTTCGCCGCTCACGACTCCCGCTCGTCCTGAGCCTGTCGAAGGATGGCGTGGCGCAACATCAGCGGGAGTGGCGAACTCCGGCGTCAGATCCGCTTGCTGACCGCAATCGCGGCGCGGCAGCCCAGGCGGATGGCGTGGAACAGCACCGGGTAGGCGGGCGCCTGTTCGGCCCCGGCGGCAAAGGCCGAATCGCGATGCTCCCGCTCGTCATCGCGGAATTCGCGGATCATTTCGGACAGTTCGGGGTCCGTGTCGCCCAGCTCTTCCAGCTGTTCGGTATAGTGCTTGTCGATCTCGGTCTCGATCGCGGCGGTGCAGGCCATTGCCGCTTTCGGCCCGATCAGCGCGGTGGCCGCGCCCAGCGCGAAGCCGGCGATTGACCAGACCGGCCGCAGCGCCGTGGGGCGCACGCCGCGCTTGATCAGCAGTTCATCGAAGCGGCGATTGTGGCCCGCTTCCTGTTCGGCCATCGCCGCAATCTCGGCCGAATGCGGCGCGCGGTTGCCCATGACCGCCAGTTGCCCGGCATAGATCCGCGTCGCGCCGTATTCTCCGGCCTGGTCCACGCGCAGCATTTCGGCGGTCTTGGTCATGCCCTCAGGCTCCTCTGCGGCCTTTGCCGAGCAGCGCGAAGACAAGGATCGCACCGCCCAGCGAGATCAAGAAGTTGAACCCGGCCAGGCTGATTCCGAAGAGGGACCATGGGGCATGGTCGCAGCGCACCACCGGCGCGTTCATGATCGCATCCAGCGCATTGCCGCCACCTGTGGCCACGGTAGCGCAAGCGGTGATGCCCTGCCACCAGCCATATTCCACGCCCGCATGAAACGCGCCGATCAGGCCGGATATGCCAGTGGCGATGGCGGCGAGGATCACGGCCATGTCGCCCGCGCCGCCTCTGGTCCCCTGGCCCTTCATGGTCAGCGCCAGCAGTGCCAGCACGATGGCGGCGATGTGCGGATAACGTTGCCACCAGCACATCTCGCACGGGTAGAGGCCGAAGCCATATTGCGCGATCAGCGCACCGCCCATCAGCGCGGCAGGCACGGCAAGGGCGAGCGCATAGGCAGCATTGCGCGAATTCATGGGGTTTGCCCTCTTTACCGCTTCAACTTTGCCGCAAGCGCACCGCGCGGTGCCGTCCGGCCCAGCGCCTGAACCGCGTAGTACAACTGGAAGTCCTTGATGTCCTTGGCCTTCAGCTCTTCCGGCGTCATCTTGAAGCGCGGATCGTCGATCTTGTCCTTCTCGAGATCCTTGTCCTCAAGCTTGATTTCATTGATCAAGTGGCCGCGCAGATCGCTTTCGCGGTACGAGCGCGCCTGCCGCTTGCGCAAGTCCGGATCGGAAATCTGCGGCACGGTGATATCGGGATCGATCCCGCCTTCCTGCACCGAACGGCCCGATGGCGTGTAGTAGCGCGCGGTCGTCAGCTTTACCGCGGTATCCTTGGTCAGCGGGATCAGCGTCTGCACGCTGCCCTTGCCGAAGCTGCGCTGGCCCATCACCACGGCGCGGTGCTGATCCTGCAGCGCGCCCGCGACGATTTCGGACGCCGAGGCCGAGCCTTCGTCGATCAGCACGATCATCGGCGTGCCCTTGGCGATATCGCCCTTGGTATCGATCTCGGCCGGATAGACTTCGGTATCGCGGGCATAGCGGCCGCGCTGGGACACGATGGTGCCGCGTTCGAGGAACAGATCGGACAGGGCAATCGCCTCGTCCAGCAAGCCGCCGGGATTGCCGCGCAGGTCGAGCACCAGGCCGGTGACGTTGCCGCCGGCCCTGGCCTTCGCCTCGGCCCAGGCCTTCTTGACCGACGCGCCGACATCGGCGCTGAAGCTGGAAACCGATATCACGGCGACCTTGCCCTGCAGTTCCCACTCGACCGGCTTCAACTCGATGATCTTGCGGGTGATCGTCACGTCGAACGGCTCGTCGCGGCCAGGACGGAACACGCTGAGCTTGATCTGCGTGCCCGGCACGCCGCGCATCTGGTCCACCGCCTCATCGAGCGAGCCGCCGTAGATCAGCTTGCCATCGATGTGCGTGATGAAATCGCCCGCCTTCATCCCGGCCAGGTCAGCCGGGCTGCCCTTGGTCGGCGCGATGACCTTGACCGCGCCGTCATCGAGCGTGACCGACAGGCCAAGACCGCCATAGGACCCTTCGGTCTGCGTGCGCAGGTTCTCGAAATCGCGAACGTCGAGATAGGAACTGTGCGGATCGAGCGTGGCCAGCATGCCATCGATCGCGCCCTTGAGCAGCTTGTCGTCATCGACCGGCTCGACGTAGTTCGTCTTGATCCGCTCATAGACTGCCAGCAGCTTGCCGAATTCGGGGCCGCTCTTGGCATCGACCGCGGCAAGGCCCGTGGTGGCAGCAGGAATCAGCGCCACCGCGGTGACGAGCGCAGTGACGCGCAGGAGAGGAGCGAACTTCATTGCCCTGGGGGCCTTTCGCGAAGAGCCATGCATTGGGCCATCTGTATAGCCGCCGGTGAATTAACGCCAGATGAGGTTTTGGTGCAGGCCGATAGAGCCGGATCGACGAAGCGATGACACGCGTCGACCGGATCAGCCCCCCTGCAGTTCCAGCGGATTGACCGGGGCACCGCCGCGGCGCAACTCCACGCTCAGCACCGGGCGGCCCGGCCCGGCGGTGCCCAGCGGCGATCCCTGCACCACCTGTTCGCCCACGGTTGCCGCGATCCGTCCCAGATTGGTGACCAGCGTGGTCCAGCCGCCATCGTGTTCGACGATGACGATGGTGCCATAGCCGCGATAGGGCCCGGCGAAGGCCACGCGGCCATCGGCGGGCGACACCACTTGCGCGCCCGCGGCCGGGGCCAGCGTCACCCCGGTTGTAAGGCCGGTGGACGATTGCGTGCCGAAGCCCGAAACCAGACGCCCGCTGACCGGCATGATCCACGGCAGGCGCTGGGCATTGGTGACCAGCAGGGGCGGCGGCGCATCGACCACTTGCAGCACGTCGCCGGGGCGCGCAGGCGGCAGGATCGGGCCGGGCAGCGCCGCCAGCTGCGTGCGCAACGAACCGTCCTCTTCCAGCCGATCGAGCAGCGAGGACAGGTCGCGGGTCTGTTCGGCCAGCGCCATGGCCCGGTCGGCCTCGCGGCTGGCCACGCCCTGCGCGGCGCGCGAGACGAGGCGTTGGCGGTTCTCCAGCGCGGCCAGTTCGGCGCGGCGGGCGAGCAGCGACGCTTCGCCTTCGCGCCGCTGGTTGGCGGCAAGCTGCGCCTGTGCCTGCAACTTGCGTCCGCGTTCGATCTCTGCCCGCAGCCCGGCGGTGCGGCGGCGCACTTCGGGCAGCATGGTTTCCATCACCGCGCGCAGGTGAACGGTATCGCGCAGCGATTCCGCGCGGACCAGGCTGAACGCCAGCGGGCGGCGCGCCATCATCTGCAGCGCGGCGGTCAACCGCACGACAGGTTCCTGCCGCTGCGCCATGCGCGTGCGCATGGTTTCACGCTGACGCTCGATCAGTGCGATCCGGGCCTGCGCCAGCTGGATCTCGGCTTCGGACTGCTGGATGCGCGCAGCCACGGCGGCAGCCTCGCGCGCGGTGCGGTCAGCCTCGGCCGTGGCCTGGCGCGCGGCCTGCTCCAGCTGTTCGGCGCGCGCGCGCGATTGGGCAAGCGCCTGCCCGGCCCGGCGCAGCACTTCGCCCGCCTCGCCGGCATCGGCATAGGCCGTGCCCTGCTGGCCCGTGCCCTGCTGGCCCGCGACTTGTTGCGCCGTAGCCTGCCAGGCGGCAACGCCGGTCAGCGCAAGGGCGATGGAAATGAACGCAAGGCGTGACGTCATGCCGCCTCTTATCCTTCGCGGTGATAGGGATGGCCAGCAAGAATGCTGGTGGCCCGCCACAGCTGCTCGGCCAGCATGGCGCGGGCCAGCATATGTGGCCAGGTGGCCTTGCCGAAGGCGATCAGCAGATCTGCGGAATCCCGCAAGGGATCGTCATGCCCATCGGCCGCCCCGATCAGGAACCGCGCCTCACGCACGCCATCATCGCGCCATGCGCCAAGGATCGCGGCAAATTCGCTTGACGTCAGTTGCTTGCCGCGCTCGTCCAGCGCCACGGTGCGGGACTGGGTCTGGGCAGGCGGCGGGATGGTCCCGCCCCGGTCGGGCAGCTCGGTAACCTTCAGGCCCCATGCAATCCGCCTGGCATAACGATCCACCAGCTCCGCCTCGGGCGAACGGCCGATCTTTCCACGGGCGATGATGTGCAGCAGCATGGGGTGGGTCTAGCGGCATTTGGCGGGGAAATGAATCCCCAAGGCTCACACGACAGCGGCACCGGCCCGCTCCCCCGTCCGGCCGCCTTACCGAGTAGGCTTTGGGTGGCCGGGCGGGGGAGCAGGCTGGTGCCGCAAGCCCTCGGCGGATGCCGAGGGCGTACCGAACAGATTACGCCGCGCCTGCGTCTCCGAAGGCCCACATCCGTTCGAGGTTGTAGAACGTGCGCACTTCGGGGCGGAACAGG
>JAPLPG010000092.1 GCA_026400375.1 Novosphingobium sp. | reverse complement strand
GGCCGGCCACCGTGGGCAGTTCGACATTGATCGAGACGCGATCGGCATAGAGCCCGGCCTGCGCCACCAGTTCGGGATCGGGCTGAAGGCGGAATAATAGACCCGGCGCAGGCCAAAATTGCCGTAAAGCGTGCTGGCGCGGCCGACGATATCGGCATCAGTGGCGGCATCGGCGCCGACGATCATCTGCGTGGATTGCCCGGCAGGCGCGAACCTGGGCGCATGGCGAAAGCGTTTGCGCGCGTCCTTGGCCTCGACGATCGCCGTCTTCAACGATCCCATCGCCCCTTCGATCTGCGGCGCAGACTTGTCGGGCGCCAAGCGGGTGAGGCCGGCCACCGTGGGCAGTTCGACATTGATCGAGACGCGATCGGCATAGAGCCCGGCCTGCGCCACCAGTTCGGGATCGGCCTCGGGAATGGTCTTGAGGTGGATATATCCCCTGAAATCGTGTTCTTCCCGCAGGATACGGGCGACTTCTATCAACTGTTCCATCGTGTGGCTGGAGCTTTTGATGATGCCCGAAGACAGGAACAGGCCTTCGATATAGTTGCGGCGGTAGAACGACAGCGTCAGGTCCACCACTTCCTGCGGGGTGAACCGCGCCCGGCGGGTGTTCGAACTCTTGCGGTTGATGCAGTAATGGCAATCGAACACGCAGTGATTGGTCAGCAGGATCTTCAGCAGCGAAATGCAGCGGCCATCGGGCGCATAGGCATGGCAGATGCCCATGCCTTCGGTCGACCCGATGCCCTTTCCGCCCTTGCTGTTGCGTTTGGTGGTGCCGGACGATGAGCAGGAGGCATCGTACTTGGCGGCATCGGCCAGGATTTCGAGGCGTTCGAGAACGGAAAGCTGGGACATTCGTTCTTTGTATGTTCTTTTCCGTCGCGATGCCAGCCCGAACCTGTGGACAGGTGGCAGCGGAACGCGAAACGCGACGAGCGGTTTAGTCGGCATCTGGACGGGCAAGGAGACTGTTTGATGCCGATGATCGAAACGCGCGATGGAACGCGCCTTTATGCAAAGGCCTGGGGCGATGGCCCGCCGGTGGTGCTGATCCACGGCTGGCCGCTGTCCGGCGATAGCTGGGACCCCATCAGCCACGCGCTGGCCGAATCGGGATTTCGCGCGATTGCCTATGACCGGCGCGGCTTTGGCCGTTCCGACCAGCCATCGGGCGGATACGATTACGATACCTTTGCCGATGACCTGGCCGACGTGATGCAGGCGATGCGCGTTGATGATGATGCGGCGCTGGTGGGCTTTTCGATGGGCGGGGGCGAGATTGCCCGATACATGTCGCGCCACAATGGCCGTGGCGTGTCGCGCGTGGCGCTGGTCTCGTCGGTGGTGCCCTACATGCTCCAGACCGAAGACAACCCCGAGGGCGTGCCGCAGGCGACCTTCCAGGACATGACCAATGGCATGCTGGAGGATCGGGCGAAGTTCTTCACCGGCTTTTTCAAGGACTTCTTCGGCGTCGGCTTCCTGTCGCAAGCGGTCAGCGATGAAGTGCTGCATCTGGCCTGGGTGACCGCGATGCAGGCCGGGCTGCGGCCGACACTGGCAGCGGCAAAAGCCTTTGCGACGACCGACTTCCGGCCCGACCTGCCCGCCTTCCGGGTGCCCACGCTGGTGATTCATGGCACGTCGGACAAGACCGTGCCGATCGAGGCAACGGGCCGCGCGGTGGCGCAGGCGGTGCCGCATGCCACGCTGCTGGAATACGATGGCGCGCCGCACGGGGTGTTTGCAACCGAGGCCGAGCGGCTGAAGAAGGACCTGCTGGATTTCATCTCGGGCCGGCCGGCAGAAACCATGCCGCAGGAAGTGATCGATACGCTGACGGCCCAGACCATCGTGGCCCCTCCTGTCTGACTTATGCAAAGAGCCCCTGGATGAACCATTCGGGGGCTCCCCCGCGCCCATCGCCGATCATGCCGTGGCGGTAGAGCCAGTAGCGGCGGCCGGACTGATCCTCGATCCGGTAGTAATCGCGCAGGCGCACGGTCGATCGTTCACGCCACCATTCGGGCGCGATCCGTTCCGGCCCTTCGGCGCGGGCGATCTCGTGCACCTCGCCGCGCCAGCGGAAGCGGCGGGGCAGGCCGTCGGGGGTTTCGTAGATCACGGCGACAGCTTCCGGATTATCGAGTATTTTCAAAGGTCTGTGATGAAAATGTAATTCCTCCTGTAAAGATGGCGGGTCGGCCAGCGGCGGCTGCCAGCGTTGCGCGCGTTCGGGCAGATGGCTGGCATGCGGGACCGGGCGGCGCACCGCCTGTGCCCCAAGGCGCACGGTCAGCCGATCCATGCAGGCGGCAAGGCTGGTGCCATGCCGTTCGGCGGCAGCGTCAAGGTCGGCCTGCGCCAGCAACAGCGGCTCGGTCCACGAGGCGCGCAGGCGGACCAGTTCGATACCGAAGCCCGCGTCGAGATCATCGAGCCGCGTGGCAAAGAGACGGCAGACATGCGCCGGATCGCGCGTGGCCGCGGCCATTTCGAGACGGCGCAGCAGCACTTCGCCATCGACTTTCCACAAGCCCAGTTCCAGGCGGCGCGCGCCCTGCCCCAGCCCTTCGAGCAGGCGCGCCATGTCCTGCGCCAGATCGGCGACGACCTGATCGAGCAGCGGGCGGTGGCGGATCGGCTCCATCAAGCGGCGCTGGACCAGCGGGGCGGGCACGCCGATCACCGGCAGCAGCGGTTCAGGACGCAGGCCGAACAGCTGATCGAGCCGCAGCAGCGGATTGGCCGCGGCCGAGCGCGTGTTGCGGAAGCGCCGCGCCAGGTTCTCGCGCGCGAGGCCATCGAGGTCGCCCAGACGCTTCAGGCCGAGGCGGCGCAGCAGCAGGATCACATCGGGATCGAGGCGCAGCGCGGCAACCGGCAGCCCGGCGAGGAAGCTGCGCGGATCGGCCTCAGGCGGCTGAATGGCCGCGGCGGGGCCATGGCGGGCCAGCGCCCAGGCCGAACCTGCGGTGGGGGCCAGCGCGGCGCGCGCGGAAAGGCCGCGCCTGGCCAGCAGATCGAGCGCATCGGCAATCAGCGCACGTTCACCCCCGAACAGGTGGGCAACGCCCGTGACATCGACGAGCAGGCCATCGGGCGGATCGAGCGCGCTCCACGGTCCCCAGCGCTGCGCCCACAGCGCAAGGCTTTCAAGGAAGGCAAGATCGCCTGCCGGATCGGCCGGATGCACGACGAGCGTGGGACAAAGCGTGCGCGCATCGGCAAGGCGCATGGGCGGCGCGGTCCCGGCGGCGCGCGCGGCCCGGTTGGCAGCGGCGATGCGAGGACCGTGCGCGGTATCCTCGATCAGGGCGAGCGGGACGGCATCCGGGCCATCTCCCAGCGCCCCTTCCCCGCGCGAAAGGCCTTCAACCTGCCGCCAGCGATCGATCGCCAGTTCCGTGCACCAGATCGCCATGATCCGGCGCGGGATCGGATTGGGGGAAAGCAGGTTCGGCGCCGAGGAGAGCACCGTCATCGCGCAAGTTCCATTGTCCAGGGTGAAAGGTATGCGCGCGGAACAGATCGGCGCGCCAGGTGGAGGTGCCGGGGGCATGCGGGTTCCAGCGCGATCTTGGCGAGGGGGCGGCTGCCACCTCCCACCGCATCCGCGCCGCGCCCAGATCGCGCCGGGCATCGAGCCGCACCAGCCACAGCGGCACTTCGTGCTTTTCCGCCGCAAGGCTGAGGCGGCGCGAGGCGGTGAAATCGAGCGCGCGGGGATTGCCCGCCAGTTCGCCGATGACGAACGCCAGATCGCGGCAGCGCAGGCCTTCTTCCAGCGCGAACAGCGCGTCTTCGGGCGTGGCGGCAGCAACATGGATCAGGCGATGGCGCAACTGCGCCGGCAATCCGGGCAGGTAGGGCCGACCGGACAGGCGCAGGGCCGCCTTGTCCTGCACCCACAGGAACGGGCGACGATCGGGGGTTTCGGCAACCTGTTCCTGCCGGAGAAAATCGCGGGCGAAGGCCAGCGCAAGCCCTGCGCCTGCGGCATCGCGCGCAGACGCAAAGAGTTCGACATGGCGGCAGTTGGAGGCAATGCCGGGTTGCCAATGCGGTGCGCTGCCTGTTGCCCCCAGTCCACGCACAAGACCGGGCAGTAGCGCTACAGGATCTGGCATGCCTGTGCTGGGAGGATGAGCGTGTTCGATCATGCGATTCGTTCCTTTGTTCTTATTATGTTCTATTTTTCGGAACGCGCAATGCGCCTCCTCGTGCCCGCTTGTGCATGAATTGGGGGAAAAGCCTGTGGGGAACCAGCGCCGCCGCCCTCCGTTCATCGGACAAGATCACGATACGAAAGGCAATTTCCCGATGAAGTACGATCAGGGCAATCCGGAAGAGCTCCGCGAAAAATTCTGGAAGGCGATGTCGTCCTCGCCATACGTCATGCTCCAGCTTGACGATGATCCGGATTCGGCAGCGCCGATGACCGCCCAGCTCGACAAGGACGCCAACAGCGCCATCTGGTTCTTCACCAGCCGCGACAATCGCTTTGCCAAGATGGGCGGTGCCACGGTCACCTTCTCGTCCAAGGGGCACGACGTGTTTGCCCGCTTCCACGGCATGCTGGTCGAGGAAACCGACCGCGCCGTGCTGGACAAGCACTGGAACAACTTTGTCGAGGCATGGTTTCCGGGCGGCCCGGATGCGCCCAACCTGCTGTTCATGCGCATGAACCTGGGCGACGCATCGATCTGGGCAGGCGAACTCGGCGTGATTGGCACAGCCAAGATGGCGCTGGGCATGGACGTGACCGACGACGTGAAGGGTGGCTTTACCGAAACCACGCTTTGACAGGGCGTTGAGGGCAGCTCGCAAGGGGACGCCTACCCCAGCGCTTCCCGTTATCGGACGAATACGCAAATAGGGCCGCTCCTTGTGGGGAGCGGCCCTTTTTTCACTCTGGCAACCCGATCAGTTGACGGGCGGCACCGGCTGCGGCGGCGCGTCAGCATCGCTTTCGTGAACCTCGACCAGCCCGCGACCGACATGGCTGCGGCTGCGGCTGTAGACAAAATAGATAACGAGACCGAGGGCGCCCCACAGCGGCAGGACCATCTTCGCATCGAACGGCAGCAGCAAGTAGAGCGCCAGCGTACCGACAATGGCCAGCGGAGCCGTCACCCAGATCAGTGGCGTGCGGAACGGACGATGCCGCCCGGGTTCCTTGTAGCGCAGCACCAGCACGGCAATCGCCACCATGAAGAAGGCGAACAACGTGCCCGAATTCGAGATGTCGGCCAGTTTCCCGACCGGCAGGAACGCAGCAGCGGCGGCCACGAACACCCCGGTAATGACGGTGACGATGTAAGGTGTCTTCCACTTGGGGTGGATCGTGGACAACTTCTCGGGAAGCAGACCATCACGGGCCATAACAAAGAAAATGCGGGTTTGGCCAAACAGCATCATCAAGATGACCGACGGCAGCGCCAGGCCGGCGGCAAGGCCGATAACGCCGCCCAGCTTGGTCCAGCCAATTTCCTTGAGAACGTGCGCCAGTGCTTCCTTGGAACAGACCAGCGGTTCCTGACCCATCTGGGCCAACGAGGCGCACTGCTGTGCAAGACCGATCGAACCTGGTGAAAGAAGCTCACCCCCGGGACCTGTGACTGGCTGCGCACCGATGGCCCCGATGGCGCCACCTGCAACCAGCAGGTAAAACACCGTGCAGATAGCAAGACTTGCCATCAGTCCGATCGGCACGTTGCGTTGCGGATTCTTGGTCTCTTCGGCTGCAGTGGAAACCGCGTCGAACCCGACATAGGCAAAGAAGATCGATGCGGCCGCGCCGCCAACTCCAATGATACCCCAGCCGTTAGGCGTGAACGGCGTAAAGTTGGGACCGTTGTTAAGGTACTTGAAGGTTGCGAACACAAACAGGCTGAGCGCTGCGACCTTGATCGCCACGAGGACTGCGTTGACCTTGGCACTTTCCGAAGTGCCGATCATCAGAAGCCACGTTACCAGCAGACCGATCACCAGCGCAGGCAGATTGACGACGCCCCCGGCAAAGGGGCCGTTGGCAATGGCATCGGGTATGTTCAGCCCCACATAGTCACGCAGCAGACCGACGAAGTACCCCGACCAGCCGACGCAGACCGCCGAAGCGGCGACCGCATATTCGAGAATGAGCGCCCAGCCGACCATCCAGGCCAGCAGTTCGCCCATCACTGCGTACGTATAAGTATAGGCAGAACCCGAAACAGGCACCATCGAAGCCAATTCCGCGTAGCACAAGGCAGCCACTGCGCAGACAAAGCCCGCGATGACGAAGCTCCACATCATTCCCGGCCCGGCCTTCTGGGCAGCCTCGGCTGTCAGCACGAATATGCCGGTACCGATGATAGCTCCAACCCCGAGGAGGGTAAGCTGGACCGGGCCCAGCGAGCGGTGCAGCGATTTCTTTTCTGCAGTAGCAAGAATGGCGTCGAGCGGCTTGACGCGACCGAACATGAATTTCTCCCGCTTAGGCCCGGCACAAACCATGAAACGGTTGCGTCGGAAACCAGCTAATGGCCGCGAAGCTAGCGGGAACCGCCTTGCGCGCAAGCCATTTTTCCCCAGACTTGCATCAAAGGTGCGGCAGCCTTGCGGGTTTGTGCCAAGCCACTAGAAGCAGATGCCCGCCTGACAGCCTGCCCGAGAGGATGCGCGTTCATGTCTACCACCTTCCAGCTCGATACGGGAGCGGCTGACGATCCCCGCGATCCGCCAGCGCAAGAAGGACGGCGTGACGGCAGAACCGGTGGTCATGCTCACCGCCTATACCGCGCGGCAGGCCCAATTGCTCGATGCCCACTGCGATCTGCTGCTGGTGGGGGATTCGCTGGGACAGGTGATCTATGGCCTGCCTTCGTCGGTGCCGGTCACGCTGGACATGATGGCAGCCCATGGCGCAGCCGTGGTGCGCGGGTCGTATCACGCCGCTGTCGTGGTCGACATGCCGTTCGGATCCTACGAGGCATCGCCCGTACAGGCCTTCGAAAGCGCATCGCGCCTGCTCAAGGAAACCGGATGTGCGGCGGTAAAACTCGAAGGCGGCGAGGCGATGGCCGAAACCGTGGCATTCCTTACCGCGCGCGGCATTCCCGTCATGGGACACGTCGGCCTGACGCCACAGGCAGTCAACGTGCTGGGCGGATACAATGCGCGCGGGCGCAGCGAGGCCGAGGCCGCCAAGATCATTGGCGATGCCAGGGCCTTGTCGAACGCGGGCGCCTTTGCCATCGTCATCGAAGGCGTGGTCGAACCCATCGCCATCGCCATCACGCAGGCCGTGCCCTGCCCGACCATCGGCATCGGCGCTTCGGCCCAGTGCGATGGGCAGGTGCTGGTGACCGAGGACATGCTGGGAATGTTCGAACGTGTGCCGCGCTTCGTGAAGATCTACGAGAACATTGCCGACACCATTTCGGGCGCTGCGGCGCAATATGCGCAGGACGTGCGGAACCGCAGTTTTCCCGGCATTGAACAGACCTATCAACCCAAGTAAGCGCTACGGCGCATCACAGGGGAATTCAGTTTGCTGCGCTTCTATAAAGGTTCGATCCTTTTCACGCTGGTCTGCCTGGCACTGGCCGTGGCCTATGGCTGGATGCAGACGGGCACGGCCGCGGGCACGCTTTCGCTGCTGTGGATCGTGTTCGTGCTGTCGATCCTCGAAATCTCGCTGTCGTTCGACAATGCGGTGGTCAATGCCGCCGTGCTGCAGGAGATGGACGATGTCTGGCAGAAGCGGTTCCTGACCTGGGGCATGGTCATTGCGGTGTTCGGCATGCGCATCGTGTTCCCGCTGGCGATCGTGGCGGTGGCCGCAGGGCTTGGCCCGGTTGAGGCGCTGAACCTGTCGCTCAGCGACCCCAAGCGGTACGAGGAGATCGTCAGCAGCGCGCACATCGGCATTGCCGGCTTTGGCGGCGCGTTTCTGGCGATGGTCGGCCTGTCGTTCTTCTTCGATGGTGAAAAGGAAGTCCACTGGATCAAGTGGGTAGAGGAAAAGCTGGCGCTGGTTTCCAACGTCAAGGCAGCGGAAATCGCGCTGTTGCTGCTTGCCATCTATGGCGTGTCGACCATGCTTTCAGACGACGACGCGCTGACCTTCCTGGTCTCGGGCCTGCTCGGGCTGG
>JAPLPG010000273.1 GCA_026400375.1 Novosphingobium sp. | reverse complement strand
TGCTCTGCGCGGCCCGGCCGCACCGGCCCCGTGAGCGATCCGACCGCCGGGCTCCGCGCCGCAGCTTGCGCGGGCGCCACCTGATGCTGGCCGAAGACGCTGCGCAGCACGAAGAACAGCGGGTAGCTGAGCGTGCCGCTGAGGTACTGCTGGTACGGCGCCACGTAGCGCACGTCGCCGTTGAACACCTCACCCACGGCATACGTGTCCACGGCCGGAATGAAGCGGCCCCTGAGCGTTGACGCCCCTGTCGGGCGGGCAGGCAGGCAGGATCTTGCACATGGCAAATGGCGGAACAAGCGGTCGTACACGCGATCTGGACGGGATGCTGGTGGCGCTGGTCGGCGGCAGCGGGTTCTTTGGCAAGCATCTGGCGCAGGAACTGCTGACGCGCGGCGCCCGGCTGCGCATCTGCAGCCGCCATCCCGAGCGGGCGTTCCGGGTCAAGCCGCTGGGCATCCTGGGCCAGGTCCAGTCCGTCGCGGTCGATGTGCTCAAGCCCGAT
Organism: Novosphingobium sp.; assembly: GCA_026400375.1. GTDB lineage: Bacteria > Pseudomonadota > Alphaproteobacteria > Sphingomonadales > Sphingomonadaceae > Novosphingobium. Next base: position 10,513 of record JAPLPG010000273.1, on the reverse strand, counting down.
ACGGTGGCCAAGGCGCTGGTCGGGGTCGATGCGGTGGTCAACCTGGTCGGCGCGTTCGCGGGCAATCTCGATGCGTTGCAGGGCGCTGGCGTGGGCCGCGTGGCGCAGGCGGCCAAGGCGGCGGGCGCGACAGCGTTCGTGCATGTCTCGGCGCTGGGGGCCGATGCGGCGTCGGACGTGCCCTATGCCCGCACCAAGGCCGAGGGCGAGGCGGCCGTGCTGGCAGCGTTCCCCGGCGCGACCGTGGTGCGGCCCTCGATCCTGTTTGGCGAGGACGATAACTTCCTCAACATGTTCGGCGGGCTGGTGAAGCTGCCGGTGCTGCCGGTGTTCGGGCCGGATGCGAAGCTGCAGCCGGTGTTCGTGGACGACGCGGCCGAGGCGGTGGGCAATGCCCTGGCCAATGCCGCGGCCCATGCCGGCAAGACCTACGAGCTGGCCGGGCCGGAAGTGGTTACGATGGGCGAGCTGAACCGCATGATCGCCAAGGCCGCAGGCCGCTCGCCAGTGTGGCTCGACCTGCCCGATGCCGTTTCGGGCGCATTTGCCAAGCTGACGGGCTGGCTGCCGGGCGCGCCGATGAGCACCGACCAGTGGAAGCTGCTCAAGGCCGGCAACTTTGCCACCGGCACGCTGCCCGGCATCGATTCGCTGGGCGTCAGCCCGCGGCCGCTGGGCCTGTTCCTTGACCGGTGGATGACTCGGTATCGCAAGTTCGGGCGGTTCGGCGTGAAAGCAAAATCGGCCTGAACCTGAACAGGTTTACACTGTTTACACAGTCCTGAAGAAATACGGCGGGAGGGGACTTCCGCCGTTTTTTCGTGTTTTCGGGGTGTTCTGCGACAGGCTCGGGATGAGAGGACTTGCGAGAGCGGGCGTCGCGGCGTGGAAGGCTTGGGTGCCGGGCATGGGCGCGAGGCTAAGCCGGGGCGGGTGTGTAGGACAGGGGTTTTTGGGATTTCACCACCCCCCGACCCCCTCCTCTGAAGAGGAGGGGGAGTCCGTCAGGGTATCTTGGCCCCTCCTCTGGAGAGCAGGGGGAGCCTCGTCAGGCGTTCACGTCGGCGTAGTGGGCGGGCGGCTGGATCACGTCCATGCGTTCGGCCAGCAGCGGGCGGAAGCTGGGGCGGCTCTTGAACACCGAATACCAGCCACGCGCCTGTTCGTGGCCCGACCAGTCTATGCCGCCCAGGTAATCGGCGACCGAGATCTGCGCGGCGGCGGCCAGATCAGCCAGGCTCATTGTCGCGCCGGCCAGCCATGGGCGATTGTCGATCAGGTAATCGATGTAATACAGATGCTCGTCGGCCAGCCGCAAGGCATCGCGCAGCCGCTTGCTGTCGGGCGAGGTGCGATAGACGAGGCGCTTCTTCATCCGCTCGTCCAGCAGCGGGCCGGTGACATCGGCATGGAAGTTTTCGTCGAACAGCGCAACAAGGCGGCGGATTTCGGCGCGGTTGGGCGCGGTGCCGTTGATCATCGGGGTCTTGTCGACGGTTTCCTCGAAGTATTCGCAGATCGCCCGGCTATCGGCCAGGGATATCCCGCGCTCGGCATTATGGATCGCAGGCGTGCGATAGGCCGGGCTGAGATGGCCGAAAGCCTCGCGCCGCTCCCACGGATTTTCGCGCACGAGGTCGTAGGCGATGCCCTTCTCGCTCAGCAGGAGCCGCACCTTGCGGCTGAAGGGACAGAGGGGAAATTGATAGAGTTGCCACATGGGACGAGCATTGCGCGGGGAAGGCAGGGAAGTCTAGGGGGAGCAGGTCTCGGGACTGCATCAAAAACCTGCCGCAGCCCAAACGGGCGGTCGGATACCGGAGTTGGATGACAACAATCAGCATCATCCCGGATGCTGTCCTAAAACCCTTTCATTTTAGAACGGTATTGGATGAATTGAATTTGACGTGTATGCTGCGGTGCAGCAGGGTCGGCACTGCCGCGCAGCGGCGGTTATGCCAGCCGTGCGGTTAGTACATTGAAAAAGCCGCAATTGCTCGCAGAGTTGCCGATGGCACTTACTATTGCATAGGAAAGTTATGAAGTATCCCTTGCATCAAATCCGGAACAATCTCTACCACTATTCGGCCATAGTTCGGCGCCAAATTCTGTGTAAATTTTACGGCATGAATATAGGGCATAATACTAGAGTTTCAAGAAGTGCAAAGCTCGACAGAACAAATCCTAAGGGTATATTTATCGGACAAAGTACGAGTATATCGTACGGAGTCAATGTATTGACACATGATTTTGTTAACAGGCGGCATGTGAGTACACATATCGGAAGTTACTGCTTCATCGGTGGTGGATCAACTATTTTACCCGGAGTGCGAATTGGCGATCATTGTATAATTGGTGCAGGGAGTGTCGTGATGAACGATATTCCATCAAATAGCATCGCCGCTGGAAATCCGGCCCGTCTGATTCGTTCCGGAATAAAAACATCAGAATACGGTATTCTTGAAAAAGAAAGTCTCGAATCGTCTGAAAAATTTGGCGAACTTCGCGTTATCTCTGACGCATTGTCCAAGCGCAGCCGGGAAATTCTCTCGTTTATTAAGGCTGAACTTGGGATTGAATCAGAGTTGCTATTCCAGCCTGTGCAAGATACACCGGTGGATAGTTTTTCGCTAATTACGCTGCGTTCGGCGATCGAAACGAAGTTTCGTGTCACGATCCCTGACGAAGACTGGGCAGGCGCACGTACGCTGGCGGAAATTGGATTGCTGCCTTGCCTCAGTGCCGATGCTGCTATGCAACAACTGTCACTAGCAACCGAGGATCCTAGGACTTCTCAAGCACCTGCAAGCCAGCTCCCGTCATCTCCTTCGCAACGGACCGCAACTGCTGCTTTAGCAAAGAGCGATAGTCCTCAGCCCTTGGCGATCCGCCATCCGGGTTATGCTACGGCAGCATACGAAGTTGACATGCCGCAAATGGCATTGTCCGGCCTGAGTGAAGCTTGGATGCTTAAGGAAATGGGCAATATCCATTGGAAGCTAATCTGTGATTTTCTTCAAATGCCTTCCAGTCGGATTCAGGACCAGGCAGGTGAAAGGCTCTATGCCACTTTCACCAGAATAAGATGGGAATGCAGCGGCGATCTGACCGATTTCTCCGAAAATGATGTGCTCGCTGCGGATGCACGCCTAAGTCGTTATGGGGCGTCGTTCTATTTCTCACGGCAGAGTCTCGAGAGTCCCACTGGCAATATTTCGGCAGATATCATGTCTACGTTTGCCAAACATGGGGAACGTGGTGCAAATACGTCCTTGGTCAAGGGTACGCCAGTTTTGGTGCAGCCCGAAGCGATCCCATACAGCGAAGATTTTCCAGATTTCGGAAAGGGATATCGAGCCGAACGGGCTTTTGAAAACGACAAGTTCATTTACGACACGGAATATGAGCTCATCGGACCACATGACATAAACGGAGTCGGCCTGCTCTACTTCGCTGCTTATCCGCTTATCTTCGATATTTGCACCGAGAGATTTGAGGGTAAAGGTTTTTCGCGTGCATATAGTTCAGTTTCAAAAGACCTCTTCTACTTTGCTAACGCAGAACCCGATGAGACGCTCGTTTTCCGGATGCACGAAAGGCTCGCCGTGGACGATTCGGTCACATACGTCTGTTCACTGTCACGCAAGAGTGATGGCAAAAGGATGGCGCAAGTCAGGAGCGTGAAACGCCGGCTCGACCGCTGATGGTTGCTGTACAGGTTGAAGATCAGGTTGTCGCATCCGTGTTTTTCAGGAACACTCCATCGGCACGCGCTGACAGAATATCGCACGCCGGGCCGGTCACCGTCTCGCCAAGGCCAAGGTAAAGCCAGCCACCGGGTTCGAGCTGATGGGCGAGCCTTTGCAGCAGCCGTTCCTGCGCGGGGCCATCGAAGTGCCGGATCACGTGGCGGCAGAAGATCGTGTCGAACTGCCACTGCATCGGCCATTCGCCCAGCAGGTTGAGCGCGCGAAAACGGGCCAGGGGCAGGGCCGGGGGAGCGATCATCGAAGTGTCTTCGTCCTGCGGGCAGGTCCAGGCGCGGCGCAGGGGTTCGGGCAGGGGGGCAAGATCTTCGGTGCGATAGATCGCGGTGCGCGCCCTGGCGATGGCCGGGGTGGCGATGTCGGTGGCAAGCAGGCGCAGGTCTGCACCGGAAAGGGCCTCGCCCTCGGCCACATCGTGCCCGAGCAGGGTCATCAACAATGACCATGGTTCCTCGCCGCTGGCGCAGCCGGCCGACCACAGGCGCACCTTGCCGCCACGCATCAGCCGCTCGACAAAGGCGGGGCGCACCTCGCGCGCGAAATGATCGAACTGGGGGGCGTCCCTGTAGAATCCGGTGTTGCAGGTGGTCAGCGCGCCGATCGCTCTCTGGCGCTCAGCGCGGTCTTCGCGGATGCGCAGCACGTAGGACGGAAACGTTGCGCAGTTGGATGCGCGCACCAGCGGAGCGAGGCGCGAATAGACCAGCATGGCCTTTCCGGCGGGCAGCACGATCCCGGCCTCGTGGTGGGCGATCTCGGCAATCGCGCGGAAGTCTGCCTCGTCGAACACGCCGGGGCTGACCCCCGGCATCGATGCGTCGAAGGCGTCCATCAGGCTCGTGCCGTTGTGGCCCGCCTCGGCTGGCGAGATGGCTGTGGCTTCAGGCGGCATGGCGGGCTTGCCGTGGCTGGCGGCGGGCGGCTTCACGCGGCAACGCTGCGCAGCATGGCCTCGCGGATATCGATGAAGTCCTGCCGGATCACCGCCAGCTTGGCCGGATCGAAGCGGGTGACGCAATCGAGGATGGCGGCACGGGCAGACTGGTACATCTGGACCAGCGCAGGCCCGGTGGGGTTGGCCATGTCGATGCCCATCTGCAGCGCGGTGAGGGCCGAAACGGCGCGGGTCAGCGCGGCGCTCTTGGCCGAATTGTCGCTGCGTTCCTGCGCATGGAGCGCGCGCCCGACCGATCCGATGACCTGTTCGAGGCACAAGTCCACCAGTTGGCGCGAATCCGCGCCGCGCACGCGTGCGTCGAAATCGACGCGGCGATAGGCTTCGGTCGGGTCATTGCGGCGATGCAGCATCAGTTGTCACTCGAATTCCAGGCAGCGATCTGCGCCTTGAGGAAAGACAGGGTCGATTGCGAACCGCTGACGCGGGTGTCCATCGCGGCAAACCGGTTGATCATCTGCTGGCGCAGCGTTTCCTGCTTTTCGGCAAGCGCGCTGGACCGGTCGGCCAGGGTCTTCCGCAACGCGGTGTTGCGCGTGATCGAACTGCCCAGCGATATGCCGGTGATCGAAGAGGCATTGCGGGCGATGCGGTCGATCGTGGACATCACACCGAAGATGCCCGTGGTCCACATCGCGCCGGCCTGTTGCGGCTGTTCCCGCAGCGTCCGTGCCAGGCGCGCGGAATCGAGGCCGAAGGTGCCGTCGCGTTCGGTCTTAAGGCCAAGGTCGGCAAGGGTCGCCGGATCGCCCGGCGCGGCATTGATCATGATGCGCTGCCCGGCCAGCGATGCCAGCGCGCTGCGCAATGCGCGCGCGCCGGGATCGTTGTTCAATTCGCCGGTATCCTTGTTCATCGCATCCTTGAGCTGCCCCATGATCTGGTTGAGTGCTTCGGTCAGATCGTTCATCGCGGTTGAAATGCCGCTGGACGGATCGCTGAAGCTGATCGTGGCGGGATTGCCGACATTGGTCGCCGTCAGCTTCAGGTTCAGCCCGGTGACAACGTCGTTCACGGTGTTCTTCGTGGCGGTATAGTCCACGCCATCGAGCTTGAAGGCGGCATTCGTGGCAGTCGCGCGCAGCTGCCCGGCGTCGGTGGCGGGCGACCAGTCCAGTGCGGCAAGGTCTTCGCCGCCGACATCGGGCGTCGTTTCGATCACGAAGCCGCTGGTCGCGCCTTCGGCGCCTTTCAGCACCAGCTGCGCGCCCGATGCCCCGTTGGCGACATAGGCGCTGACGCCCGCGCCCGCAGTGTTGATCGCGCGGGCCACGTCGGCCAGCGTCGCACCCGCAGGGACGGCGATGTCTACCGGATCGCGCGCGGCATCGGCGGTGAAGCCACCGCTCGCCACCGTGCCGAAGCGCAGGGTCAGCGTGCCCGAGCCTACCGTCGATGTGGCTGCGGGAACGGCGGGCATGACCAGCCGCTGCGCATTGGCAAGGCTGGTCACTTCCAGGCTGTAGGTGCCGCTGCCGCTCAACGTGCCCTTGCTGACCGTGGCCACGCTGGCGTTGGTGATCGCGGGTTTGACCGCCAGATCGCCGGTGCGGATCAGCGTGCCGATCGACGAGGACAGCGTGGTCATCAGCGAACGCAGGTTGGAGGCGCTGGAAATCTGCAGCGCAACCTTTTCGCTCTTGGCTGAAAGCTGGTCGATGCGCGGCGCGAACTGGGCGGCGGCGAGCTGTTCGGACAGCTGCGCGATGTTGATCCCGCTGCCTGCGCCGAGCGACGAGATGATCTGCGCGGTGGCCGATGACGACGAGGTCGAGGAGGTGGGTGCAGAGGCCATGTCTGTCAGGACGGCGGGAGCGCGCCGCGATTAAGCTCCACGACCGCCTCCGGCCTGCCTTCTGCGTCGAATTTCAGGTGGATGGGCAGATCGATCGGCGGCAACTGCGGATTGTCCCCGCGTTTGAGCGACATGACGAAGGCAAGGACCGAGGCGATGGCGGCGTAGAGGTCCTCGCGGATCATCTGGTTTTCGCGCGTGGTGAAGTAGACCGAGCGGGCAAGCGGCGGAATCTCGATGGTCGGCACGCCCAGTTCTGCGGCCAGTTGCCGCATCGCCAGCGCCTTTTCGCCGCGCCCCTTGGCCAGCACGACCGGGGCCGGCGCGAGGTCGGGATCATAGGTCAGCGCCACCGAAAAGTGCGTCGGGTTGGTGATCACGAACTGCGCCTTGGCCATCGCCCCCTGCATCGCGCCCATGGCCATCTGCCGCTGCCGCCCCCGGATCGCGGCCTTCTGTTCGGGCGAACCTTCGGCTTCCTTGTGCTCGTCCTTGATCTCCTGCAGCGTCATGCGCAGGCGGAAGAAGCGGCGGACCCACTGGATCGGAAAGTCGATCAGCGCGATGATCATCAGCCCTGTCGCCAGGGCAAAGGCCAGCGAGGTGATCGCGTCCCACGCCTGCACCAGCTGTCCGTGGATGTTGCCATGGCCCAGGCCGATCAGCCGCAGGATCTCGCCCCTGGCCCAGAACCAGGCGATCGTGCCCAGCAGTGCCAGCTTGGCCAGCCCCTTGGCCAGTTCGATCCAGCCTTGCGGCCCGAACATGCGCTTCAGGCCCGACATCGGGTTGATGCGCGATGCCTTGGGCGCAAGATTGCCGGCATTCCAGCGGCCATCGGACATGCCGATCTGCGAAAACACCGATCCTGCCAGCACCAGCCCGCCGAGCATGAACACCGGCGGCAACACGGCCACCAGCGCGCCGAACAGCACCTTGTTCGGGGCAAAATCCTCGATCGCGGCGCGGTCCAGCGTGAAGGCGGTGCGCAGCGTATCCTGCAGCGAAACGAACAGCCAGGGCCCGGCAAACTTCAGCCAGACCGCGCCTACCAGCACGCCCACCGCCGTTGCCAGATCGCGCGAGCGCAGGACGTCGCCGTTCCTGGCCGCCTCGCGTTTGCGCTTGTCTGTCGGGGCAAAGGTCTTTTCGCCTTCCTGCTCGGCCATCGCGGTGCGCCCTTATGGTGCGATCAGCGCGGCGGCGTGGCCGATGGCGGTGGCGGAGATTTCCACCATCACGTCGGCCAGCAGCGGCGATACCGCGATCAGCGCGGCAAGGCCCGCCAGCACGCCTGCGGGCAGGCCCAGCGAAAACAGGTTGAGGCTGGGCGCGGACCGGCTGATGATCCCGGTGGTCACCTGCACCAGCAGCAGGATCAGCGTCACCGGCAACGCGATCAGCAGCGCGGTGACGAACATCTGCCCGGCAAACTGGGTAATAAGCTCCATCCGCTCCGGCGCCAGCCAGGCCGTGCCGGGCGGGAAGGCGGCATAGCTTTCGACCAGCAGCGCGATCCAGTTGAGATGGGCCCCGGTGCCAAGGAAGATCACCGTCAGCACCACGGCAAAGTACTGCCCCAGCGCCGGCGAATTCGCGCCGCTGACCGGGTCCGCCGCCGTCGCCATCGACATGCCCATGCCCCCGCCGATCAGCTCTGCCGCCAGCGTCGGCGCGGCAAACGACAGTTGCAGCGCAAAGCCGATGGCCAGGCCGATCACCACCTCGTTGCCGGTGGCCAGCAACCCGCCCACCGACAGCAGCGCGGGCGGTGCAGCAACCGGGGTCCAGCCGCAGACCAGCAGCGCGATCGCGCCGTTGGCGATCACGCGCACTTGCGGCGGCACCGTCGCCGCGCCGAACAGGGGCGCTGCAAACATCGCCGCGCCGATCCGCGTCATCACGAACATCCAGCGCCAGAAGTCGGCCTCAAGCGCGCGGAAGCCGAAGTTCAGTTGCAGCACGTCAGGGCTGCCCGGCGTAGGTCGTCTGGCTGGTCCGGGCGATCTGGTCGAAGATTTCCTTGGTGAAATCCCCGATCAGGCCCAGCATGGCCGATCCGAACAGCACCAGCACCAGCGCGGTCATCGCCAGCTTGGGCACGAAGGTCAGGGTCTGCTCGTTCACCGAAGTGGCGGCCTGGATGACACCCACGACCAACCCGATGGCAAGCGATGCCAGCAGCACCGGCGCTGCCACCAGCGCGGTGATCCACAGCATCCGGTCGGCCAGCGAAAGGAGGGTTGCGGTGTCCTCCATCAGCCGAAACTCGCCGCCAGGCTGCCCATCAGCAGCGCCCAGCCATCGACGAGCACGAACAGCAGCAGCTTGAACGGCAGCGATACGATGGTCGGGCTCATCATCATCATGCCCAGGCTCATCAGCACCGATGACACCACCAGATCGATCACCAGGAACGGCAGGAACAGCATGAAGCCGATCTGGAAGGCGGTTTTCAGTTCACTGGTGACGAAGGCGGGCAGCAGGATCGAGTAGGGCACGTCGGCCGCGCTGGCAAACTTCGGCGCCTTGGCCATGTCGGCAAACAGGCGCAGGTCGGTCTCGCGCGTCTGGCGGATCATGAAGCGATGAAACTGCTGCCCGCCCGCCACGAAGGCCTGCTCCGCGCCGATCTGCCCGCTGGCATAAGGCCGGATCGCGTTGGCATTCACCTTGTCGAGCGTCGGGCCCATCACGAACAGCGACAGGAACAGCGACAGCCCGATCAGCACCTGGTTGGGCGGCGATTGCTGCAGGCCCATGGCCTGGCGCAGGATCGACAGCACGATCAGGATGCGCGTGAAGCTGGTCATCATCAGCACCAGCGTGGGCAGGATCGTCAGCAGCCCCATGATGAGCAGGAGCTGCAACGACAGCGACAGCGAACCGCCGCTCTGCGCCCCTGCCATCTGGCCGAATGCGCGGTCCAGCGCGCCCGAAAGCGCGGCGGGCTGCTGTGACGGGGCCGGAGCTACCGCCGCAAAGGCGTGATGCGGCAAAAGGATCAGCGCCGTGGCGAGCGCGCAAAGCAGGCGCCTCACGCTGCATCCTCCGCATCAGCCTTTGGCCGCGCCGGGGCTTCGGCCAGCCGGACAAGCCCGTTCTTGCCCGCCGAGACGAGGATCTCGCGGCCATGAAATTCCAGCACGGCCAGCCGCAGCGTGGGGGAAAGCATCTGCGTCTCGATGATCCGCACCGATCTGGGCGCGCCGTTGCCGCCCATGAAGCGGCCTTCCATGCGCTTGGCGAACTTCAGGCTGGCCCAGGCCAAACCGCCGATCAGCGGCAGCAGCACCAGCAGTTTGAGCACGTACCAGACCATCAGCCCACATCCCCCTTGGGAGCGGCGCGCGGCGCCTTCTTCTCGGGCGATGCGGCGGCGGGCTCGTCGGTTTCCGATCCCGCCAGTTCCACGATGCGCAGGCCGAACCGGTCGCCCTGCGCCACCACCTCGCCCCGCGCGATCAGCTTGCCGTTGACCATCACGTCGAGCAATTCGTCGGTCATCCGGTCCAGCGTCACCACCGATTCCTCGGACAGGCCCAGCACGTCCTTCAGCTTCATCTGCGTGCGGCCAAGTTCAACGGTCAGGCGGACATCCACATCCTTGAGGAAATCGAAACCGCGGGGTTGAAAGGTCATGGAGTTCAGGCCTCTTGTGAAAATCAGGAAAGTTGGGAAATCTGGATGGCGACACGGTCTTCGATCGCGCCGATCGATCCGTGGGCATAGATCTTGTCGCCCACCACCAGCGGCACGTTGCGCGCGATCGGCACGGGCAGCACCTGGCCCACCTGCAGCCGCGAAATCGTGGCCAGCGGCAGCGCCATGTCGACCAGCACCGCGGCCATATCGATGGGCATGTCGGCAAAGGGCGCGTCGGTTGGCCGCGAGGGACCCCGGGCTGCTTTGGCCGGACGCGTGGAACTACCGTTGGCAAACACCGCCGCGAGCGTGTCCAGCGGGAAGGCGAAGGCGATGGCCCAGGGCATGCGG
>JAPLPG010000109.1 GCA_026400375.1 Novosphingobium sp. | reverse complement strand
GTGTCGTTCAGAAACGCCACATTCCCGTTGCAGATCGTGGCACGGACGAGAGCAGCGGACAGGTCATTGCGCGCGTGCTGCCACGGGTGGTGAAGCAGACACAGATCCGCAACCGCCCCCAATTCGATCCGGCGGGTCCGACCCAGATCGACAGGATCGACAAGGTAAAGCGCCAGTGCGGATTCGGGCGTCAGCGCCTCCGCGGGGCCGAACGCCGCGCCGGATGCCGTGCGGCGTTCCACCGCGCTGCGCATTGCCGACCACGGATCGATGCTGCCGTAGGGTGCGTCGCTGCCTCCGGCCAGCACCACCCCGGCATCGCGCAAAGAGGCGAGGCGATAGAGCCATGGCATATCTTCTGTCGGAATATCAGCAAGATACTGATCACCACGGCCAAGCACGAAGGCCGGCTGCACCACCACCGGCAAAGCCAATCGCACGACCTGATCGAGCAGCGCATCCGGGATGACCGAACCATGTTCGATCCGGTCGAGTGGGAAAGGCCCCAGTTCCGCAAAAAGGCCCAGCGCGAAGACCAGTTCGGCTTCGGTCACGCAATGCACCGCCGTGCCGCGCCCCTGCACGCGCGCCGCGCGCATGGCCTCAAGCGTCTGATCCCAATCGGGGAACCGCGCTTCATGCAAGTGCAGCTTGAACGGCCCGCGCGCCAATTGCGCGCCGCCCTCCAGCTCGCCCAGCGCCAGCGATCCGGCCAGCACCACGCGCTGCGGCAACGCACTGCGGGCGATTTCACGGGCGAAATGCGCGGCCTCTGGGAGAGCATTGGCGGGCGACATTTCGGTGAGGCCGGTTACTCCCATCCGCGCCAGCGCATCGCCCAGCCTATCGAAGGCCGGCGGCGAGCCGGCAAGGGCATCGCGCAGCCAGCGGTCTTCGTCGAACAGGCGGCCGGTCCATTGCCCGCCGATCTGCTCCAGCCCCGGCGGCAAGGGCACGCCGCTGTGCAGCAGCAGGTCCAGTCCCGCCGAATTGAACAGCCACATGCGGCCCGAGCGGTGCTGGATGCGGATCGGGCGATGCGAGGCAAGATCATCCAGCCGATGCCGGTCGGGCAAGCCGCAGACGCTTTCGTGATAGCCGACGCCGCGCAGCCAGCCTTCGCCCGGCGCACGGAGCGCGGCGGCAAGGCCGGCTTCGTCGGCAACCTCGGGCGGGCCGCAGGTCACCGATTGCAGCGCGACAACGCTCGCGGCGACGTGGATGTGATGATCGTGAAGCCCCGGCAGCAGGCAGGCCCCACCCGCATCAATGACTCGCGCGGCTTGGTGAACCAGACCCTGCCCCAAAGCAGCGATCTTCCCGCCCTCGACCAACACGTCGCTCACCTTTCCGGTGGCGATTTCGGCGTTGCGGATCAGCAGGGGGCAATCAGCGGACAAGTGAGGCCTTGCGGTTGGAACGGCTCCGCCAGCCTAGCCTTACAAGGCCTTCAGCGAAAGCACGCTTCCTTCGGCATCGCCCGCGATCAGCAGGGTGCCATCGGGCGCACAAGCGATATCGGCAAAGTTGACCATCGGCCCGGACATGTCGCCAATCGGGCCAAGGAAGCGCGGGACCACGCCGGAAGGTGCGCCGACAGGCAGGTTGGTGGCAATTTCGGTCACGCTGCCGCCCGTAGGATCGATTTCCACGACGCGCTTGCCCAGCGTATCGATCGCTACGACCTTGCCATCGCGCAGACACAGGCCTTCGGGGCGGCCAAGGCCTTCGGCCAGTGTCGTCTTGCCGCCGGATGGATCGATGGCCGTCACCCGGCCCGCGCCTGCTTCGGCAACGATCACCCTGTCACCCAGGAATCCCACGCCCATCGGCAGATCCAGCCCTTCGGCAAGAGCGCGCGGTTCCGTGCCGTCGATCAGGTGGACACGCCCCTTGCCATATTCGGCAACCGCAATCGCGCCGCTGCCCGACACGGCAATGCCCATGAGCTGGTCATAGCCCATCGCAAGGAATTCGCTCGCCCCCTCGCCCGGACGGTAGCGCGCGATCATGCCGAGGCCGGTGGTGACGAGCCATTCGCCCGAGGCACCGCCCGGAGCGACGCCGCGCACGTAGCCGGGGCTGCCCGGCCAGAACGCCATGCCGACAAGGCGCAACGCATCGATGCCTTGCCCGGCGCGATCGATCTCATAACCGAACAGGCCATCGCAGACGAAGACCTGCCCGTCATCGGCCGCCGCGATGCCCAGCGGCCACTGCAGCCCGCGCTGAACCAGCGGGCGAACCTTGCCGGGTTCGAGGATCTCGGTAACCGAACCGTTGATGCTGGACACGAACAGGCGGTCGCCCACGAAAGTCACGTTGTCGAGCCCCGATCCGAGGCTGGCGAGCACTTCGCGCGTGCCGTTTTGCGGATCGATGCGCAGCACTTCACCGCTGGCCACTTGCGTCGTGACGATCCGGCCCTTGCTGTCAAACTTCACCGAATCCGGCACGCCCAGGTTTCCGGCGACCACTTCGTGGGCTCCGCTTTCCACATCCACGCGCCAGATCTCGTTCGCACCCATCACCGGCACATAGAGCTTGCCATCGGGGCCGATCTGGAAGGCATTGGACATCGGCACGCCATCGAGGATGACGCGGGCAGACCCGCCTGCCGGATCGAGTTCGAGTATGCGGCCACCAACGCGGCATTCGCCTGCGAAGAGCCGGCCCTGATGCCAGGTGATCGGGTTGGCAACGGGGATGTCACCCTGCACCACGCGGGTCGTGCCATCGCGGCTGCGCATGACGACACGGCCGAGCGTGATCTCGGTCAGGTAGAGATTGCCCTTGTCATCGAACACCAGATCGTCGGGCGCGACGATATCGCCGCCCATGGGGCTGATCACCTCGATCTCGCCGGTGTCGGGATTGATCGCGCTGACCTGGCTGGCCGGGACCTGCGCCACCCAGATACGCCCGTCCGGCCCGGTGGTCAGGCCGTTGGCCCCATGCAGGCGGCTGGGCGGGGTGAGCCGCGACAAGGTCCAGCCTTCGGCCACAGCGCTGGCGGCGGGCGGGGCATAACGGCTTGGCAACATGGCGCGGTTCCCCTCAGCCGATGATCGACTTGACCTCGAGATATTCGGCCCCATTCGCGGCCGTTGCCTGAACGCTTGTACCCGCCGAACGGTGCGTGGAAATCGAACCCGCCGTTGACCCATATCGCCCCGGTACGCATGCGTCGGGCAATGGCGATTGCGGCATCGCGATCCTGCCCGTTGACATAACCGCCAAGGCCGAACGGGCTGTCGTTGGCGATATCGACCGCATGATCGACACTGTCATAGCCGATGATGACGAGGACCGGGCCGAAGATCTCCTCGCGCGCGATGGCCATGTCGTTGGTCGCCTTGAACACGGTGGGCTTGCAGTAGAAGCCCTTTTCCAGCCCGTCGGGACGGCCCGCGCCGCCAGCGATCAGCTCTGCGCCTTCCTCAAGGCCCTTGGCGATGTACTGCTGGACCACGTTCCACTGGCCCTTCGAGACAACCGGACCCATGGCAACTTCGCCCAGGGGATTGCCGACCGAAACCGCCTCTGCCGCAGCCTTGGCAGCGGCCACCGCTTCGGCCATGCGCGCATTGGGGACGAGCAGGCGCGATCCGGCCGAGCAGGTCTGCCCGGCGTTGACCATCATGCCCGAAGTGGCAGCGGCAACGTTGGCGGCCATCTGATCGTCATCAAGGATGACCCACGCGCTCTTGCCGCCCAGTTCCAGCCCGACACGCTTGACCGTATCGGCGGCGTCCTTGGTGATCTGCACGCCGACCGGTTCCGAGCCGGTGAAGCTGATCATGTCGACATCGGGATGGCGCGAAAGGGCGGCGCCGATCACGCTGCCCTGCCCCTGAACCATGTTGAACACGCCTGCCGGAACGCCCGCCTTGTCCATGATTTCAGCCAGGATCTGCGCGGAATAGGGCGCGAGTTGCGGCGGCTTGAGCACCGAGGTGCAGCCCGTGGCAAGCGCCGGAAAGACCTTGACCGTCACCTGATTGAGCGGCCAGTTCCACGGCGTGATCAGGCCGCAGACGCCGATAGGCTCCTTGAGCAGCAGGGTTGGCCCGCGCTGCTCTTCAAACTTGAAGTTTTCGAGAACCTCGATCGCGGTCTGCAGGTGCCCTGCGCCGAGGCCGACGTGGAAACCGGTGCCGAGCGCGAGCGGCGCGCCCATTTCCTCGGTCACCGCCTCGCCCAGTTCCTGCATGCGCCGCGTGTATTCGGCCTGAATGGAGCGCAGCAGATCTAGCCGTTCCGCAACCGTGGACTGCGACCACGAGCCAAAGGCGCGGCGCGCGGCAGCCACCGCAAGATCGACGTCCGCCTCCGACCCCAGCGAGATCGTGCCCGAGACTTCCTCGGTTGCCGGGTTGATGACTTCGGCCGTGGCAGGGGTTACCGGGGCCGTCCAGCGCCCGTCGATGTAGAACTGCGTGTAATTGCGCAAGATTTCTCTCCCGAAGGGCGGACGGCCGCCGTTTCATCGGCGGCCCGTCAGCGTGGTTGCAACAAGCCTTACTGGGTGCCTTCGGCGTACCAGGTGCGGAACTTGTCGTACTTGGGCATTTCTTCCGAATTGGCCTTCGGATCGATCGGCACGTGGATGACCGCCGGGCCGCCACGGGCATAGGCACGGGCGATTGCCGGGCCGATCTCGTCGGCGGTGGCAACATATTCGCCATAGGCGCCAAGGCCTTCGGCAATCTTGTCAAAGCGGACCTTGTTCGACCAGTGGGTGCCGGTCTCTTCGGTGCCGGGGCCGAAGGTGCGCTTGTAGACGCCAACTTCAAGTCCCCACTGGAAATCGACTGCCACCACACAGACCAGCGGCAGGTTGCGGCGCACGGCCACTTCCAGTTCGGCGATGTGGAACAGGAACGACGAGTCCGACGTGACGAGCAGCATGCCCGGGCGGGTCACGCCGGTTTCGGCAATATCGGCCAGCATGGCGCCAGTGGCATAGGGCAGACCCGTGCCGATGTGGCCGTAGTTCTGGTTCCAGATCACATCGTTGGGCTTGCACTGGTTGTAGGTCCAGCCGAACACCACCGAAGCGCCGCCATCGCGGATCATGATGCCGTCCTTGGGGAACGCCTTGGTCGCCTCGACGATGAAGCGCGAGGTGTGGATTGCCACGTTGCCCTTTCCGTCAGACTTGGTCAGCGTTTCTGCGGCCAGTTCGTCAAGCTCGGCCTGTCCGTGCTGCATGAACTTCTTCAGATCGGCATCGTCGCCCGACCAGTCACCCAGCGCGCGGGTAAGCTGCGGCACGACGGCGCGCACGTCACCCACCAGCGGCACGTCAACCGCGCGGTTGACGCCAATCGCTGTGGGATCCTGTTGCACATAGATCCACTTGCGGTTCGCTTCGCCCGCATACCAGTGCCGCCAGCGGCCAAAGTGAACCGGCTCGCCCAGTTCGGTGGCCAGCGCGATGACGCAATCGGAAGCCTCGACCGCTTCGATGGAAGCGTCGGAGAACACGTACTGGAAAGTGCGGTCCTCGATGCCCTTGATGTAGCTGGTGCCGCCCGAGGTCTGGATCACCGGACAGTTCAGCTTGAGCGCGAGCTCCTTGACCGCTTCGCCCGACTTGGTGGTGTGGACCGCGTGGCCAACCAGCAGGATCGGATGCTTGGCCGCCTTGATCAGTTCGGCCGCCTCGGCGATCCGATCACCATCGGCGCCCTGGTTGGTCAGGCGATAGCGATGCGGCGGAAGGATGGCAGGGGCATCGAGTTCCTCGAGGATCACGTTCGACGGATATTCGACATAAGTCGGCCCCGGCGTGCCCGACATGGCGATGCGGATCGCCTCGCGGATCACTTCGTCGGTCTGGTCGGCATATTCGATAGCGCCGGAATACTTGACCGAATCCTCGATCATCGGTTCCTGGCGGACAAACTGGATGCGGCCACGGCGCACGCGGCGCTCGGTCACGCGGGCGCGTTGCCCGCCCAGGAAGATCACCGGCGAATTCTCGACCTTGCAGCACTGGATCGCGGGCATCATGTTGGCAAGGCCAGGGCCCAACGTGCCGAAGCACAGGGCGGGCTTGCCGGTAATGCGGCTGGCGGCCTCGGCCATGAAGCCGGCAGCAGCTTCGTGGTGCGGCGAAACCACGGTCCAGCCACGCCGTTCCGCCTCAAGGCACAAATGCACGAAGTTGGGATCAGGAATGCCGAACAGGGTGCGGATGCCTTCAGCCTCGAACAAGTCGAGAATGCGCTTGTAGACGGGGGTGCCGCCTTCCACGAGCTTCAGTTCGCTGGTAGCTGTGACCGGCTTGGGATCGTCGTAGCTCATCGCTCTGCC
>JAPLPG010000204.1 GCA_026400375.1 Novosphingobium sp. | reverse complement strand
TGGGCGATGGAAATGCCATCGTCGAGCAGCGCGTGGAACAGGCGGGTCAGCGCGCCCAACGACATCGGCTGCGGGTGGATCGTCTCGACCAGCCCGGCCGCACGGTCCTTGACCCCTTCGATGATCGCCTTGACCTCGTCCGGGCCAAGCAGCGCCGATGGCCGGTCACCCAGCACCTGATTGAGGTGCGTGGCAATCACCGTGCTGGCATCGACGGTCAGGAACCCTTCGGCAATCGCCAGATCGCGCTGCGATGGTTCGATCCAGATCGCCGGGCAGCCAAAGCTGGGATCGACCGTGCGTTCGCCGCGCAGGCCATGGTCGGGGCTGGCCTCGCCCGCATCGATCGCCAGGATCTTTTCGGGCCGCATGTCGCCCAGCGCAATCGGCACGCCGCCCAGCAGCACGCGATAGGCATTGGGCGCCAGCTCCAGCGAATCGCGCACGCGGAACTGCGGCACGATGAAGCCGAAGCCCTGGCTCAGCTGCTTGCGCACGCCGGTGATCCGCGCCACCAGCGGCGATCCGCGGCGCTCGTCCACCAGATGCACCAGGCCATAGCCCATCTCCACGGTAACCAGCGTGTGATCGCTGACCTCGTCGAGCGTGATGCGCCCGGGATCGATCGCGGGCGGCGCTTCGACCACCACCGGCACCGGCCGGTCCGCGCGCTTCTTCAGCGTCCACCACAGCCAGCCGGCAAGGCCCGCTGCGGGCAGGAAGATCGTCTGCGGCATGGCCGGGATCACGCCGATCGCGCCCATGATGATCGCCACCGGCAGCCAGATCGCCGGGTTGGCGAACTGGCCGCTGATCTGGTCGGTCAGGTTGCGGGCATCGGACACGCGGGTAACGATGGTTGCCGCCGCGATCGACAGCAGCAGCGACGGCACTTGCGCCACCAGCGCATCGCCGATGGCCAGCGTGATGTAGAACTGCGCGGATTGCGCGGCGGTCAACCCGTGGCTGATCATGCCAAGGCAGAAGCCTGCCAGGATGTTCACGCCCAGGATCAGCAGCGCGGCAATCGCATCGCCCTTCACGAACTTCGAAGAACCGTCCATCGATCCGTAGAAGTCGGCCTCGGTCGCCACTTCGCGGCGGCGCGCCTTGGCTTCGTCGCCGGTCAGAAGCCCGGCGGCCAGATCGGCGTCGATCGCCATCTGCTTGCCGGGCAAGGCATCGAGCGTGAAGCGGGCGGACACTTCCGAAACGCGGCCCGCGCCCTTGGTCACCACCACCATGTTGATGATCATCAGGATCATGAACACGAACAGGCCGACCACGAAGTTGCCGCCGATCAGGAACGCGCCGAACGCCTCGATCACGTGGCCCGCCGCCGCGCCACCTTCATGGCCGTTGACCAGCACGATGCGCGTCGACGCCACGTTGAGCGCCAGGCGCAGCAGCGTGGCGAAGAGCAGGACCGAAGGAAACGACGAGAAATCGAGCGGCTTTTCCGCGTTCATCGCCGCCATCAGGATGGCCACCGACAGCGCGATGTTCAGCACGAAGAACACGTCGAGCAGGATCGCCGGGATCGGCACGACCATCAGCACGATCAGCGTAAGGATGCCGCCGGGCAAGGCAAAGGCGGCAGGAGAGCCGAGGCGCTTGAGCATCGCTTAAAGCCCCAGCGCCGAAAGGCGGCCATAGGCCTGCCTGACGTGGGCAGGCGCTGACCCGCCCTCGTTGATCGCAAAGGCCTGGCGCAAGGTATCGGCCATGGAACTGCCGCCCGTCGGCAAGGGGCTGCCGCTGCTTGCCGCCGCGCCCTGGAATTCGCGCGCGATGGGGCCGCCGGCGAATTGCGGTTGCGCTGCTGCTGCCGCAGCCGGTGTCGCGCCCATGGCGGCCGCCCAAGGCAGGGCGTCCTCGCCGCCCATGCCGTCGCTGGCCCGCGCCATCCGCGCGCGGATCACGCCCATCACTTCGCCCACCGACCGCGCGCCATCGGCATCGTAGAAGGTGGAACGGTTGGCCGCAGCCGCGGCGGGCAGGATGCTCGCCGCGCTTTGCGTCGGATCGCTGGCCAGCGCCGCCAGGAACCTGCCCGCCCCTTCGGCCCCGAAGAAATGCGCTGCGTAAAGTTCGGCATGGTCGGGCGTGCGGCCCAGTACGCCGCTCAGGTATTCGCTGTTGTCGCCCGCCAGCTCTCCGGCCATCACCGATGCGATCTGCGGATCGAAGCGCAGCGCCAGCAACTGTGCCCGCTGGGCGGGATCACGCACGGTGCCGCCCTCGATCATGTCCGCCGCCCAGCCCAGGCCGTGCTGCGATCCATGCTTGTCCAGCGTGCGCAACCAGGTTTGCGTGGTGAACTGGTACAGCCCGCTGGCGCTCGACGTGCGCGCCCTCGCCGCAGGATCGAGGCTCGATTCCAGTTTCGCCTGCGCCATCAGATAGGCAAAGTCGGTGCCGGTGGCCTGCGCTGCCCCGGCGATCGCCGAACGCACGTTCGCCCCGGCACCGCTGGCTGCGGTCGGGGCGAAGGGTATTGCGGTACTGTTGCCTGAACCGATCGGGGCTGCACTCACTGCTCTGTCCTTCCAGCCGCTGGTCTGCGGCGTTGCGGAAGGACTTCAGCAAGCCCCGTGCCAAATCGAATTCAGGCCAAATCGGGATCAGGCCGTTCGCAGGCGATGCACCTGCGCGGTGGCGCGATAGAGCTGCGCATTGCCGGTCAGCGAATCCAGCCGTGCCGAGACATTGGCCGCAATCAGGTTGCGCACCTTGCGGTTGGATTCATTGAGGCGGCGCGCGGCATCGAGCAGGCCACGGCATTCCTCGTCGACCAGCGCGGCGTCGACATCGGCCAGCGTGCCGCACAGGCTGGCCTTGTTGGTGGCGCAGCCCATGATCATGTCGAGGTCCATCCCGGCAAGCGCGTGCCGTTCCTGCTGCAGCACGGCAAGCATCTGCCGCAGCGTGTCACGGACGTCGGACGAGCCAGCTGCGGTATTCGTGCTGGCGGTGTGGGTCATCGTCATTACGCGGGCGTCCTCAGCAGCATCTGGGCAGCAATCATGGCGTCGGCAATCTTGGTGGGGATTACGGGGTAGCTCCCCGCCTCGATGGCCTTGCGGATGACCTGGACGCGCTCGAAATCGACAGGCGCGGACTGGCCGGCATCAAGCGCACTCGATCGCTGGATCTGGGCCGCTGCTCCGCTGTCGGCAGCGGGCGCAGCCGGACTGTCGACGGTTGCGGCAGGTGCGCCGGTCGGCGTCTTCGCGGCGCGGGCGGCACCAGCCTGTGCTGGGACCTGCACCGGCCCAACCGGGCGTGCTGCGCCGATTTCAATAGGTGGCATGGTTCCGCTCCTTGCGTTTCATGGGAAGCAGAACGGAACCGATGAAGGTCTTTTAAGGGATCGTGCGGAAAATTTTTGCCGGTTTGTGAAAATTCATCCGGCAAGATCCGGCCACATCCGGCAGAAAGCGGAAGGCACCGATCAATCCAGCGGCACGATGACCATTCCGGGCCGTTCGATGCGCGCGCGGATGGGCACGGCCTTGGCGCTGGTGCGCACCCTGATCCATGCGCCGACAGGTCCGGCTTCCATCGCCTCGCCCGGCTGCGATACGGCAAAGCCATCGCCCGCCACGGCAATCGTGATCGCCTCGCCGCGCGCCACGGCAGGCGGCGCGGCAGCATCCTGCCGTCCGTTGCCGGACGTGGCAACGAACAGCCGCCAGCCGCCGGGATCGGGGCAGCGCACGATCACGTTGTCCTGTCCGCCGCCATACCACGCCGCAACCAGCGGCGAATAGCACGGCGCCAGCCGCAGGCGGCGGTCCACCGGCATCACCGCCCCACCGGGCTGGCCTGCGCCGGCGCCGGTAAAGGCGGCCACGGCGGCATCGATTGTCGTCAGGTCATGATAGCCCGGCGGCTGGGCCTGCGCAGGTAGGGCTGCGACAGAGGCCAGCACGACGGCAAGAGGCAGGCAAAGCGGGCGGGTTCGGGCAAGGTGGCGCATCGGTCTGTGTCCGGATGGTTGGGTCCAGCCCCGTGCCCAGCAATCATCGTGCCAATGAGGTGGCATTCCCGGCAGGCCGCTCTGATGCATAATACAGGGAAACGATCGCCCCATCGCGCGCGCCCGGCTCCACCAGGATACGCGCCTGCTGCGCCCGCGCGCCGCCCGCCTGCGCCAGGTCCATCGCCTGTCCAACCGCTGCTGCCCGCCTGCCCTCGGTATAGCGCACAACAATGCGCACCTCCATCCGGGGGTCGTTGCCCACTTGCGCCAGCCAGCCGGCCAGCGGCGGTGCGCCTTGCTCGGCGCTCCACACGGCCACCGGCTCGCTGTCCAGCGCCGCCGCAACGGGGACCGGTGCAGGCGCTGGCACAAACAGGATCAGCGATAGGTCGGCCAGCGCATATTGCCAGCCCGTGCCGGCACGGATCATCATACCGGTTGCCGATCGCGCAGCGGGGCAGCGTGGCGCCCCTGCCGCAGGCCCGTCTCCCGCACGCCCGTCTCACGCACCAAAGGCCCACGCGGCCCCTGCGGCTCAATCGGCCCATGCGGCATCGCAGGTTCAAGCTGGACCGTCAGCCAGTCGATCACTTCCAGCCGCGCCTGCTCTTCGGCCTGGGCCTGCCGCTCGATCGCGCGGGCCAGCGGCGCCAGCACGATATTGGCCAGCAGCAGACCATAGAGCGTGGTGACCACCGCCATCGAGATCGCCCCGTTGAGGGCGGCAGGGTCCAGCCCGGCTGCGGGCAAGCGGCTCAGCGATACCAGCGTGCCGACCATGCCGAACACCGGCCCCAGTTCTGCCGCCTGGGCCAGCGTGCGGACTGCGCCATTGGCCTGCGCCAGCCGATTGCGGCGATGCAGGTGGTGGCGTTCGACCAGCGGGTCGAGCGACCGGGCGCGGATCATCGCGTCGGTCGCCTCGTCGAATTCGGGATCGCCGATTGCACCGGCATCGGCCCGCAGCACGCCGTCGCTGCGGATGGCGTTGACCTGCGCGGCGAGATTGGCCTTGGCCCGTTCGGCGGAAAAGTGCTGGTGAAACAGGCCGCCCAGCGCGCGTGCGGTCTGGGCAAGCTCTTTTGACCCCGACCGCAGGATCGTGGCGAGGCCCGTTCCGCCCAGCACGATGATGGCAGACAGACTGTCGATCAATGGGTCAAATGCCATGCGCCGGAATCGCTCCTCTCGCCCCCAGAACGGCAGCGCCCGGCAAGATTTCAGCCTGCCGCCTGCAATTTTCCGCCCTTTGGCAGCAACCACCGGCAAGCCTTTGCCGCCTGATGCCGATGGCACCGTCCAAACGCCCGCCTTTGCGCATTTGGCACGCCCTTTGCTGAAACACCGGCAGCAATCCGTCAGCCATTGAAGGCCCATACCATGACCGAGACCCTGTTCGGCATTCACGGCACCGCGCTGGAACTGCGTTCGCAGCGCATGGGCCTGCTCACGTCAAACATCGCCAATGCCGCCACGCCGGGATACAAGGCAAAGGATATCGACTTTGCCGCCGCGCTGAAGGCCCGCACCGCAGGCGCAAGCATGGACAAGGCCACCGACAGCGCCACCCGCTATCGCGTGCCGGTGATGCCCAGCCTCGATGGCAACACCGTGGAAATGGCGACCGAACAGACCGCCTTTGCCGAAAACGCCGTCGGCTATTCCGCCACGCTCAGCTTCCTCAAGGGCCGGGTCGAAACGATCACCCGCGCGATCCGCGGAGATTAAGCCATGCCAGCCAGCACTCCCCTCACCCTGTTCCAGGTCACCGGTCGCGCCATGTCGGCCCAGCTCGTGCGGATGAACGCGGCGGCATCGAACCTCGCCAACGCGGGCACCGTCACCGCCACCGAAGCCGAAGCCTACCGCCCGTTGCGCGCGGTCTTTGCACAGCAACTGGATCAGGCCAACGGCCTGTCCACCGTGCGCGTCGGCGGCGTGATCCGGTCCGATGCCACCCCCATTCGCCAGCACGATCCCGGCCACCCGCTGGCCGATGAGAACGGCGATGTGTGGACCGCCCCGGTCGATGAAAACGCCGAGATGGTCGAGATGCTCGAAAGCAGCCGCCAGTACCAGAACGTGGTCGAGGCCATGCAGACCGCCAAGCAGCTGATGCTTGAAACGATGAGGATGAAATAATGTCGATAGCTTCCGTAACCGCCGTCACCGGCGTCAATGGCGCGCAAACATCGTCGAAGGCCGGACAGGGCTGGGCCGGCATGGGGGCCGAGGATTTCGTCAAGCTGCTCACCACGCAGCTGCAGAACCAAGACCCGACCGATCCGGTCGACAACACCCAGATGCTTGCCCAGCTGGCGCAGTTCTCGTCGCTGTCGAACCTCAACGACATCAAGGATTCGGTCAGCGGCACCGACAAGCAGACCCAGACGCTGTCGACCATCGCGACCAAGCTCGACACGCTCAACAGCACCGTCGCCCAGCTTCTGGCCAGCCAGAACGCTGCTGCCGCGACCCCCGCCTGAACCTTTTCCGCAGGAGCCTTGCATGTCCTTCTACACCTCTCTGAACGGCCTCAAGAACGCCCAGACCGATCTTGGCGTGATCAGCCACAATATCGCCAACGCCGAAACCACCGGCTTCAAGAAGAGCCGCACCGAATTTGCCGACATCGTCGTCGGCAGCGCGTTTTCGAATCCCAAGCTGATCGTCGGCATCGGCGCGGCGGTTGAAAGCGTGACTCAGAACTTTGCGCTCGGCCCGGTCGAACAGACCGGCTCCGCTCTCGATCTGGCGATCAATGGCGATGGCTTCTTCACCACCCGCAACGTGATTACCCAGCAGATGCTGTTCACCCGCAACGGCAGCATGAGCGTGGACGGCGCAGGCTTCATCAGCGATGGCTCGAACAACCGCATGCAGGTGTTCCCGACCGACGCCACCGGCACGATCACGTCCACCACCCCCGTCGATGCCCAGATTCCGTCGACCAACGGCGTCGATGCGGCGGGCAACCCGGTCAGCTTTGCCGGCATCAACGTGGGCGCCGATGGATCGGTTACCGCCTCCTATGCCGATGGTTCGAACCTGATCATCGGCAAGGTCGCGCTGGCCAGCTTCATCGCGCCGCAGGGGCTGAAGCAGGTCGGCTCGTCCAACTGGGTCACCACCGGCATTTCCGGCGCGGCCACCTTCGGTCAGCCCAGCACCGGGCAGTTCGGCTCGCTGCTGTCGGGCGCGCTCGAACGCTCCAACGTGGATATTGCCGAAGAACTGGTCGGCCTGATCACCGCGCAGCGCAATTTCCAGGCCAATGCCAAGGCGATCGATACCGCCACGCAGATCTCGCAGACCGTGATCCAGCTGCGCACCTGATGACATGCCGTCCGGAACCTGATGCGATGGAGCCTGAACCGTGGACCGCCTGATCTACACCGCCTATTCCGGCATGGTCGGATCGACCGTGCGCCAGCGCGTGATCGCCAGCAACATGGCCAATGCGCAGACCGTCGGCTTCCGCGCCGAGCTGCTCAATGCCACGCCGATGACGCTAAAGGGCCCCAGCCTCGAAGCGCGATCGATGACCGAGGGCGAAGTGCGCGGGGCATCGATGAAGCAGGGCACGCTGATCGCCACCGGCAAGCCGCTCGACGTGGCGCTGACTGGCGATACCATGCTCACCGTGCAGGCCGAAGACGGCGCCGAGGTCTATACCCGGCGCGGCGATCTGACGGTCAGCGCAGGCGGCGTGCTGGAAAACGGCGACGGCCGCCCGGTCATCGGCGAAAACGGCCCGATCACGGTTCCGCTCGGCTCCAAGGTCACGATTTCCCCCGATGGCGGCGTCAGCGTCGCCAACCCTGAAGCGCCCGACCAGCCGCCCCAGCTGGTCGGGCGCATCAAGGTCGCCTCCACCGTCGGCACGAAGATCGACAAGGGCCTCGATGGCCTGTTCCGCGTCACCGGCCCGCAAGGCGGGGTGCTGCCGCAGGACGAGGAGGCCCGGCTGATGGTCGGCAGCCTCGAACAGTCGAACGTCGATCCCACCCGCGTGCTGGTCGAGATGGTCGAGGCGCAGCGCCTGTTCGACATGCGCACCAAGGTCGTCAGCCAGGCGCGCGAGATCGATGAATCCAGCGCCAGCCTCATGCGCATTTCCTGATTTTTCCGAAAGGACTGAACCCCGATGCCCAGCTCCGCCCTCCACGTCGCCCGCACCGGCCTCGAAGCGCAGGACACGCGCATGCGCGTGATCGCCAACAACCTCGCCAACGTCGGCACCACCGGCTTCAAGCGCGACCGCGCCAACTTTGCCACGCTCGCCTATCAGGATGCCCGCGTCGCAGGCCAGCAGTCCTCCAATGAAACCGCCTACGCCACCGGGCTGAACCTTGGCACCGGCGTCGGCGTTCAGGCGACCACCCGGATCGACACGCAAGGCACCCTGCAGGTCACCAACAACGCGCTCGATCTCGCGCTCGATGGCGATGGCTATTTTCAGGTGACGATGCCCGGCGGCCAGCTTGGCTATACCCGCGCGGGCAACTTCTCGCGCTCGGCCGAAGGCACGCTGGTGACCGCGCAGGGCTATCCGCTCAACCCCGCGATCACCGTGCCCGAAGGCGCCAGCGCCATCACCATCGCGCAGGACGGCACCGTTTCGGCCACCATCGCCGGGCAGGCCGAACCTGCCCAGCTCGGCCAGATCACCATCGCCAGCTTCGCCAATCCCGGCGGCCTGCGCTCGATGGGCGATAACTTCCTGCAGGAAACCGCAGCGTCCGGCGCGGCGCAGGTCGGCGTCGCCGGAGAGCTTGGCCGCGGCCCGAGACCCAGCGCGCCTACGAGATCAACTCGAAGATGGTCTCGGCCGTCGACGAGATGCTCAAGAACGCCAACCAGACCCTGTAATGCACATGGAATTCCCGATGGAAACCCCGTTCGACCGCCACTTCGTCCTTGCCCGCAAGGCCCCGCCGCGCCGCCGCGCCGGCCCACCTCGCGGACTGATGGTGGGCGTGATCATCGCCGCCGCGCTGGCCTGGCTGGTCGATCCGGCCTCTGCCGCACGGCCAAAGCCCGGCTTCGAACCGGCCGTGGCCCCGCCGGTCCCGGCCCTGCCCGCCCCGCCCACCGCCGGGTCGATCTTCAACGCATCTTCCGGCTACATCGGCTTTGTCGAAGGCCGCCGCGCCCATGCCGTGGGCGATACCTTGCGCGTCCTGCTGGTCGAAAACATGACCACCGCCAAGACCGCCGGGGCCAAGACACAGAAGTCAGGCCAGTTCTCGGTCGCCCCGCCCACCGCCGGGCCGCTGTCGTTCCTCAATCCCAATGCCCTTAATGCTTCGGGCGGATCGTCGTTCAATGGTCAGGGCAATGCCGCGCAAACCAGTTCGCTGGCGGGCGAAGTCGGTGTGACCATCGCGGAAGTCCGGGCCAACGGCACCGCGCTTGTCCGGGGGGAGAAGCGCATGCTGCTCAGCCAGGGCCAGGAATGGGTGCAGTTTTCGGGCATCGTGCGGTTGGGCGATGTCGATCAGGACAATCGCATCCTGTCCACGCAAGTGGCCGATGCGCGCATCGAATACACGGGCAACGGCTCGGTCGGCCGCGCCAGCCGCGAAGGCTGGCTGAGCAAGTTCTTCAACGCGATTTCGCCCTTCTAAGAGTGCTGACAATGCTGGTCCGGTTCTTCCTCCTGCTCTTCATCGGCCTCGCCACGATCCTGGCCGCCGTCCTGCCCGGCCCGGCCATGGCCGAGCGCGTGCGCGATCTTGGCGAATTCCAGGGCGTGCGCGCCAACCAGCTGACCGGCTACGGCATCGTCGTCGGCCTTGCCGGCACGGGTGACGACAATCTCGAATACCTGACGCAAGCGATGAAGGGCACCGCCGGCCGTCTTGGCGTGCAGCTGCCCGCCGGCATCTCGCCCGGCCTC
Organism: Novosphingobium sp.; assembly: GCA_026400375.1. Lineage (GTDB taxonomy): Bacteria > Pseudomonadota > Alphaproteobacteria > Sphingomonadales > Sphingomonadaceae > Novosphingobium. The sequence goes on along the minus strand of JAPLPG010000204.1, from coordinate 1,562 downwards.
AAGAACGCCGCCGCCGTGCTCGTCACCGCCGAACTGCCCGCCTTTGCCAAGCCCGGCCAGCGCATCGACGTGACCGTATCGACCATCGGCAAGGCCAAGTCCCTGCGCGGCGGCGCGCTGATCATGGCCCCGCTCTATGGCGCGGACGGGCAGATCTATGCGATGGCCCAGGGCAACCTCGCGGTCGGCGGCCTCGGCATCGCCGCACGCGATGGCTCGCAGCTGACCGTCAACGTCCCCACCGTCGGCCGCATCGCCGAAGGCGCCAGCGTCGAACGCGCGGTCGCCACCGGGTTCGACAGCGGCGAAGTGCTGCGCTGGAACCTGTTCGACGCCGATTTCCTGACCATCCAGCGCGTGCGCGATGCGATCAACCAGCGCTTCCCGGAATCCGCCTCGATCGAGGATGGCGCCACGCTGGCCTTGCGCTTGCCTGCCGGGGCCGATGCCCGCGCCACCACCATGGCCACGATCGGAATGCTCGATATCACCCCGGCCGAAACCCCGGCCCGCGTCATCATCAACAGCCGCACCGGCACTGTGGTCATCAACAGCGCGGTGCGCCTCGCGCCAGCCGCGATCAGCCACGGCCGCCTGGTCGTGAAGATCGATGAAAAGCCGCAAGTCTCGCAACCCGCCCCGTTCAGCCGCGGCCAGACGGCGGTCACGCCCAGCAGCGATATCTCGGTCGAGGAAAAGGACGCCAAGGTCGCGCTGTTCCGCCCCGGTGCGTCGCTGTCCTCGCTGGTCGATGCGCTGAACAAGCTTGGCACCAGCCCGTCAGACCTCGTGGCGATCCTCGAGGCGCTGAAGCAGGCAGGGGCCCTCAAGGCCGAAATGGTGGTGATATGACCGCAATCTCAACCTCGACCGCGCCATCGCTCTCGCTCACGCCGACCACGGCGACCGACCGCGAAAAGCTGGCGGGTGCGGCAAAGCAGTTCGAGGCGATCTTCCTGCGCCAGATGCTCGCCGCGGCCCGCTCGGTCAGCTTCGGCGGCGATGACCTGTTCGGCAAGATGGACCAGACCTTCGTCCAGATGCGTGATGAACGCTTTGCCGAAATCGCCTCGCAATCGGGCGCGCTCGGCCTTGCTGCGCAGATCGAACGCCATCTGGCCGCGCTGCTTCCCACCGATGCGGCCTCGGCCACCGCGCCGCAAAAGGCCAAGTAAGCCATGGCATCAGACCTCCTCTCCATCGCCCGCAGCGGCGTTCAGGCGGCCAAGATCGGGCTCGATCTCACCGCCCAGAACATCGCCAATGCATCGTCGGCGGGATATGTCCGCCGTTCGGCCAGCTTCCGCGAAGTGGCGCAGACCGGCGGTGCCAACCGCATCGGCGATCTCTCGCTCTCGGGCGTGCGGCTCGATGGGATCGTGCGCAATGCCGATGCCTTCCGCCAGGCCGAAGTGCGCCGCACCGGATCGGATGTGGCGCGCGGCAGCGCAGAGGTGGCCGGCCTGCAGAACATCGAAACCGCCATCGAACAATCGGGCGTCTACGACGCCATCGTCGATTTCGAAGCCTCGTTGCAGCGGTTGACGCAGGACCCGGTCGAT
>JAPLPG010000124.1 GCA_026400375.1 Novosphingobium sp. | reverse complement strand
GATCTTCGCGCTGGTGCTGGTGGTAGCGTTCGGATCGTCGCTGGCGTTGCTCACGCTGATCATCGCGATCACTTATGTGCCCGGCAACTTCCGCATCGCGCGGTCGCTGGCCGTGGGCCTTGCGCGGCTGGACTATGTCGAGGTTGCGCGTGCGCGGGGCGAAGGGCGCTGGCATCTGGCGCTGGTCGAAGTGTTGCCCAACATGATCAAGCCGCTGTTTGCCGATATCGGCTTGCGCTTCGTGTTCATCGTGCTGCTGCTGTCAGGCCTCAGCTTCCTCGGACTTGGCCTGCAACCGCCCGATGCAGACCTTGGATCGCTGGTGCGCGAGAATACGTCCGGGCTGGCTGAAGGCGCGCTGGCGATCATCGCGCCTGCCACGGCGATCGCCAGCCTGACCGTGGGGGTCAACCTGCTGATCGATGCGGCCACGCAAGGGAAGGCGCACTGATGGCCGCTGCTGCCGTAAAGCCGCCGCATGTCGATGTCCGCAACCTTTGCGTGACCGTGCGCACCGCCGATGGCGCGCCCTTGCGCATCGTGGACGATGTCTCGTTTGCCATCGCGCGCGGGGAAGTGCTGGCGCTGATCGGGGAATCCGGATCGGGCAAGACCACCATCGCGCTGTCGCTGATGGGCTATGCCCGGGGCGGGGCGGTGATCGATGGCCAGATCACGGTGGGCGATGCCACGCTGGATGGCGCAGGCGCGGCGGCGCTGGCGGCGCAGCGTGGCCACCGCATCACCTATGTGGCGCAAAGTGCCGCCGCCGCATTCAACCCTTCGCGCCGGGTGATCGAACAGGTCATCGAACCCGCGCTGATCCACGGCACCGCCACCGCTGCCGAAGCGCGCGCCCACGCGATTGCGTTGTTCGAGGCTCTGGCCCTGCCTGATCCGGCAACCATCGGCAGCCGCTATCCGCACGAACTTTCGGGCGGGCAGTTGCAGCGCCTGATGGCGGCGATGGCGCTGATCACCCGGCCCGATCTGGTGATCTTCGACGAGCCGACGACCGCGCTGGACGTGACGACGCAAGTCGAAGTGCTGCAAGCCTTCCGCAAGGTGGTGCGCGAACAGGGCGCAACCGGCGTCTATGTGTCGCACGATCTGGCGGTTGTGGCGCAAATGGCCGACAGCATCCTCGTGCTCAATCGCGGCACGGTGCGCGAACAGAACAGCGCGGCCCGCGTGCTGGACTCTCCGACTGACAGCTACACCCGGACGCTGCTGGCAGCGGCGCGGCCGGTGATCAAGGCGGCGGCGCCGGTTGCTGCGGGCGGCCAGCCCCTGCTCTCGATCGAGGGTATTCACGCAGGCTACGGCCCGGTTGACCGGCAGGGCCGCGCGGCGCATCCGGTGCTGTCGGATGTGAGCTTGCAGATCGGGCGCGGCGCTGCGCTGGGCGTGATCGGGGAATCGGGATCGGGCAAATCCACGGTTGCGCGCGTCGTGGCCGGGCTGCTCGCTCCCACGGCGGGCACCGTGCGGCTCGATGGGCAGCCGCTGGCCGCTTCGCTGGCCCACCGCTCGCGCGACGAGCTGCGCCGCATCCAGATCGTGTTCCAGAACGCCGATGTCGCGCTCAACCCCGCGCATAGCGTGGGCGAAATTCTGGGCCGCGTACTGCGCTTCTATCACGGCACCACCGGCGCTGCGGCCCGGCGCCGCGTGGCCGAACTGCTCGATCTGATCAAGCTGCCCGCCAGCGTGGCCGACCGCCAATGCACCGACCTTTCGGGCGGGCAGAAGCAGCGCGTGAACCTGGCCCGCGCCCTGGCGGCCCAGCCCGACGTGATCCTGTGCGACGAGGTGACCTCGGCGCTCGATACCGTGGTGCGCGAGGCCATTCTCGAACTTCTGGCCGAATTGCGGCGCGATCTTGGCGTCGCCTATCTGTTCATCAGCCACGATATCGCAACCGTGAAGGCGCTCTGCGACGAGATCGTGGTGCTGTACAAGGGCACGCGCGTGGAGAGCGGCCTGCGCGATGCCTATGCCGCGCCGCCATTCCATCCCTACACCGACCTGCTGATTTCCTCGGTGCCTGAACTCAGGACCGATTGGTTGACCAGCGTGGGCCTGCAGGACAACGCCCCCTTTGCGCACCTGGGTGAAAACGCGGACCTGTGCCGCTTCCTGCCGCGCTGCCCCTTGGCCATCGCTGGCCAATGCGATGCATCACCGCCGCCGCTGCGCCTGATGCGCGCGGGCAATGCGGTGCTGTGCCACCGCACCGAGGCGGAACTGGCCGGAGATTGCCCGTGAAATTCATCTCCGAAGAGCAATCGGCCGCACTGGTATCGCATGAAATGGCGTTCGAGGCCGCGCGCGAGGCGCTTGTTGCCGTGGTCGAAGATGCGGTGATGTTTCCCGCCGTGCTGGCCCATGGGTCTTCGCCCACCAACCGCTTTTCGATCAAGTCTGCCACCACCGGCCGCTTTGCCGGGCTGAAGGTCGGCTCGTTCTGGCCGGGCAATCCCGCAATCGGCCTGCCGCGGCACAATTCGGTGATCCTGCTGTTCGATCAGGCGGTTGGCCGCATCGAATGGGTGATCGAGGCGGGCAAGGTCAATGCCTATCGCACCGCCGCCGCCGATGCGGTTGCCGCCGATGTGCTGGCGCGCAAGGATGCATCGGTGCTGGCGATCTTCGGCGCAGGCAACCAGGCGCTGTTCGAATGCCTCGCCCTGTCCCGCATCCGGCCGATCCGCCGGGTGTTGGTGGTGGCGCGCGATGGGGCCAAGGGTGAAGCCTTCGTCGCCACTCTGGTCCAGCATGGCCTTGCCGCCGCGCAAGCCACCGCGCAGGAGGCGTGCGAACAGGCCGATATCGTGGTTACCGCCACGCCCGCGCGGGCGCCGCTGTTCGATGCCGCGTGGGTACGGCCCGGCACGCACGTCGCCAGCATGGGATCGGACGCTGTGGGCAAGCAGGAATTGCCGCCCGCCCTGTTCACGCACGCCGCCCTGTTCTGCGATCATCCCGCGCAAGCCGTCGTAATGGGCGATTTGCAGCACTTCACCGGAGAGCCTGCGCGGATCGTGGCGCTGGGTGATGTGCTGCTGGGCCGCGCACCGGGGCGCAGTTCGGCCGACCAGATCACCGTATTCGACAGCTCGGGCATCGCGCTGCAGGATCTGACGATAGCCCGAAAACTGATTTCCGCCTTTGAAGGGACGATGGCACCGTGAGCACAGTACTGGAAAACACCGTCGCGGCCGTGGTCGACATGCGCGCCTACGCCGCAGGAACGGCGCCCTCTGCCGATTGGCTGACCGGCCGCGCGACCCCGGCCTTTGCCGATGACAAGGCACAGGTTTGCGCCTTCGCCCTGCGCGGCGAAGGGACGGTGGCATCGCTGCCGACCGACGAGTTCGTGCTGGTGCTGGCGGGCAAGCTGGAGATTGAAAGTGCGGGCGGCACGCTGGCGCTGGGGGCAGATGATTCCTGCGCCATCCCTTTCGCCACCAGCTTTCACTGGCGGGCGTCCGACGACATGCTGGCCGTGGTCTATGCCGCACCGACCAATGCGGCCGGCAACGCCTCCGCTCCGCTGATGATCGATACCAACGCGCCGCTAAACCCGTCCAATCCGCCCGCGCTGGAAAACCTGCTGGGCGAAGTGCCTACCTGCCGGGGCTTTTCCGATTATGTTTCCGCCAATGCCGAATTCTGCGCGGGGACATGGGATTCCACGCCCTATCACCGCCGCCAGATCCCCTATCGGCAGGTCGAACTGATGCTGCTGCTGGCCGGCTCGGTGACGTTCAGCGACCAGACCGGCAGCGTTACTTTCGCCACCGGCGATGTGTGCCTGTTCGTGCGCGGCGATGGCTGCGCCTGGCGCAGCGAGGAATACGTGAAGAAGGTGTTTGCCACGCAGCGGCCGCTGGGTTGAAGCCGGATATGGCGCGCGGCAGAATATACCGCGCCGCCCGGCGAGTCCCGCATGAGCGGCCCACGCCTCAGGGACTTTCGAAACAAATTGCCACTCGAAGTCCGCTTATCTGCCATCATCCCGTCATGGGATGTCATCTGTTTTCAGGAGTGTCTGCGCAATGTCCGGGTCCATGGTCACAGGCACCAGCACGCGTGCAATGGCCCTTACGCCCGAACATCTTGAACAGGCGCATGGCTTGTCGCAGGCGCTAAACTGGCCCTATCGGCTTGACGACTGGGCTTTTGCCCATGGCCTTGGGCGCGGTTTTGCGGTGGAAGCGGACGGCAGGCTTGTCGGGACCGCGCTGTGGTGGCCCTATGGCGATGCGTTCGGCACCATCGGCATGATCATCGTATCGCCCCATGCGCAGCGGCAGGGGATCGGTGGCCGATTGATGGACGCGCTGCTGGCCGATGCCACGGGACGCCGGCTGACGCTGATATCCACCAGGGACGGGGAGCCGCTCTACACCCGGCTCGGCTTCAAGCCCTTCGGTTTCATTACCCAGCATCAGGCCGTGCTGGCCAAGGTGCCGCCTATCGATCCCGCCGTTCCGGTGCGCGCGGCGCGGGCCGAGGACTGGCCTGCGATCACCGCCGTGGACCAGCGCGGGTCCGGCATGGACCGCACGCTGTTGCTGGCCGCGCTGCGTCCGGTTGCCGATACCGTGGTGGTCGAACGCGAAGGCGCGGTCGTGGGCTATGGCTGCGTGCGCCGCTGGGGCCGCGGCGTGGTGATCGGCCCGGTGATCGCCCGCGACGGCACCGATGCGCGCGCGATCATCGCCACGTTGGCCTCTGCCCACGAAGGCACGTTCGTGCGCATCGATACGACCGACGCGACGGGCCTTGCGCCGTGGCTGGTGGACATCGGCCTGCCGCAAGTGGACCGGGCAGTGTCGATGGCGCTGGGCGCGCCGCCACAGGCCGCGCCCGATGCCACGCTTTACGCCCTGTCCAACCAGTCGCTCGGCTGATGCAGCGCGCGGTCAAATCAAGGGTGCTTCGATGAACCAACAGACTGTTCTGGCCCGTCCGATGGCCAAGGATGCTTCGCTCGATAGGGTCGAAACCCCGGCGCTGGTGCTTGATCTGGCCAAGGTCGATCGCAACATCGCGCGGCTGCGTGGGCATCTGGATGGGCTCGGCGTGGCCTGCCGGCCGCACGTGAAAACGTCGAAGTCGCTCGATGTCGCGCGCCGCCTGTTTCCCGAAGGCACCGGCCCGATCACGGTATCGACCCTGGCCGAGGCGGAATACTTCGCCAGCGGCGGCTTTGCCGATATCACTTATGCCGTGGGGCTCAGCCTCGACAAGATCGCGCGCGCGCGTCGGCTGGTCGCGCAGGGCATCGCGCTGTCGGTGCTGATCGACACGGTCGAGCAGGCCCAGGCCCTCGCCGCCGCTGCCAGCGATGGTGCGGCCATGCCCGCCGTGCTGATCGAGATCGATTGCGATGGCCATCGCGGCGGCGTGCTGCCAACGGATCCGGCGCTGGTGACCATCGCCGATGTGCTGCGCGATGGCGGGGTCATCGTCGCCGGCGTGCTTACCCATGCCGGTGAATCCTATAACGCCCGCATGGGCGAAGGCCTGGCCGAGGCGGCAGAGGGCGAGCGGGCCGCAGCGGTCGCCGCAGCCGAACGTCTCAGGTCTGCGGGCCACGCCGCACCGGTGGTCAGCGTCGGCTCCACCCCGACGGCGCATTTCGCCCGCGACCTGACCGGGGTGACCGAAGTGCGCGCCGGGGTGTTCACCTTCTTCGATCTGGTGATGCATGGCATCGGCGTTTGCGCGGTGGACGATATCGCCGTGTCGGTGCTGGCCACGGTCATCGGCCACCGCCCGAAAAAGGGCTGGATCCTCACCGACGCTGGCTGGATGGCCATGTCGCGCGATCGCGGCACCCAGCGCCATCCGGTCGATCAGGGCTATGGCGTGGTTTGCGATGTCGATGGCCAACCCTTTGCCGATGTGATCGTCGAAGATGCCAGCCAGGAACACGGCATCATCAAGGTCCGCCCCGGCAGCAACGGCATCCTGCCCCAACTGCCCATCGGCGCCCGCGTGCGGGTCCTGCCCAACCACGCCTGTGCCACATGCGCCCAGCACGAAGCCTATCACGTGGTCGATGGGCCAGGCCGCGCAATCATGGCCCAATGGCCGCGCATGCGCGGGTGGTGATGGCATGAACGTCAGCACCGACCAGTTCCTGCAACAGGCGATGGCCCACGCGGGCGATGCCTATATCGGCGGCGCGTGGGTGCCCGTGGCGGGCTCCGAGCGGCTGCCGGTCATCAACCCCGCAACCGGGGCGCTGGTGGCAGAAATCGTGGGCGGCACCGGCGCCGATCTCGACCGGGCCGTCGCGGCGGCGCGCGGCGCATTTCCCGCCTTCGCAGCCTCGCCCGTGGCCGACCGGCTGGCCCTGCTGGAACGCATCCACGCGCTGATCCTGCAACGGGCAGAGCCGCTGGCGCAGGCGCTGACGCTGGAAATGGGCGCGGCGATCAGCCATGCCCGGGCGGCGCACGTGCCCTTTGCCGCCGCGCACGTGCAGGTGGCCATCGATGTGCTGCGCGATTACGAATTCCTGACCATGCGCGGCACGACTGCGATCGTGCGCGAACCGATCGGCGTTGCTGCGCTGATCACGCCGTGGAACTGGCCGCTCTACCAGATCACCGCCAAGGTCGCGCCCGCGCTGGCGGCAGGGTGCCCGGTGGTGCTCAAGCCCAGCGAACTTTCGCCGCTCAATGCGCTGATGTTTGCGCAGATCGTGCACGATGCCGGCGCACCTGCGGGCGTGTTCAACCTGGTCAACGGCACCGGCAGCGAAGTGGGCGCGGGAATGGCCGCGCATCCCGATATCGACATGATCTCGATCACCGGGTCCAACCGTGCCGGCGCGCTGGTGGCGCAAGGGGCGGCGTCCACGGTGAAGCGGGTAACGCAGGAACTGGGCGGGAAATCGCCCAACGTGCTGCTGCCCGATGCCGATTTCGAACGCGCCGTGCCATTGGGCGTGATGGCCGCGTTTCGCAATGTCGGCCAATCGTGCAGCGCCCCTACGCGCATGATCGTGCCGCGCGCGCGGCTGGCGCAAGTCGAAGCGCTGGCGCGCCAGACGGTCGAAGCCATCGTCGTCGGCGATCCGGCGCAGGAGGCGACGACGCTGGGCCCCATTGCCAACCACGCCCAGTTCGGCCGCGTGCAGGCGATGATCGCAATGGGCCTTGAAGAAGGCGCAAGGCTCGTCTGCGGCGGTCCGGGCTGCCCCGAAGGCCTTCCGAACGGCCTCTACGCGCGCCCGACCGTGTTCTCTGACGTAACCAGCGCCATGCGCATCGCGCAGGAGGAGATTTTCGGCCCGGTGCTGGTCATCATCGCCTATGACGATGTCGATCAGGCGGTGGCGATCGCGAATGATACCGTGTTCGGCCTCGGCGGGCACGTGCAGGGCACCGATCTGGCGCAGGCGCGCAGCGTCGCCCTGCGCATCCGCACCGGGCAGGTACACATCAACCACCCGGCATGGGATCCCCACGCCCCCTTCGGCGGGTACAAGCGGTCGGGCAATGGCCGCGAATATGGGGCTTTCGGCTTCGAGGAATTCCTTGAAGTCAAGGCCGTGCTTGGTTTCGCATGACGCCCCCAGGTACCGACGCATTCACTGGAGAAGCCTGAAATGCCTGCGCCCTTGAAGTTCATCAACTCCACGCCCGAACTTCCGCCCGAAGCGGACGTGGTGATCATCGGCGCCGGCATCATCGGCAGCTTCATCGCCTATTACCTGTCGCAACGCGGCATGAAGGTGGCGCTGCTGGAAAAGGGCGTGGTCGGTGGTGAACAATCCAGCCGCAACTGGGGCTGGTGCCGCCAGCAGAACCGCGATGAGCGCGAATTGCCGCTGGCGACCAAGGCGCTCGACCTGTGGGAGCAGTTCGGCGTCGAAAGCGGCGAGGAGACGGGCTTTCGCCGCTGCGGCCTGTTCTATGTCAGCAATGATGAAGCCGAAATCGCCACCTGGGCCAAGTGGGGCGAATATGCCCGCTCCATCGGCGTCAAGACGCGCATGCTCAACAGTCAGGAAGCGACCGAGAAGGGCAGCTTCACCGGCAAGGTGTGGAAGGGCGGCGTGCATTCGCAGATGGACGGCATCGCCGATCCCGGCCTAGCGGTCCCCGCCGTGGCGCGGGCGGTGATGGCGCTGGGCGGAACCGTGCACCAGGGCTGCGCCGCGCGCGGGATCGAACTGACCGGCGGCGCGGTCAGCGGCGTGGTGACCGAACGCGGCACGATCCGCACCAGGCTGGTCATTCACGCCGGCGGCGCGTGGGCATCATCGTTCATGCGCCAGCTCGGCGTGCGCTTTCCGCAAGCCACCGTGCGGCAATCGATCCTGGCAGTGGGCACCGGGCGGTTGAGCCTGCCCGATGCGTTCTATGGCGATTCGATGTCGATCACCCGGCGCGGCGATGGTTGCCATGCCCTGGCCTACAGCGGCCGGGCCAAGGTTGATCCCACGCCGCAATTCGTGCGCTTCCAGAAGCAGTTTATCCCGATGTTCAAGCAGCGCTGGAGCAAGGTTTCCCCCGGCGGGCTGCAAGGCCTGCGCTCGGGCCACGAAACCCTGTCGCGCTGGGCGCTGGACCAGCCAACCCCGATGGAAGCGCGCCGCATCCTCGATCCGGTGCCCGATGCCAAGACCGTGCGCATCACCGTGGAGCGCGTGTCCCGGCTGATCCCGGCGGTGGCATCGGCGCCGGTCGTCGGCAGCTGGGCCGGATTTGTCGACAGCACGCCCGATGGGGTGCCCGTGATCGGCGAGATCCCCGCCGTTCCGGGCATGATCCTGGCCGCAGGCTTCAGCGGCCACGGGTTCGGTATCGGCCCCGGCGCCGGGCATCTCGTGGCCGATATCGCCAGCGGTCACGCCCCGATCGTCGATCCGCGCCCCTATCGTCTTTCGCGTTTCGACGGCGGTGCCGAGATCGACGTGTCCGAGTTCTGAAGCCGCCACGCGCAGTGGTTTTTCGCGATAAAGTTCCAGATGCGGGCGAAAACCGGCATCTTGTTTTGAACCTGGCCGGTTACCACTGCAGCAAGCGGGGCATGCATGGCAGCCGGACAAGGCCCTGAGCGCGGGAGCACGGGATGATACTTCAGGACGCGACACAGATCGTCATGCGCGACATGACCGCTGCCGATATCCCGGCGGTCGCCGATCTGTGTTTCGAACAGCAATGGCCCCATCGCGAAGAAGACCTGGAGATGCTCCTGTCCATGGGCAGCGGCCTGGTTGCCGAAATCGATGGCAAGGTCGGCGGCTCGATCATGTCCTGGCGCTTCGACCCGTCCTTTGCGACGCTGGGCGTGATCATCATCGCCGTGGCGCATCAGGGACGCGGCCTGGGCCGGCAGATGGCCATCGCCATGATCGAACGGCTTGCCGGACTTACCGTGCTGGTCAATGCCACCGAAGAAGGCAGGTCGCTCTATGGCAAGCTCGGTTTCGTCGAACTCGGCACCGTCTGTCAGCACAATGCCATTGCGCCTGCCCAGCCGCTTGTCGAACTGCGCGCGGGCGAACGGGTCAGGCCGATGGGCGCGGCCGATGCCGAAGTGCTCGAAGCGCTTTACTCGGCGGCAATGGGCATGGATCGCAAGGTCGTGCTCGATGAACTGTTCGCGCGGGGCAGCACCGTGGTCCTGTGCAAGGAGCACGAACAGACCGGATTTGCCGTCATACGCCGCTTCGGGCGCGGGTGGGCCATCGGCCCGGTCGTGGCGCCCGATGTCACCGGAGCCAAGGCGCTGATCGCGCACTGGCTCGGCACGCAGACCGGCAGCTTCTGCCGGATCGACATCCCCGAACAGCCCGCGCCCGATGCTGCAGGCCTGGGCCCGTGGTTGGAAGAGGTCGGCCTGCCACAGGTGGACCGCGTTACCCGCATGGCGCTCGGTCCCGCGCCGGTTCCGGGCGGCACTGCCCGCCTCTTTGCCCTTGCCGCTCAAGCATTAGGTTGAAACATGCTCACTCTCACTGATCCCACCCTGTTGCGGCACGCCGCTTTCGTCGATGGCGAATGGATCGCAAACGGCCTTCCCACGCTCGACGTGACCGATCCCGCCACGGGCGAGGTCATCGGCAGCTTGCCCGAATGCGGCACGGCCGAAACGGAAGCCGCGATTGCCGCCGCGCAAGCTGCCTGGCCTGATTGGCGCCGCCGCACTGCGGGCGAACGGGCGGCGCTGCTGGAAGCGTGGCACGCGCTGGTGCTGGCCAATGTGGATGATCTGGCCCGGATCATGACTGCCGAACAGGGCAAGCCCCTGGCCGAGGCACAAGGCGAAATCCGTTATGCTGCCAGCTTCATCAAGTGGTTTGCCGAAGAAGGCCGCCGCGTTGGCGGGCGCAACGTGCCTTCGCCCGAACGGGACCGCCGGATCATCGTGATGACCGAACCGGTCGGCGTTGCCGCGGCAATCACGCCGTGGAACTTCCCGGCGGCGATGATTACCCGCAAGTGCGCGCCGGCGCTCGCGGCCGGTTGCCCGGTGGTGATCAAGCCGTCCGATCTCACGCCGTTTACCGCGCTTGCCCTGATCGAACTCGCGGTGCGGGCAGGCTTTCCGCGCGGCACGATCAACGTGCTCACCGGCATGCCGCAGGCCATCGGCGCGGCAATCACCGCCAGCCCGGTGGTGCGCAAGCTGTCGTTCACCGGGTCCACCCGCGTTGGCGCGCTGCTGATGCGGCAGAGCGCCGACACGATCAAGCGGCTGTCGCTCGAACTGGGCGGCAATGCGCCGCTGATCGTGTTCGATGATGCCGATCTCGATCTGGCGGTAAAGGCGACGATGGCGTCGAAGTTTCGCAATGCCGGGCAGACGTGCGTCTGCGCCAACCGCATCCTCGTTCACGCGCCGATCTATGACGAGTTTGCCTCCCGTCTCGGCGCGGCTGTCTCGGCTCTGCATGTCGGCAACGGCATGGAGGCCGAGACAACCACCGGCCCGCTGATCAACCGCGCGGCGGTGGACAAGGTTTCGGCCCACATCGCAGATGCACTGTCCAAGGGCGGCAAGGTGCTGGCCACCGGGCAGGGCCGCGAGGGTGACAACTTCATGCGCCCGCTGATCATCGGCGAGGCCAATGCCGATATGCGCCTGGCGTCAGAGGAAACCTTCGGCCCGCTCGCCCCGCTGTTCCGTTTCGAAACCGAGGACGAGGCCGTGGCGCTGGCCAACGATACGCCCTACGGCCTTGCCAGCTATTTTTACACCTCGGGCCTCGACCGCGCCTTCCGCGTGGCCGAAGCGCTGGAGGCGGGCATGATCGCGCTCAACACCGGGTCCATCGCGATGGAGATGGCGCCGTTCGGCGGGGTCAAGCAATCGGGCCTCGGCCGCGAAGGCGGCGCGCTCGGCATCGAGGAATATCTCGAAACCAAGGCCTTCCACATCGGCGGGCTGAAGATCTGACATCGAGGGCGCAACCATGACGAGCAATACACGCAAGCACACCATCGCGGTGATCCCCGGTGACGGCATCGGCAAGGAAGTGATGCCCGAAGGCATGCGCGTGCTGGAAAAGGCCGCGTCCCTGTTCGGGTTCGAGATCGAACAGCAGTGGCACGATTTTGCCTGCTGCGATTACTATACGCGCCATGGCAAGATGATGCCCGACAACTGGAAGGAAGAGATCGGCCGCCCCGACGCCATCTTCTTTGGTGCAGTGGGCTGGCCCGATACGGTGCCCGATCACATATCGCTGTGGGGCTCGCTCCTCCAGTTCCGCCGTGAATACGATCAGTACGTGAACCTGCGCCCGGTGCGGCTGATGCCGGGCGTGCCCTGCCCGCTGGCCGGCCGCGAACCGGGCGACATCGATTTCTGGGTGGTGCGCGAAAACACGGAAGGCGAATATTCTTCCGTAGGCGGGATCATGTTCCCCGGCACCGATCGCGAGATCGTGATCCAGGAAACGGTGATGACCCGCATCGGCGTCGATCGCGTGCTGCGCTATGCCTTCGACCTGGCGCAATCGCGCCCGCGCAGGCACCTGACCAGCGCCACCAAGTCCAACGGTATCGCCATCACCATGCCCTATTGGGACCAGCGCGTCGAAGCCATCGGCGCGGACTATCCCGAAGTGCGGCACGACAAGTACCATATCGACATCCTGACTGCGCAGTTCGTGCTCAATCCGGATCGCTTCGATGTCGTCGTCGGATCGAACCTGTTCGGCGATATCCTCTCGGACCTTGGCCCGGCCTGCACCGGCACCATCGGCGTTGCGCCATCGGGCAACATCAACCCGGAAGGCACGCACCCCTCGCTGTTCGAACCGGTCCACGGCTCGGCCCCGGACATTGCCGGGCAGAACATCGCCAACCCGGTGGGCCAGATCTGGTCGGCCGCGATGATGCTCGAACATCTCGGTGAAACCGAAGCCGCGGCGGCAATCATGCGCGCGGTCGAAGCCGTGCTGGCAACGCCCTCTGCCCGCACCCGCGATCTGAAAGGCGCGGCCAGCACCGCAGAGTGCGGCAAGGCCATTGCCGAGGCCCTGGGCTGACCGGGCCCGGACACTTCTGCTGTCCGCAAGGCACCTTGCAGGCGATCGTGTCGGCAAGGTGTGGCATTCAAGCAAACATGCCGGTTGTGTGGCATAGTCTTTCCCGGCCGGATCAGCCCGGCCACCCAATCCGGAGACCGCTACGATGCGCAGGATTTCCCACTATGTTTCGGCCGCAATTGCGGTGGCTACGGTTACAACCGCGCTGGCCTCATCGGCAGCGCAGGCCCACGCGATCTGGTTCGCCCAGCGGGCCAAGCAGCTGGCGCTGGTCTATGGCGTGGGCGCCGATGATCTTGATGCGGTGAAGCGGGTGCCGCTCGTCACGTCGATCACCGGCCTCGATGCCGATGGCCTGCCCGCCACCGCATCGCTGCGCGTGGCAGGGGCCATCCCGGTCGTCGACAGCGACGAACCGCTGGCCGTGGTCGCCGCCGTCATGGACTATGGCATCTGGTCACGCGATGCGGCCGGCACCTGGCACAACAAGGGCCATGACGAGATCAAGGACGCCACGATCAGCGAGCATAACTTCAAGTATGCCCTGCACATCAATGAAATGCCGGCCAAGCCGATCCCGCTGATCGCCGGGCACAAGCTGCAGATCGTCCCCGCGCAGGCCAGGCTGCCCGAAGCGATGGGCCAGCCGATCAAGCTGCGCGCCTTCTATGATGGCAAGCCGATGGCCGGCGTCGACATCATGCAGGACTATGTCAACGATCCCGATCAGAAGCCGCTGAAGACCGATGCGGAAGGTTATGTCACCTTGCCGGTGCGCAACCAGGGTCTGAACGTCCTCATGGGGATCTACGTCGCGCCGACAGACAATCCCG
>JAPLPG010000237.1 GCA_026400375.1 Novosphingobium sp. | reverse complement strand
GCCAACCCCGGCGTGAACGGCGCACGGTTCTATGACATCGACTGTTCGGGCAAGCCGACGGTCAATTCGCCCAAGTGGGCGCTGAACATGGGCTATGAGCGCACGTTCGCGGTGTCGGACGCGATGAACCTGATCTTCGGCGCGCGCGGGAACATCGAAAGCAGCCGGTTCATGAATTCGAACTACCGGCCCGAGGAAAAGCAGGACGGCTTTGCCACGGCCGATGCCTATGCCACGCTGGAAGCCACGGGCGGATGGAGCATCACCGCCTTCATCAACAACATCACCGACGAGGAAGTGCTGGCGCGTGCGGGCACCCGCCCGATCCTCGACTTCCCGGTGGGCACGCTGCGTCCGCCACGGACCTATGGCGTCCGCGTCGGGTTCGGCTTCTGATGCGCGCGGTCTGGGCCGGGCTCGCACTGGCAGCCATCATCGCCGGAGCGCCAGCATCGGCCCAGACCGACCAGCGTGCGGGGGAGGCGTTCGTCACGCTGGGCACGATGGGCGGGCCGGTGCCTTCACCGGACCGGTCGCAGCCGGCCAATGCGCTGATCCATGCGGGCCACGTCTACCTCGTCGATGCGGGCGATGGCACGGTGCAGCAACTGGCGCGGGCCGGCATCATGCTGCCGCGCATCGATGCCGTGTTCATCAGCCATCTCCATGCCGATCACACCGGCGGGCTTTCCGCCGTGCTGGCGCTGCGCAACCAGACCGATCTGCGCACGCCGCTGACGGTCTATGGCCCCCCGGGCACGCGCGAACTGGTGGCGGGCATGGTGGCATCGATGCAGCCGGCCGCGCGGGTCGGCTATGGCATTCCCGGCCAGCGCTGGATGGCGCCTGCCGATACCGTGACCGTGATCGAAATCGCAGGCGTCGAGACGCTGACCATCGACGACATGACCGTGACGGCGGCGCAGAACTCGCACTATGACTTTGCCCCGGGCAGCACCGAGGACCGCAACTACAAGTCGCTGTCGCTACGGTTCGACCTGATAGGCCGCTCGATCGTCTATACCGGGGATACCGGGCCGAGCGCGGCCGTGGAAAAACTGGCACAGGGAGCCGATCTGCTGGTCAGCGAAATGATCGACATGGGCGGCACGCTGGCCAATGTCGCGCGCAATGCGCCGAACATGCCGGCCGAGGCGAAGCAGCGGCTGGAACAGCACCTTTCGACGCACCACCTGACGCCGGACGCCGTGGGGCAACTGGCCGCCCGCGCCGGGGTGAAGGCGCTGGTGATCACGCACTTTGCGGCAGGAACCCCTGATCCTGCGCGCACGCGCGGATATCTGGCGCAGATCAAGGGGCATTTTGCAGGTTCGGTTACGCTCGCGAACGATCTCGACCGGTTCTGAGACGACAGTGGCCGACAGTGTCGTGCAATGACGCTGCCGGTTCGCTACGACGGGTGTTCCAGACAGGACAGGACCCGTCATGTTCACACCACCCTTCGTTCTTGCCATCGACCAGGGCACCACATCGACGCGCTGCATCGTGTTTGATGCAAAAGCGCGCATGGTGGCCGTGGCGCAGCGCGAATTTGCGCAGCATTATCCGCAGCTGGGCTGGGTCGAGCACGATCCCGAGGACATCTGGAACGATACCGTCACGGTGCTGCGCGAAGCAGTGGCCACGGCGGGCATCGCGGTGGCCGACGTGGCCGCGATCGGCATCACCAACCAGCGCGAGACCGTGGTGTTGTGGGAGCGCGCGACCGGCAAGCCGGTGTACAATGCCATCGTCTGGCAGGACCGCCGCACCGCCGATGCCTGCGCCCGGCTGAAGCAGGCCGGGGCCGAACCGGACGTCACCGCCCGGACCGGGCTGCTGCTCGATCCCTATTTCTCGGCGACCAAGCTTGCCTGGATGCTGGACCATGTGGACGGTGCAAGGGCCAGGGCGAAGGCGGGCGACCTCGCCTTCGGCACGATCGACAGCTTCCTGCTTTCGCGCCTGACGCGGGGCAAGGTCCACGCCACCGATCCCACCAACGCCGGACGCACCTTGCTGTTCAACATCATGGAGCAGCAGTGGGATGAGGCGCTGCTGAAGCTGTTCGACATTCCCGCAGGCGTGCTGCCCACGGTGCATGACAACGCCCACATCTTCGGCATGATGGATGCCGGCATCCTCGGGCGCGAAATTCCGATTGCCGGCATGGCGGGCGATCAGCAGGCGGCGCTGTTCGGCCAGGGCTGCTTTCATCCGGGCATGACCAAATCGACCTATGGCACCGGCTGCTTTGCGCTGATGAACATCGGCACGACGCCGGTGCTTTCGCGCAACCGGCTGCTGACGACCCCGGCCTATCGCATCGGCGGCACAACCACTTATGCGCTGGAAGGATCGATCTTCGTGGCAGGCGCGGCGGTGAAGTGGCTGCGCGATGGCCTGCGGATCATCACCCGCGCATCCGAAACGCACGACATGGCCACGCGCGTTGCCGACAGCCACGGCGTGTACATGGTGCCGGCCTTCGTCGGCATGGGC
Organism: Novosphingobium sp.; assembly: GCA_026400375.1. Taxonomy (GTDB): domain Bacteria; phylum Pseudomonadota; class Alphaproteobacteria; order Sphingomonadales; family Sphingomonadaceae; genus Novosphingobium. Next base: position 9,632 of record JAPLPG010000237.1, on the reverse strand, counting down.
GCGCCGCACTGGGACCCGGAGGCGCGGGGCCTGATCTGCGGGCTGACGCTGGACGTGACCGCGGCCCATCTGGCCCGTGCCGCACTGGAGGCAGTGGCCTACCAGACGATGGACCTGGTCGAGGCGATGCGGGCCGACATCGGCCCGGCCGCCTGCGCGCTGCGGATCGATGGCGGCATGGCCGCGAACGACTGGCTCTGCCATCTGGGCGCTGGAGCGGCGGTTCGATCCGGCCATGGCTGTGGCCGACCGGGACGCGATGGTGGCGGGCTGGCGCAAGGCCGTGGCACAGGCGCTGTATCGACAACCGGACTGAGCGGCCGGCACAAGGCCATGTCCGCAGCAACGTGAGGGAGCCTGAAACATGATCCAGACAGCAAAGCTTTTCGCCGCCAGCCTGCTCGCCATGGCCCCGGTCGCGGCCCGGGCGGCGGACCCTGCGCCGCCCGGCCTGCGCTTCGCGTTCGAGGAGCGGGTGGATCTGGAAACGCCCGAGGCCGCAGGCGAAGGCCCGCGCGGCGCTGGCAACCGGATCGGCTTGCTGGGCGGCACGGTCAGGGGGCCGCGACTGAACGGCACCATCCTTCCCGGCGGGGCGGACTGGCAACTGATCCGCAAGGACGGCTGTTCCGAAATCGTCGCCGACTATTTCATCCGTGCCGACGACAAGGCCCTGATCCACATCCGCAATGTCGGCCTGGGCTGCGCGCCCGACAAGGCGCGTGGCGCCTATGCGCGCGCCAACCCGGTGTTCACCGCCCCGGCCGGACCGCACGAATGGCTCAACAAATCGGTGTTCACATCAACCATCGAGCCCGTGCTTGATGGCAACGGGACACTGCGGCAGGTGGTGCTGCGCTTCTACGAGGTGCTTTGATCGCGATTTGTGGAGAGTGGAGGCCCGAGCCGGAATCGAACCGGCGTAAACGGATTTGCAATCCGGTGCGTAACCACTCCGCCATCGGGCCTCGATCGCAGGTCTTGCGTGGTCGTGGCGCGGTTAGCCGGATCGGGGCGGTGTCGCAAGTGGTTCTTGCAGGGCCTTGCCCGCAAGCGATCAGGCGGCAGGGACGAATGTGAGGCGGCGCTTGGCCGGATCGATGCTTTCAAGGCGCAGGTCGATGGTCTGGCCGGGCACGGCATCGGGTATTCTGGCGCGGGCGACCACCGGCAGGTCGATCAGCTGGATGCGCGCCGAATCACCCTCGGCATCGGTGACGCAGGCGGCGAAGCGTTCCCCTGTCCGGCCCTGGAGCATGACCGTTTCGGCAAGGTCGATGACCGCGCGTTCGATCTGGCCAGACAGCGCGCCGGAGCGGGCCATGACGGCCGGGAGACGCTGGAACGCGTCCTCGACCTCTGCGGGAACCGTGGCGCCACTGGCCACGGCCAGCGCGGCGCGGATCACGTAGCGGTCTGCCAGGCGGCGCAACGGCGCGGTGGCGTGGACATAGGTGGCGGCAATCGCCTCGTGCCACGGGGCAGCGCCGGGCACCCATGGCGCATAGCCCGCGCCGTTGCCGGCCCGGCGCACGGCCAGCATGAAGGCGGCGTGCTGCGGGTTGGCAGGATCGAGCCGCCGTTCGAGCGTCTTCAGGTCATCGCCGCTGGCCCAGGCAATGCCCAGTCCGGCTGCCGTGCTGCGCAGGCGGGCAACGGCCTTGGCATCCGGCCCGGCCATCACCCGGAATAGGCCGGTGCCAGCCTGCTGCAGGGCTGCGGCGATGGCCAGATTGGCCGAGAGCGACATGGCGGCGTTCTGCCGTTCGGACGGCAGGGGCGGACGGAACGCGAGAGCATAGCGCCCCTCGCCCAGGCCTTCGACTTCCTGCTGGGGCGGATCGACGCGGGCGGCACCGCGCGCCGCCTCGGCCGCGTTCACGCGCCGGGCATATTCGGCAAAGGCGGGCGGCAGGTCATCATCGCGCACCGCGTCATAGGCCAGCTTGGCCCGGCTGCGGATCATCGCGCGTTGTGCGCCATCCAGCCGCGCCGTGCCATCCGTGCCCAGACGGACGGTGAAGACCACCGCCGGGCGCGGGCCATCAGGCAGGAGGCTGGCGGCGCGTTCGGACAGGGCGGGCGGATAGAGGCTGGCCTTGCCATCGGGCAGATAGAGCGTCTCGCCCCGCTTCCACGCTTCGGCATCGACCGCATCGCCATCGTCCACGAACCAGGCAACATCGGCGATGGCATAGTGGAGGATGAGGTCTGCGCCTGCCTGTTCGATCCACAGGGCCTGATCGAGATCGGTGCTGCTGGCAGGATCGAGCGTGACGAAGGGAATGGCCGTGCGATCGACATGCGCCGTCGGCGCGCGCTGCGCTGCGCGGGCAGCGGCTTCCAGCACGGCCGCCGGGAAGCCTTGCGGCACCTGATATTGCTGGCGGATCGCGGCAAGGCCGGTGGCAAGCGCGCCGGTGGGATCGTGAATGGCTTTCATGCCCGCAGGTCTAGCAGGAGTTCAGTTGCAGCACATCAGAAGGCAGCACAGGACGGCGGCCTGTCATGGATCGACAAATTGCGCGGCCCGCTTTTCCATGCCGGCGCGCACCGCTTCGATCTGGTTCTTTGACGACATCAGTTCGTGCTGGGCGATGGATTCAGCCATCAGCACATCGTCCGCGGCCATGTCCGGCGTGCGGTTGGACAGCACTTTCGCGGCGCGCACGGCAGTGGGGCTCTTGCCCGCGATCTGCTGCGCCAGTGCCAGGGCGTCGGCCAGCGGATCAGCGCTGACGTGGGTGGCAAAGCCGTAGCGGACAGCCTCTTCGCCGGAAAATTCGCGGTGCGTGTAGGTCAGTTCGCGCAGCACGTCATCGCGCACGTTGCCGCGCCACAGCACGTATCCGGCCATGTCTGGCACGAGGCCCCATTTGACCTCCATCACCGCCAGCCGCGCATCGGGCGCGATGAAGCGGATGTCCGCGCCGCTGGCAACTTGCAGGCCGCCGCCAAAGCACACACCGTGAACCGCCGCGATCACCGGCATCGGCAACTTGCGCCAGACCATCGCCGCCTGCTGCGCGCGATTGGCGTTGCCGTGGGTGCGTTCGGTCAGGCCGCCGCCATCCCCGTCCTTGGCCCAGCGATCGGCGTTGCCCATGCTGGACAGGTCCAGCCCGGCGCAGAACGAGCGGCCCGCGCCCGACAGCACCACCGCGCGAATGCCGCGTTCGTTGTGCAGGTGGTGCCCGGCGGCGATGATCGCTTCGAACATGGCATCGTCGAGGGCGTTCATCTTGTCGGCCCGGTCAAGCAGGACGTGGGCGACATGATTTTCTACGGTGACGGTTACGCGGTCATGGAAGTTCATCGGAGGCATCCGCTTGTGGTTTTGCCGGAGCAAGGTGCCCGAGTGCGCACCCATGGTCCAGTGCCCACTCGTGACGGATGGTTCGAACGCAAACGGCCCTCTCCGCGTTGGCGGAAAGGGCCGTGGTTTGCATCAGGTGCAGCGCATCAGGCGGCGGAGGAATTGACCCCCATCGATTGCAGGTAGCGCTTGATGTTGCGGGCGGCCTGGCGCAGGCGCTGCTCGTTTTCGACCATGGCGATGCGCACGAAGCCCTCGCCATCCTCGCCATAGCCGACGCCCGGTGCGACCGCGACTTCGGCGTGGGTCAGAAGCTGCTTCGAAAATTCGAGGCTGCCAAGGTGCATCAGCGCTGGCGGCAGGGGCGCCCAGGCGAACATCGAGGCCTTGGGGCTGGGAATGTCCCACCCGGCGCGGCCGAACGCCTCGACCATCACGTCGCGGCGCTTCTGGTAGAGTTCGCGGTTCTTCTGGACGATATCCTGCGGCCCGTTGAGCGCGGCGCAGGCGGCGGCCTGGATCGGGGTGAAGGCGCCGTAATCGAGGTAGGACTTCACCCGCTTGAGCGCGGCGATCAGGCGCGGATTGCCGACCGCAAAGCCGACGCGCCAGCCGGCCATCGAAAAGGTCTTGGACATCGAGGTGAATTCCACCGCCACATCCTTTGCGCCGGGCACCTCGAGGATCGAGCGGGTGGGGTTGCCATCGAAATAGAGCTCGGAATAGGCAAGGTCGGACAGGATCCAGACCTTGTTTTCCCTGGCCCACGCCACCAGCCGTTCATAGAACGCCAGATCGACCGTCTCTGCCGTGGGGTTCGACGGATAATTGACGATCAGGATCGAGGGACGCGGGACCGAATACTTCATCGCGCGATCGAGCGAATCCCAATAGCGTTCATCGGGCGTGGTCGGCACCGAGCGGATCGTGGCGCCGGCGATGATGAAGCCGAAGGTGTGGATCGGGTAGCTGGGGTTGGGCGCGAGCACCACGTCACCCGGTGCGGTGATCGCGGTGGCAAGGCTGGCGAGGCCCTCCTTTGACCCCATCGTCATCACCACTTCCGTCTCCGGATCGAGATCGACGTTGAAGCGGCGGCCATAGTAGTTGGCTTGCGCCTTGCGCAGGCCGGGAATGCCCGACGAAGCCGAATAGCCATGGGCATCGGGCTTGCGCGCCACTTCGCACAGCTTGTCGATCACGTGTGCCGGCGGTGGCAGATCGGGGTTGCCCATGCCGAGGTCGATGATGTCCCTACCGGCGGCACGCGCGGCGGCCCGCATGCCGTTGACTTCGGCAATGACGTAGGGCGGCAGGCGCTTCATGCGGTAGAATTCTTCGTCCACGGTTGAATACTCGTCGAAAAGACGCGGCAGGATCGCCGCAAGGCAAGCCCTTACGCGAATTGCCGGCCTGTGGAAACCATGCTGTCATCCTTGCGGCAGACGGCGATGACGGGGGCTAACAAGCTGTCACACGCTGTGTATAGATAGCCCGGCAACAAGCATGACGTAGCGGCAGGGAACGCGCATGACGGACAAGACAGGGCCAGGTTCAATGGCCGATCCAGTCGTTCTGGAAGACCTCTTCCGGCAGCAAGGCGAGGCTTTCCGCGCAATGTTTGCGCCGATGATGCCGAGCGGGCTGCCCGGCGCGGAGGCCTTGCCGACCGATCCCGCCGATCTGCAGCACTGGGCGATGTCGGCGGCCAAGCTGCAGAAGATGTGGCTGGATTTCAGCGCCGAACAGGCCGGCCACATCGAGCCTGCGCTGGCCCGCTTCGGCGATATCGGCAAGTGGACGCAGACCTTCATGGCCATGGCAGGGCAAATGCCGATCGCCCATGCCGAAACACAGGCAAACCTGTGGAGCGAGAGCGTGGCGCTGTGGGGCGCGGTGATGGGCCAGTTCATCGGCACGACCGGGGAAGGCGCCGAGCCGCCCGCCCTGCCGCGCAAGGACCGGCGCTTTGCCGACAAGCGCTGGCACGAACAGCCGGCCTTCGCCTTGCTGCACCAGACCTACCTGCTCCTGTCCGAACGGTTGCAGCAGATGGCGGCGGAAACGCAGGGGTTGTCGCCCGAACGCAAGGAGCAGTTGCGCTTTGCCACCAAGGTGGTGACCGACGCGCTTTGCCCGGCCAACTTCCCGCTGACCAATCCCGTGGTGATCGAACGGACGATGGCCACGCGCGGCGAGAATCTGGTGAAGGGCGTCGAACACATGCTCGACGACTTGCGCAAGGGGCAGCTGACCCACACCGATCCGCACGCCTTCGAACTGGGACGCAACATCGCGATGACCCCGGGCAAGGTCGTGCACGAAACGCCGCTGTTCCAGCTGATCCAGTATTCCCCGACCACCCAAGAGGTGTTCGAGACGCCGCTGGTGATCTTCCCGCCGTGGATCAACCGCTTCTACATTCTCGACCTCAACCCGCAGAAAAGCTTCATCCGCTGGGCGGTGGAGCAGGGGGTGAGCGTGTTCATGGTCTCGTGGAAATCGGCCGATGCGTCGATGGCCGACGTGGTGTGGGACGATTACGCCCGTTCGCAGATCGAGGCGATCGACCACGTGCGCGAACGGCTGAAAGTGCCCGCCGTCCACACCATCGGTTATTGCGTGGCGGGGACCACGCTGGCGGCGACGCTGGCCGTGCTGGCACGGCGGGGCGAGGCCGACAAGGTGGCCAGCGCGACGTTCTTTACCGCCCAGGTCGATTTCGAGGATGCGGGCGAGCTCAAGAACTTCATCGATGACAGCCAGCTCAAGCTGCTCGGCAGCCTGGCGACCGACGGCTACCTCGATGGGCGCTACATGGCCGCGACGTTCAACGCGCTGCGCGGGACCGATCTGATCTGGAACTACGTGGTCAACAACTACTTGCTCGGGCAGGATTATCCGGCATTCGACCTGCTGCACTGGAATGGCGATACCACCAACCTGCCGACCAAGTGGCACCAGAGCTATCTTTGCGACCTGTATCGCGACAATCGCTTGGTCATTCCCGATGCCATGACCCTCGACAACACCCCGGTCGACCTTCGCCGCATTGCAACACCCTGCTATATCCAGGCCGGGCGCGAGGACCATATTGCACCGCCGGGCAGCGTGTGGAAAATCACGCGACACCTGTCGGGTCCATGGCGGTTCGTGCTGGCAGGTTCGGGCCATATCGCAGGCGTGGTCAACCCGCCATCGATGGGCAAGTACCAGTACTGGCTCAATGCCGGTGAACCCAGCAGCTTGGCGGAGTTCGAAGCCGGCGCCGTTGAACACAAGGGCAGCTGGTGGCCCGACTGGATCGCATGGCTCGCCGCCCGATCGCCCCGCCGCGTTGCCGCCAGGGGCAAGCGCATTCCGGGCGGCCGCGGGGACCGTGTGATCGAGGACGCGCCCGGCCGCTACGTGCGGATGCGTTGAAGGATTTTTACTCCAAATTGGTCATTTCAGGCTTTTGTGCGCTGCACAATATTCTTGACATCGGGGCGCGCATTCCTATTTTGTGCAGTGCAGCACGATGTCGAGATTATTCCGGCTCCTGCTGCCAGCAGGAGTCGCAACGATGGTCGAAGATACGCAAGACAGCATGGTCGAAACTGCCACCATGGCAGGCGAAGCCGATGTGCTGCCTGAAACGCCGACGATTGCCGCTGCGGACCCGGCCACGGCACCTGCCGAGGCAACGCCAGGCCCGGTCAAGACGCGCAAGGCAAAGGCTGCATCTGCCACCAAGGTAAACGCGGTCCAGCCCGAAGCAACGGCGCCCGAAGCCAAGGCCCCCGAAGCCAAAGCAAAGCCTGCGCTGAAGACCAAGCCGGTCAAGACCCGCTCTGCAAAGCCGGTCAAGGCCGAAGCCGTTCAGAAGCCTGCTGAAAAACCCCTGTCAAAGGTGCGTGTCGCAAAGGCCCGGGTGGCGAAGGCCCCTCTGGCCGTGGCGCCCGTGCCCGCGGTGAAGCCCGCAGCCAAGCGTCCTTTCACCGCCACACCTCGCGTGAAGCAAAACAGCGCCGCTCCCTATGCAACGACGGCGCCCAGAAAGGAACTGTTCGCAATGGCTACCACCAGCACCGAAATCACCGAAAAGATGACCGCCGCTTTCAAGGAAGCCCAGGACAAGGCCAAGGCCGCTCTTGAAAAGAGCCAGGCCGCGATGGGCGACGTCAGCGAGTTCGCCAAGGGCAACGTCGAAGCGGTTGTCGAATCGACCAAGATCCTTGCCACCGGCCTGCAGGAAATGACCAAGGGTTATGTCGCGGAAACGAAGTCGGTCTTCGAAACCATGACCGCCGACGCCAAGGACCTGACCACGGTCACGTCGCCGACCGAATTCTTCCAGAAGCAGTCGGCCCTGATGCGCAAGAACTTCGACGCTGCGGTTGCCGCAAGCTCGAAGAACAGCGAAGCCATGCTGAAGCTGGCGACCGAAGCGTTCCAGCCGATCTCGACCCGCGTCAGCCTTGCCGTCGAAAAGATGAAGCAGGCTGCCTGATCGGTCCGGCCCAGTTCCGGCATGCCGGACTGGCAGAACGGGTTCGCAAGGGGTCGCACACTGTGGTGTGCGACCCTTTTGCTTGGCGCTGATCGGAACGCGGCCCGCGTCGAGCACGTGTTGCTGGCGGGCACTGCAGTTTTTGCGCCACATCCCCTGACTGTGGCCCTAGTGCCTCTTGCGATTGCGCGCCGCCAATGCGATATTCGGAACGATCATGACAAGCGTCAGCCATCCCCTTCCGGACACGTCCGTTGTCACCCGCTGTGCCGGTGGCGATGATTCGCGCCGCCCGGGCGATGGCGATCTTGTCGGCATCGCCACCAAGACCCGGGCCAAGCCGAAAAAGCCGAGCCAGTTCAAGGTTCTGATGCTGAACGATGATTACACTCCGATGGAATTCGTGGTGATGGTGCTGAAGCGCTTCTTTCACATGGACCTGGAGCAGGCCACGCGGGTGATGCTCCACGTGCACCAGCGTGGTGTCGGCGTCTGCGGGATATTCCCCTACGAAATCGCCGAAACCAAGGTGAACCAGGTGATGGATTTTGCCAGGCAGAACCAGCACCCGCTGCAATGCACGCTGGAAAAAGCCTGAACCTGCCGCAACGGCTGTGCTGAAACAGCAGTCCTGAAACGGCTGTGCTGGTACGTGCGGTGCGCCCTATTGGACGCAGGGTTCGTCGGCTTCGACCTTTTCGGCTGACAGGGCGCGCAGAAGCGCGGCAAGCAAGGCCATCGAAAAGCTTTTCGCCGAGCCTGAATGGCCATCCGATCGGCCTTGCAGGGTCACGTGCGCCACGCATAGATCCGCAGTGAGCCGACCACTGGTATAGGCAGCGCTGCGCGGAACGATGGCGACCGCCGCACTTTCGAACGCGCCGGAATCGGCCAGCAGGGCGATCCATTGCGCCGCCGCGTCGCGCGCCGCCGGGCCAGCCCCTGCCCCCAGATCGAGTTCGCCCAACACCTGCCGGAAGCCCTGCCGTTGCTCGTTGGCGGCCAGCCCCTCGCACCAGTCCGCCAGTGCTCTCAGCCTTTCCGGCGGAACCGGTTGCACAGGCTTTCTTTTCCACCACATGTCGCGGCTTTGGTCTCGCACGGGTCCACACTCCGTAATCGCTCAGCGGGCGTGGCGCATCATAACGAAGGACAAGGTCAAAGAATATAACTTTGGTTTAGATTCGCTCTGGCCGTTCGCTTTTTTGCTTTCCCTGCAGGCCCGCTTGCCAGTAGGCCCCACGCCTGCCCACCGGCGGGTTTGCGTGGAAACGGAAATCTTGCCAGTGAAGACCGGTGACGTCCCGGCGTCACGAATCAAATGACCGGCACGAATCGGATGATGGCAGTGATCTGTTCACCGAACGCCCGACCATAACGCCGCCCGGCAATCAGATGGCATCACACGCATGAAGTTTCTTACCGCCACGGACCGCTACATCGCCCGACTGGTCTTCGTGCCGATGCTGTCGGTATTCGTCCTGGCCGCGTCGTTGCTGATACTCGACAAGATGCTCAAGCTGTTCGATTTCGTGGCGACCGAAGGCGGGCCTGTCAGCATCGTGTTCAAGATGCTGGCAAATCTCCTGCCCGAATATGCCAGCCTGGCGATACCGCTGGGCCTGATGCTGGGCATCCTGTTTGCCTTCCGCAAGCTGGCGACGAGTTCGGAACTGGACGTGATGCGCGCGGTGGGCCTGTCCTACACCCGCCTGCTGCGCGTGCCCTACATGTTTGCCATCGGGCTCGCCGCGCTCAACCTGGTGATCGTCAGCTACCTCCAGCCGCTGTCGCGCTATTATTACGAACAGCTGCAGTTCGAAC
>JAPLPG010000135.1:27848-29050 GCA_026400375.1 Novosphingobium sp. | reverse complement strand
CAGACGGCGCGCTGACAGCGCAGGTGCCCTACTTTCCTGCCAAAGGCCTGCCGCAACCCGGTGCAATCGGCATATTAGGCGCAGATCGCGGGCGCATCATGGCGGGGGATTCTGCCTAAGCCGCCGTTATCGACCACTTCCGCCAGAACCCGGTGACCGGTCGCTGAATGCGAGAAAGGGGCGGCGCCATTACGGCACCGCCCCCTTTATCAAGCCCCGATCGGCCGGTCAGTACTTGACGCCGACCTGCACGCCGTAGCTGACGGGATAGTTCCACACGCTGCCCACGCCGAAGTTGTTGTACTGCACCTGCGTGCGGTAGCGCTGGTTGGTCACGTTGTCGCCATAGACGGCAAGGCTCAGCTTCTCGCTGGCATCGGTCCATTCTGCGCGCAGGCCCAGCACTTCGTAGCCCGTTTGCGGGAATTGCGTGCCTGAAGGTCCGAAGAAGAACTTCGAGTTGTAATAAAGGTTGCCCGAGAGCGCGAGGCTGCCGCCTGCCAGCGGCGTGGTGTAGCGCCCGCCAAGGTTGGCGGTGAACGCCGGCGTGCGCTGCATCTGCACGTCGCGCAGCGTGGTCGGCACCACCGCGAACGATTGCCCCGGAGAGCACGGCACCGACGAGACGGTGCAGCGGGTATAGACCGGTGCATTGTCGAACTGGCGATAGCGCGCATGGGTCCATGCCGCGCCTGCGGTCAGGTCGAAGTTGTCGGACACGGCATAGCGCGTCTGTCCTTCGAGGCCATAGATGCGCGAGCGCGCCGCATTGACCAGCCGCGCCGAGGCGACGCCCTGGTTCACCACAAAGAGCGAGACCTGCAGGTCCCGGTAATCATAGTAATAGCCTGAAAGGTCGAGTGAGAAGCGCCGGTTGGCATACTTGTAGCCAAGCTCGAACGCGTTGATGTCTTCGGGCGACACCCGGTTGGCCGAATTGCCGCCCACGTCGATCACGCCCGCCTTGTAGCCCTTCGAATAGGAGGCGTAGACGCTCGAATTCTCATCCGGCTTGTAGCGCAGGACAACGCGCGGGGTAAACTTGTCACCCTTCAGATCAGGCACGGACACCGTGTTGCCCGTGAACGGCGGGATGTAGAACGCGTCGGTGGTCGTATCGTGGCTGTAGCGCAGGCCGCCGGTGAGGAAGAGCTGCGGGCTGATCTCGTAGGTGAGATCGGCAAAGGCGGCATAAGTCTGCG
>JAPLPG010000135.1:0-27810 GCA_026400375.1 Novosphingobium sp. | reverse complement strand
GTCTGCGTGACCGTGCCCGATCCGCCCAGCCGCAGCCGTGCGAAGCGGTTGGCCGGGGTCGGCGTGCCGATATAGGTGCTCCAGATGTCCTCGTTGCGGAAGTAGAACAGCCCCGCCGTCCACTGCAGCGCCGACCCGGGGTGCGAGGTCAGCAGGAATTCCTGGCTGACGGTCTCGTTATCCACGTCGTAGTTCAGCAGGAAGATGTTGACGGCGGTGTGATCGAGATCGGTGACCAGATTGGTCTTCTCGTTGCGATACTGCGAATAGGAGGTGAGATCGGCAAAGCCGAGGTCTGCCTTGATCGTCAGCTGCACCGCATCGGCATTGGTCAACGCTTCCGAAGGGCCGGAAGTGGCGGTCTCGTTCGGGTTGGTGGTGTAGCGCGAGGACGGCATCTGGCTGCCGGGGCCGAACACCGGATCGGTGTAGAGGCTGGTGGTCACCAGTGTCGGATCGTTCACGTCGCGGTGGATGTAGCGCAGCATGACCGAAACCGAATCCGTGACATCGGCCTTGAGGCCGGTGCGGATCGACCAGTTCTTGTAGGCGCCGTCGCGATTGCTGCCGGTGGTGACATTGCGGACGAAGCCGTTGCCCTTCGAGAACATGCCTTCGACATCGGCGGCAAGGCCATCGGCAAGGCCACCGGTCATGTATGCCTGATAGCGCTGGCGGTTGAACCGGCCGTATGAGGCGGTGATTTCAGCTTCGCCCTGTTCCTTGGGATCGGCGGTGGACAGCAGGATCGCGCCGCCGGTCGTGTTGCGCCCGAACAGCGTGCCCTGCGGACCCTTGAGCACCTGCACGCTTTGCAGCCGCATCAGCTCGAAGTCCGCGGCCAGCGGGTTTGGCGAATAGAACCCGTCGACATAGATGCCGACGTTGGCACCGCCGCCCGAGGTTGTCACCGCCGTCCCGACGCCGCGGATGGTCGGCTGGACGAAAGCGGCGGCACTATCGAAGCGCAGCGCCGGGGAGAGCCGCGCCACGTCGGACAGGGCATTGATCCCGGCATCCGCCAGCTGCTCACTCGAGATCGTGGTGATCGTGATCGGCACATCGACAGACTTTTCCGCGCGACGCTGCGCGGTGACGACGATGGCGTTATCGTTGCCTTCCGCGCCCGTCTGCGACGCGTCCTGCGCCATGGCTGGCGCTGCCAGACTGGCGAGAGCTATTGCGGCCAGCGATGTCCCGGTCCTGCTTGCAATGGTCTTCATGTCGTCCTCCCTCATGGCCCCATTGTGCGGAGCTCAGTCCCTCAAAACGTGTTGTGCCGGTCGCTCGAGCTTCAGCCCTGTGTCCCGGCGCGCCGCATCAGCGCTTGGTGACGATGTTGTAGCGGTCGATGTAGTCGGCGAAATGATCGTAAACTTGACCGCGGGTCAGGCCGTAGTCTTCCAGCCGGTATTCGTGCTTACCGTGCTTGCCCTGCGGGTTCTCGTCGATCACGGCCTGCATCGCGGCGCGGGTCTCGTCGGTGAAGGCCGTGCCGAAGTGGGCATAGGCCTTTTCCATCTGGGCAACTGGCTGGCTGACCAGATCCTTGTATTCGATGTGGTGGATCGCACCGGCACCGTGCTTGTCCTCGAAGGCCTTCACGCGCTCTATCATCAGATCGAACGTGCGCAGTTGCGCGCGGCCGCAGGCGATGGGATCGACATTGTCCGAAAACATCTTGCGCACCGCAAAGATCAGGCTGCAGGCCGAAGCGACCACGTCTGCCGGATCGCGGTGCGTCATGATCAGCTGTGCATCGGGGTAGACGGTGGTCAGCGCGTCGAGATAGAGCGGGTGCCAAGGGTTCTTGAAGGTCCAGTGGCCGCCGTTGTTGCCCTGCAGCAGCTGCATCAGCCGCTTGTGATAGCGGAAAGCGGGCACATAGTCGGCTTTGTGGAACCAGTCCGAATAGCTCGGGATGTCGTACTGCGATTCATAGACCTGCGAGCAGAAGCTGGGCGACATCGCAAACTGGCATTCCGTTGAACTATCGGCGTTTTCCCAGTGCATCGCGGCGATGTGCGGCATGTACTGGCGCGTGCCATCGAGCCTGGCCTGTTCGGCAATGCAACGCGGATCGGTGTGCAGTGCGCCGGGAGCGGCGGGCGGCACGGTGGCGAAAGCTTCCCAGCGCATGAACACGCGGCGCGTGGGATCGGCCGAAAGCAGGTTGATGGCCAGCGTGGTGCCGGTGCGTGGCAGGCCGAACAGAAAGGTGGGCTTTGCGATCGGCGCATCGAGCAGTGCCGGGTTCGCCTTGAGATAGTCTTCGACCTGGAGGCGCTGCGCCAGCGTTGCGGCGATGCTTGCCGCAACGCGGCCTTCGCCGGCCTCGCTCAGCTTGCCTTCGCGGTTGAGTGCATCGACCAGTTCGTCGAGCCCCGTGCGGAAAAACGGATCCCCGAAATCGGCAAGTCCAGTCTGTTCACGGGCGGCGGCGAGCAGAGTTTCTGAGTTCAGCATGGACGTGATGGCTATTGCTCCGCGCCGGTCTGTGCAACCGGCGCGGAGCAATCATCGCCGTGGCGTCACCAGACCAGCGGCAGGTGGTGCGGGCCGATCACGCCGCCCGGACGGTAGACGATTTCCGTTCCCGGCTTGACTGAGAATTCGGGAATGCGCTTGAGCCATTCCTGAATTGCGACCTTGGCTTCCAGCCGTGCAAGATGTGCGCCCATGCAGCTGTGGACGCCCACGGTGAAGGCCAGCACGATCTTCTTCGGGCGGTGGAAATCGACCACGGTGGGGTTGGGGAACACCTCGGGATCGAAGTTGCAGGCGGGCAGGATGCAGGTGATCTTGTCGCCCGCCTTCAGCTGCACGCCGCGCAGTTCGAAATCGCGCGTGACGGTGCGGCCCGAAAAGGTGACCGAATGCACGCGCAGAAGCTCTTCGAGCTGGGCGTTGATGTTCTCAGGGGCGGCCATCATCTCGGCCCGGCGATCCGGGTTCTGTGCCAGCCACAACCAGATGTTGTTCAGCGTGGCGAACACGGTGTCCAGCCCGCCGATGAACAGGAACGCGACGAAGCCGAAGATTTCCTTGTCCGACATCGGTCGCCCGTCGATCTGCGCATGGGCGATGCGGCTGACCACGCCGTCATCGGGATTGGCCTTCTTTTCCTCGATCGCGCCCTTGAGATAGACCGAAATGGTCTTCAGCGTATCGGCCATGATCTGGCGCTCGTTGGAGTGGAGCAGTGCCACGGCCCATTCCACGAAAGTGTCGGTCATTTCTACCGGCAGGCCCATGAGGCGCAGGAAGATGGTGACCGGGAAGGGGCGGGCGAAGCTTTCGGTAAAGTCGCACTCGCCCTTTTCGATGATGTCGTCGATCAGTTCATTGGCCAGCACGCGCATCTGGGATTCCAGGGCGAGCACGCCCTGTGGCGAGAACACCTGATCCACGATGTTCCGATACTTGCGGTGCATCGGCGGTTCGATTTCCTGCGGGATGAAGTAGAAATAATCATCCGGATCGCGGGGGAAGGGGGTTGCCCCCTCGTTCGAGAACACCTCGGCGTTGCGCAGGATATGCAGCGCGTCCTCGTGCTTGATCGCGACCCACGCGTTGCCATAGGGGCTGACGTCGTAATAGAGCGGCGGATACTTGCCGTGCATTTCGGCCATGAAGGCATGAGGCGCCTTGAGGAAATCAGGGCCAAACGTGATCCCGGCCGAATGGACCAGTTCCTTTGGCACGTGCGGCGGGATCTGGTCCATTCCGGCTACGCGCTGGAATACCGGGGGCTTGGGATTGAGGACGTCGATAGCCATCGGGACGTTCCTTTCAGTACTGGGTTTCGGGCATGTGGACGACAAGCCCGTCATAGGCCGGGTCCATCACGATCTGGCACGAAAGCCGGCTCGTCGCGCGGCGTTCTGCCGATGCGGAGTCGATCAGTTCGTCCTCGTCCTTCGATGCCGGCGTGCCGAGCTGTGCGGCCCATGCATCGTCGACGTAGCAATGGCAGGTCGCGCAGGCCAGACCGCCCCCGCATTCGCCGATGATGCCTTCGACATCGTTGTACAGCGCGCCGCGCATCACGTTTTCGCCATCGGCGACATCAACCGTCGTGGCCGCGCCGTCAGCCGCGACATAAGTGACCTTGCCCATTGTCATTCTCTCCGGATCAAACCGACTCATGTGAATGAGAACACTGTTCTCGACAGCGTTGGTATAGCGCGTTACGGAAGGTTTGAAAGTGTAAAAACATTGCGGCGGAGATGGCGTGGGGACGAGGGTCGAAGGCGGGAACGGTGACACGGCAGCGGCGGACATCCGTGGCGACGCGCTGGTGGAAGCGGCGTATCAGTTGCTCGACGAAGTGGGCCTCGAAGGCCTGACGATCCGCGCCGTGCTCGCCCGGACGGGGCTTGCGCGCCGCGCTTTCTACGATCGGTTCGACAGCAAGGACGAGTTGGTGCTGGAAGTTTTCGCCCGCACCCTGCGCACGGCGGCGGTGCTGTTTTCGGCAGAGATTGCCGGCATCGCCCCGGCGATGGATCGCCTGCGCCTGATCGTGTGCGGCATCGTCATGGGTCGGATGGACCATGGCGCGGCCGGCAGTGGAGAGACCAGCCGCCGCAGTGCAGCGCTTTCGCGCGAGCATCTGCGGCTGGCTGATACCCGACCGGAAGACCTGCGCCGCGCGCTTGCCCCGCTCGTCGATCTGATTGCTGCCGAAATCGCACGCGGCATGGAACGCGGCGAAGTGCGGCGCGGCGATGCCGCCGCGCTGGCGATGCTGGTCTACAACCTGGTTGCCACCACCGTGCACACCGAACTTCTGGCCGAAGAAGCAGAAGCGGCAGACCGCGCGCGACGCGAGGCGCTGGCAGGTGAAATCTGGGAATTCGCCCGCCGCGCACTGGCGGCCTAGGCCGAAAGCGCCTCCAGCCGCCGGTCGGCATCGGCGATTTCGGAGCGCAGCCACATCGTCTCGGAAAGGTTGCTGGCGGTTGCCTGTGCCAGCAGCGCCTCGTGTGCGGCCTTTTTCGCTTCGAGCGCGGCGCGGTGGGCGGGCTCGGCCGAAAGCACGATGTCGATCAGGTGGATCGCCTCGAGCGGATTGCCCTGCGCCAGATGATCCTGCGCGCGGGCGGCCAGGGCATCGGCACCGGCCAGCGCCACGATATCGGCGTGTACGGCAGAGCGTGGCACGCCGTAAAGTTCGGTGGTCCCGTCCTCGTAGTGGAACCATCCGGCGTAAAGGTCCCAGATGGTCTTGACTGCCCAGCTGACCTTGCCGTGGAATTCGCCGATGGTCAGGTGTTCGGGCAACAACGCATCGCGCATCAGTTCGTGCACGGTCTTTCCGGCGTTCATGCCGTCCAGCGTGTAATCGCGCACCCATTCGATCGCTCCGATCATGCGCTCGATGTCGGCGGCGATGCGCATTGCCCCGCGGATCGGCTCGCCGTGGCCAGTGATGACGATTTCCGGGTTCAGATCGCGCAGCTTGCGGAGTGATTTCAGCGTGTTCCACACTGCGCGCGGCTTGTCTCCGCGCAGGGTGCAGAAGAACGGCATGGACAGCCATACCGGCCCCACGAGATTGCCGGTGAAGGCCACGCCATCATCGGGCAGCCAGACGATCAGGTTGTCCACTGTCTCCCCCTCGGGCGCGTGGATCAGGTCGAACCGGCGGCCGCCCACGTCGAACGAGTGGGTGCGGTCTACCTCGCGGTCGAGAATGACTTCGGGCGGCGGCTTGGGCGCGCCGCCCCGGCGCAGGGTGCTGGCCCACAGCTTGCCGCTACGCGGGCCGAAGAACGGCTGCAGCCGCTTCATGTCGGCCCAGGCTTCGGCAAAGCCGGGGCCGCCGATCACTTCGGTGCCTTCTTCGCGGAAAACGTCGAGCCCGCCGAAATGGTCGGCGTGGCTCTGTGTCAGCACGATCTTGCGTATCGGGCCCGTGCGAACCGGAGCCAGCAGGCCAAGATTGCGCTCGGCATTGTCCATGAAGCCGGTGTTGATCATCACGTCACCGTCCGCAGTGGTGACGAGGTAGAGATTGGAGATGTCGTTCACCTGGAAGATGAAGTCGGTGACGGCAATCGCCTCGCTTTGCGCATCGCCTGCGCGCACCAGCCCGGCCAACGCCGGCTTTTTCTCATCGGTCATCGTCATGCTTCTCCGAACGCGATCATCACTTTGGCCGATTCCGGCGTCGCGGCGATCCTGAGGCCTTCGATCACCTGATCGAACGGCAGGCGGTGGCTGATCAGCGCTGCGATCCTGTCCTTCAGGCGGGGCATGGCGGCGATCACATCGGGAAATTCGGTGGGGTAGCCCACGGCCGTGGTGATCGTCATCTCGGTGGTCAGCATCGGGCCTGCGGGCAGCTCGATCGGCTTGAGATAGGCGGCAGTGATCACGTGGCGCGCGTGGGTCTTGGCCAGGCCGACGACCTGCGCGAGTATCGAGGGACCGCCCGCGGCATCGATGTAGGCATCGGTTGCGGCCTTCTCTCGCCCGAATACCATGGCTGTGCCGTGCATTTCCTTGATCCGCGTATCGGCATCCTCAACCTTGGGGTTGATCGTGCGGGCACCCAGCGCGCGGGCGCGTTCCAGCCGTTCCTCGGCCAGATCGAGCGCGATCACGTCGCAGCCCCGGTCCACCGCCCACATCACCATGCCCAGGCCGATCGGGCCGCAGCCGAACACCACCAGCTTGTCCCCTGCGCAAACCTGCGCGCGGTTTACCCCGTGCAGCGCCACGGCCAGCGGTTCGCACATCGCGGCCACTTCATAGGAGACGCCTGCGGGGATCGGCAGGATCGAATCACCGGCGCGTGCCTCGCGTACCAGCAGTTCTTCGGTGAACGCCCCTTCCGGCCCGCCGCTGCCGATGTAGCTGGGCGTGTTCATCGGGTTGACGATGACCGGCTGGCCCACCGCTATGCCCGCGACTTCGGGCCCGACATACATGATCTCGCCCGCGCCTTCGTGGCCCAGCGCGGTCCTGGTGCCCGGCAGCGGGATACCGCCGTTCTTGATGTAGGACAGGTCGCTGCCGCAGATGCCGCAGGCCTTCATCCGCACAAGAACGTCCTTCGGCCCAGGCTCGGGACGGACATAGTCGTCAAGCCGGACGTCGTTGACATCATGGATCGTCAGCAGGTGTCCCATGACGTGTCCTTAGTTGAAGGCGTAAGGGGCGTGGATGTGGCTGGCGCCGTCGATGAAGATGGTATCGCCTGAATGGAACGAGGATGCATCGGAACACAGATAGGCGCCGATGCCCTCGAAGTCCTCGATCGTGCCGGGACGGTGGATCGGAGTCCTGGCCGAGAAGTGCGCATCGACCTGGGCCATGCGCGCCTGCATTTCCTCGGTCATGCCGGCATCGGCGCCAATGCCGGTCTTGATATAGCCAGGAGCAATGGTGTTGGCGCGGATCTGGTATTTGCCCAGTTCCGATGCCATGCCGCGCACGGCCGCGCCCATGCCGCCCTTGGATGCGGCATAGTTGTTGATCCCGGCCATGCCATGGACCATCGAAAGGCTGCCGCAATAGACAAGGCTGCCGCCCGGCTCACCAGCCTCGGCCCGCGCGACCATGGCCTTGGCCCCTTCGCGCAGGGTGAAGAACGCGCCATGCAGGTTTACGGCCATCAGATCGTGCCACTCGCTGGCGTCGAGCGTGAGCACCGAGCGCGAGCGCGAGGCGCGGCCTGAATTGGCAAAGACGCAATCGACGCGGCCGAAATCGGCCAGCAACTGAGCATATCCATCGATGATCGCCTGTTCGGAGGAAACGTCGACCTGATAGGTCATCACCCGGCCGGCGCCCGCCGCTTCCAGATCGGCTTTCGCAGCGGCGTTCTTTTCCGCATTTCGCGCCCATATCGCAATATCGCCACCCATCCTGGCAATGCCGCGCGCGAAGCCCAGGCCGATCCCGCCGTTGCCGCCAGTGACCAGCGTGACCTTGCCGGTGCAATCGAACAAACTTTTGGTCATGTGCATTCTCCCCAATTGCGCGCATCCTGAAGAAGGCGCGGGCGGGTTGCCAGCCCCTGTGCAATCGTCACTGCGATGACTTGCCCGTGCCGGGCAGACAGCCAAGGCCACGGGCTGTTACGGTTGGTGCAGGCAAGGGAAAGAGGACCGATGTTCCAGGGCAAAGTTTTCCAGAACGGCTACATCTGCAAGGATATCCATGCCGCGGTGGCAGAATTCGCCAACCAGGCCGATGTGCGCATCATCGGGCCGTTCGACGCCGAAGTCACGCTGCAGGCCTCCGGTCGGCAAGCGCGCCAGGTGACGAAGCTGGCCTTCGTCTGGCAGGGCGGCTTCCAGTACGAACTGATCGAGCCGATTGTCGACGAAACGGGTGTTTACGGAAATTTCGCGGACAACGGCGGGACGATGCACTTCCACCACCTTGCCATGCGGGTGGACGATTGGGATGCGTTCCGCGCCGCCGTGGATGCGCAGGATCTGCCTGTGGTGCTGGAGCGGGCGACCGCCGGCGATGCGCTCAAGTTCCTTTACCTCGACGCGCGCAGCGTGTGCGGACACTACCTTGAATACGTGTGGATGAGCGATGAGCGCTGGGCTCAGATCGGCGGTCCGGCAGCATGATCAGCTTTGACCGGCATGGGCCCTGGGCACTGGTTGCGGGTGGCTCCGAAGGAATAGGCTCTGCCTTTGCGCAGCGGCTGGCAGCAGCGGGGATCAACCTCCTGCTGGTGGCGCGCAACGCAGACCAGCTCGAGGCAACAGCGGCGGCCTTGCGCGCGGCCTGCCCGGTCGAGGTGCGTACGCTCGCGCTCGATCTTGCGGGCGAGGACATGCTGGCAAGAATCAGCGCGGCATCCGAGGGGCTGGAGATTGGCACGCTGGTGTATAACGCCGGGGCGGCGGGCGGACCGATTCCACTGGTCGATCAGCCGGTCGGGGCGGCGCTGGCCAACATCCGCCTCAATGTCGTGGGGCAGACTCTCCTTTCGCAGCACTTCGCGCGCGGCATGGTGGCGCGCGGCCGTGGCGCCATCGTTCTGGTCGGCTCGCTTGGTGCGATCGCAGGGTGCAAGAACCTGGCGGTCTATGCCGGGGTAAAAAGCTATACCCAGACATTTGCCGAAGGCCTCTGGGCCGAACTTTCACCACACGGGATCGACGTGGCGGCACTGGTCATCGGCCGCACCCGCACGCCCGCGCTGGAGCGCACCGAATTGCCCGATGGCACCGGCGTTCCGGCGGCCGAACCTGCCGACATGGTCGATTTCGCCATCGCCAACCTCGATCAGGGTCCCGTGCTCGTTCCGCCAGAACATGTGCAGGGCTTTACCGCCTTGCGTGGCATGCCCCGGCGCAAGGCAGTGCAGATCATGACCCGCTCGCTCGAACCGCAGACGCGCGATCTGATGCCTTGAGCCGTCCGGGCAAGCGGCGCTGCATATCGCCGTGGCGGTTCCCGCGCGATTGCCCCAAGTGAGTCTCGCCCCGCGGGCTGCAATGCCCCTATAGCCGCAAGGCCGGTATGGCCCGGCCGGGGCAATTGCAGGAACCGATCCGATGATTCTGACCGAAACCCAGGTGGCGGTGCGCGATACGGTGCGCGCCTTTGCGCAGGAGCGCGTGAAGCCGAACGCCGTTTCTTATGAACAGGCCAAGCGCTATCCGCCCGAGCTGTTCCTCGAAATGGCGGAACTGGGCATGATGGGCATGATCGCGCCCGAAGATTTTGGCGGCGTCGGGCTGGATTCGGTGTCTTATGCGCTGGCCCTGATCGAACTGGCGGCGGGCGATGGCGCGCTGTCCACCATCGTTTCGATCCACAACAGCCTGATTGTGAGCGCGCTGCTGAAATATGGCACCGATGCGCACCGCGAACGCTTCTTGCCGATGCTGGTATCCGGGCAGGCCACCGGGGCCTTCGCGCTGACCGAGACCGATGCCGGGTCCGATGCTTCGGCCATGCGCACCCGTGCGGCGCGGGTGGATGGTGGCTGGCGCATTACCGGGTCCAAGCAGTTCATCACAAACGGTCAGATCGCAAAGCTGGCGATCATTTTTGCCGTGACCGATCCCGAAGCCGGCAAGCGCGGGATCAGCGCATTCCTGGTGCCCACCGATACGCCGGGTTATGCCGTGGACAAGGTGGAGCACAAGCTGGGGCAGGGTGCTTCGGATACCTGCGCGATCCGCTTTGACGACATGTTCGTGCCCGACGACCTGATGCTGGGCCAGCCCGGCGAGGGTTATCGCATCGCGCTGTCGAACCTTGAAGCCGGGCGAATCGGCATTGCCGCGCAGTGCATCGGCATGGCGGATGCGGCCATGGCCATCGCGGTAAACTATGCCCGCGAACGCAAGAGCTTTGGCGCGCCCATCATGGAGCATCAGGCAGTGGGCCATCGTCTGGCGGGCCTTGCCGCAAAGCTGGAAGCGGCGCGGCAGCTGGTCCTTCATGCGGCGGCAGTGAAGGACACCGGCGACTCGTGCCTGAAGCAGGCGTCGATGGCCAAGCTGGTGGCTTCGGAAACCGCCGAGGAAGTGGTGACCGGTGCGCTGCAGACGCTGGGCGGCTATGGCTACCTGGAAGAATACGGCGTGGCCAAGATCTATCGCGACGTCCGGGTGTGCCAGATATACGAGGGCACTTCGGATATCCAGCGCATGGTCATCGCGCGCGATCTTTAAACACACCCTGACGCATTGCAGGGTTTCCCCGGGGAAACGCATTCGCTAGCGCGGGGGCCATACCCATCGGGGAACGACATCTCCGGAAAGGACAGCACGAAATGGACATCAACGGACTTGCCGCAGTCGTCACTGGCGGCGCATCGGGCCTGGGCCAGGCGACAGCCGAAATGCTTGCCGCGCGCGGTGCAAAGGTCACCATCGTCGATCTTGATGCAGAGCGGGGCGCGGCCAATGCCAAGGCCATCGGCGGCATCTTCGTGAAGACCGACGTGACCGACGAAGCCTCGGTCGAAGCCGCGCTCGATGCCGGCGAGGCAGCGCATGGCGTGGCGCGCATCCTGGTGAACTGCGCTGGCATTGCGCCGCCAGCCAAGGTGGTCGGCCGCGATGGCGCGGCAACCCCGCTGGGGCACTTCTCCAAGATCGTAACGATCAACCTGATCGGCACGTTCAACATGCTTTCGAAGTTCAGCGCGCGCGCCGCCGCGGCAGAGCCGGTGGGCGAGGAGCGCGGCGTGATCGTCAACACCGCCAGCGTCGCCGCGTTCGAAGGGCAGATCGGGCAGGCCGCATACAGCGCATCGAAGGCGGGCGTTGCAGGGATGACCCTGCCGGTGGCGCGTGAACTGGCGCGTTCGGGCATCCGCGTGATGACCATCGCACCGGGCATCTTCTGGACGCCGATGCTGGCTTCCTTGCCGCAGGATGCGCAGGATTCGCTTGGCCAGCAAGTGCCTTTCCCCAGCCGCCTCGGCAAGCCCGAGGAATACGCCAAGCTGGTGGAAAGCATCGTCACCAACCCGATGCTCAACGGCGAAGTGATCCGCCTTGACGGGGCGATCCGCATGGCGCCGCGATGAGCGAGGCGGCATCGGCTGCGCCCGTCCTGTTCTTGCAGGACGGCGCGATTGCCACGATCCGTCTTAACCGTCCGGCGGAGGGCAACGCGATCAACCTGCCGATGGCCCAGGCGCTGCTGGAAGCAACGATCCGCTGCGACAGCGACCCGGCGATTCGCTGCGTGGTGATTTCGGCCGGTGGCAAGCTGTTCTGCGGCGGGGGCGACGTGAGTGCCTTTGCAGCGGCGGGCGCCGGCATTTCAGGCGCGCTGAGCGAGCTTGCCGGCACGCTGCACATGGCGGTCACGCGGCTGATGCGGATGGCAAAGCCAGTGCTCTGCGTGGTGCAGGGTGCGGCGGCGGGGGCAGGCTTTGGTCTGGCGATCGGCGGCGACATCGTGATCTGCGCCGAATCGGCAAGCTTCAGTCCGGCCTATGGCGGCGTCGGGCTTACGCCTGATGGCGGGCTTTCATGGCTGTTGCCGCGCCTGATCGGCCTGCGGCGCGCGCAGGAAGTCATCTTGCTCAACCAGCGCATCGATGCGCGCAGCGCGCTCGACGCCGGGCTGGTGACGGCCTGCGTGCCCGATGCCGAGCTTGAGGCCGAAGCGGCCAAGCTGGCGCAGAAGCTGGCGACACTTTCGACCAGCGCCATCGGCGGGGCCAAGGCGCTGCTGCTGGAAGGGGCGAGCAGTGCGCTGGAAGTGCAGCTGGAACGGGAAACCCGCTCCATCGCGGCCGCAGGGGCAAGCCCGCATGGGCAGGAGGGCATTGCTGCCTTCAGCGCACGCCGCAAACCTGACTTTTCGTAGACTTCGGCGCACCGGCCCGGCAGTCCGGGCCGGTGCGCTGCCACTCAGGCCAGCACGCCCAACGCATCGGGAGTGAACGGCACCATTTCATCAAACCGGCCCTCTCGTGCCTTGTCGGCCCATTGCGGATCGACGATCAGCGCGCGGCCGATTGCGATAAGGTCAAACTCGTCGCGTTCCATGCGGCTGATCAGGCGTTCGATCCCGGCAGGCTGCGCCATCGCGCCATCGAACACCTTCAGGAAATCGCCGTTCAGGCCGACCGAACCGACGCTTATCGTCCACGCGCCGGTAAGCTTCCTGGCCCAGCCGGCGAAATTGAGGCCTTGTGTGCCATCGATGTCGGGAAATTCGGGCTCCCAGAAGCGGCGCTGCGAGCAGTGCAGAACATCGACGCCGGCGGCCACCAGCGGGCCAAGCCAATCTTCGACCTCGTCGGGAGAGGGGGCGAGGCGGGCGCGGTAGTCCTGCTGTTTCCACTGGCTGACGCGCAGGATCAGCGGGAAATCCTCGCCCACCGCTGCGCGGATCTGCCGCACGACTTCGGCGGCAAAGCGCGAACGTTCGGCCAAGGTCGGCCCGCCCCAGCCATCATCGCGCAAGTTGGTCCCGTTCCAGAAGAACTGGTCTACCAGATAGCCGTGCGCGCCGTGGACCTCGACGCAATCGAAGCCGAGGCGCTGTGCATCGGCAGCAGCGCGGGCGAATGCGGCGACGGTGTCGGCGATGTCCTCTTCAGTCATCACGCCCCCGCGCGGTGCGTCCGGGGCGATCAGTGCAGAAGGGCTTTCGACCGGAGCATCGGGTTGCCAGTCCACCGTCTTGCTTTGGACTGCGCCGGTATGCCAGATCTGCGGCGCAATACGGCCGCCAGCCGCGTGAACGGCATCGACCACTGGTGTCCAGCCGTGCAGCGCGGCCCCGTGGAACAGCGGCACGTTGGGTTCGTTGCGCGATGCCGGACGATCCACGACGACGCCTTCGGTGATGACGAGCCCGGTGCCGCCAGCAGCGCGACGGCGATAGTAATCGACATGGCCCGGACCCACGAATCCATCCATGGCGAAGCCGCGCGTCATCGGGGCCATGACGATGCGGTTGGGCAAGTCCATCGACTTGATGCGCAAGGGCTGGAAAAGGACTTCGGCGCTGGTCACGGGCTGCTGATCCTGCTGGAGAGCGGTGTCGTCTGCCGGCGACATCGCCCATTTTGCCTGTTGCACAAAGCGCGAGATACTTTGGGGGCTAAGCGTCCTTGCGTGCCTGCGGCAGGAAATCGCGATCGAGGCGCATGTGCAGCACGCGCAGGATCATTTCGAGGGAGGCGCGCTGGTTCTGAGGCAAGGCATTGTAACGCTGGACGAACTGGCCTTGTCGTTCGAGTGCCTTGGCGGTTTCGTGAACGCGCCTTGCACCAGCCGGCGTGATCCGCATCGGAATGGCTCGCCGATCCTGTGGGCACTCCTCTCTTATCAGAAGGCCCTGCGCGGCCAGCCTGCGGCACCGCAACGAAAGAACAGCGTGGGAGGCATTGAGCGCTGGCGCAAGCTCGCTGGCCTTGACCGGATCGGGATCGGCCATCATCAGCGCGCCGAGAAGCTGGAAATCGGCATAGCTGATACCCTGTGCTGCGGTGATCCGGTCGATGTCGCTCTGGACCAGCTGCGCGACCTTGAGCAGGTGCCACAGTGCGCCAATATGACCGACCGACATGCCAAGTGGGGCGAAGAATTCGCGCGCGCTATCGAGCTGTCGAACCGGACGATCGGGCAGGGGAGCCATGGCGACGCTCAGAGCCCTTCGACCAGCACGACACGCCATTTGGCAGCCTTGAGCCGGTGGCCGAGCGCTTCCTGATAGGCCGGGCTGTGATACCAGGCGCGGGCCGTTTCCATGTCGGGAAATTCGAGCAGAACGACGCCATCGGGCGCGACCCCTTCGAGCGCCTCCGTCGGGCCGTAGACGCTCAACGGGCGGAGCTTGAAGCTCGCTTGCGTTTCCGGCGCAGCGGCGCGGTTCAGGCGGCCGTATTCGGCGAAGGACTCCGCATCAGCCACGGGGGTTTCGCGATAGACGATGATATAGGCGCTCATGCAGCGGCTTTCGGTTGCTGGAATTGATCGGCGGGTGAATGGGTGATGCGCATGGCATCGCGGTGCGGTGCGTGGCGCGGCTCGTCCTCGCCCAGCGTCTCGATCGCGAGGGCGACGTGGGCCATCATCAGGCACAGGTTCAGCAGGTTGCCGCCGGCCCGGTCCAGCCGGTCCAGCCCAGCGCCATCGAGATGGGACAGCGCCTCATCAAGGCGCGGTGCCAGGGCATTGTGGAAATCTGCGCGTTCGGCTGCGGTCGACTGGCCGCGCCGTGCGGCCCGCGCCGCAGTGCCGGTCAGGGCCCGGCTCGCGACGAAGCGTTCCAGCGCGCGGCGAATGAAACTGCCCGGTTGCGGCAATTCGCAGACGTGCCCGATCTCGATCCAGCTGCGCATGAACACGGCCTGGCGTTCGAGTTCGTACCATTCGGGATCGTAACATGGCTTGGCCGGGATGGGCGCGCGGCCGAGAAAATCGACATCGGCTTGTTCGATCGGCTTGAAGGCGCTGGTGGTGTTCATGGCATCCTCTCGCAGGATGGCTTTTGCGAAGTGTGCCAAGCCTCGGCCTTTCCGGCCTGCTGAACGTATCAGAGGGCATCGGGCCCGCAACGCACGCAGGCGTGGTCCGATCCCGACATCGCCGCGACGATGGACTCGTAGCGTTGCCTATGGCGTGGCATTGTTCGTCAGGTTGAATGGAACGACGCGAGGGCGATGAAAGCTTCGCAACGGGTGCGCGGCGTTGACAGCATTGAAGGACGGTCTCTTATGAATGGCAAATCCAGGGAAGGCTCTGGGCGCGGTACGCGAAGTGAAGGGGAAAGTAGGGTGAAGCAGGCAAAGGTTCGCCGCCCCCGCGATCGCGAGGCGACACGCCGCGTGATCCTTGACGCCGCATCGCACCTGCTGGCGCGCGATGGACCGGCGGGGATCAGCCTTTCAGCCGTGGCGCTGCTCGCCGGGGTGAACCGTGGCACCGCCTACCAGCACTTCGAAACACGCGAGAGACTGGTCGAGGAGACTGTCGCCCACGTGTCCGACCGGCTCTATCGTGCGGTGCTGGGCGATCCCGACGCCGCGGAGGAGCGCCGCATCGAACAGGTCGACATGTACGCGGTGACGCGCAATCTGGCGCGTTTCGCGATGGAAAATCCCGAGCTGTGCCGCGTTTGGCTGCTACAGATGCTGGCGGCAGAAGATCCGTGGCAGGACGTGTTCTGGCGCGAATATGCCGGATCGATCGCGCGCTTTGCGCGGACCGAGTTGGCGCAGCCCGATATCGATGTCGAGGTCTTCTCGATCCTGAACCTGGCCGGGCACTTCCTGTGGCCGGTCTGGGCGCGTGCGCACAGCACCGACGACGCCGAATGCGATGCGCTGGCCGATCGCTTTGCCGCCGAGATGCTGCGTCTCTCGCTTCACGGCACTGTGCGGCCTGATAAGGTTGCGCCTTTGCTGGCCACGGCAGGCGCGCCGCTGGCCACTGAAACCCCTTCGAATGACAGCTGAAACGGCTCTAGAAAGGACTACCCATGTTCAATGCCATCGTGATCGACAAGGATGAAAGCGGACAAAGCGTCGCGCTCAAGCAGTTGGACGATGCCCAGCTGCCCGAAGGCGATGTGGTGATCGACGTCGCCTTCTCGACGCTGAACTTCAAGGATGGCCTGGCCATCACCGGCAGCTCGCCCGTAGTGCGCAAGTTCCCGATGGTTCCGGGTATCGATCTTGCCGGTACCGTGCGCTCGTCCGACCATGCCGACTGGAAGCCGGGCGACAAGGTCGTGCTGAACGGCTGGGGCGTGGGCGAAACGCACTGGGGCGGTCTTTCGCAGGTGGCCAAGCTGAAGGGTGACTGGCTGGTGCCGCTGCCTGCAGCCTTCACCGAACGCCAGGCCATGGGCATCGGCACTGCCGGCTATACCGCTGCGCTGTGCGTCGACGCTCTGGTCAAGGCGGGCGTGACGCCGGATCAGGGTGAAATCCTTGTCACCGGGGCAACCGGCGGTGTTGGCAGCGTGGCCGTGGCCCTGCTCAAGAAGGCGGGCTTCAAGGTGATCGGCTCGACCGGCAAGGCGTCGGAAGAAGCGTACCTGCGCCAGCTCGGCGCGGATTCGATCATCGACCGGGCCGAACTTTCGGCACCGGGCCGTGCGTTGGGCAAGGAGCGTTGGGCAGGGGCAATCGATGCCGTGGGCAGCCACACGCTGGCCAATGCCTGCGCGCAGACACGGTACGGCGGCGCGGTTGCCGCTTGCGGTCTGGCACAAGGCGCCGACCTTCCTGCCACGGTGATGCCGTTCATCCTGCGTGGCGTGCGCCTGCTTGGGGTGGATAGCGTGATGGCGCCCAAGGCGCTGCGCCTGGCCGCGTGGGAACGCCTGGCACGTGATCTGGACCCGGCGCTGATCGAGGTGATCGGTGCCGAGATCGGCCTTGCCGAAGCGCCCGCGGCTGCTGCCGACCTGCTGGCCGGCAAGGTACGCGGCCGCGTGATCGTCGACGTCAACCGTTGATCGGAATCTGACCCGCCATGGCTGAATCTGCGCTGTCGATCCTGAAGGGTATCCCGCTTGACGAGGAAGAGGGGCTGGGCGAGCTGACATTGTCCGGGTGGCTGCGCGCTGCCTGCGAGAATGGCGGCGATGCCGAAGCTCTCGTCTATCATGAAGGCGGCCTTGGGGTCGGCACGCGGATCAGCTGGACATATGCCGAGCTGTGGGCGCGCGCCAACGCGGTTGCGCGCGCGCTGATCGCCTGTGGCGTGGGCAAGGGCACGCGGGTGGGCGTGCTGATGACCAACCGGCCCGAGTTTCTTTCGGCCACATTCGGCATTGCCCTGGCGGGCGGCGTGGCGGCGACGTTCAGCACGTTCTCCACGCCCGCCGAGCTGGACCACCTTATAGAAGCATCGGCTATTTCGGTGCTGCTGCTGGAAGGGCAGGTCCTCAAAAAGGACTTTGCCGCGATCTTGCAGGATCTGGCACCGGCGCTGGGCACCTCCGCCCCCGGAGAGCTGGCGCTGGAGCGTTATCCGTACCTGACTCATGTTGCCGCCGTCGGTGGCGGGGCGGGCGGCGCGATCGAGGGCTGGGACGCTTTCGTTGCGCGCGGGGACAGCGTGGCCCAGGTGCTTGTCGATGCGCGGGCGGCGGGGGTGACCCCCGCCGATCCGGGCGTGCTGTTCTTCTCATCTGGGTCGACCGCGCGGCCCAAGGGCATCCTTTCGGCCCATCGCGGCGTCACGCTGCAACTGTGGCGCTGGCCGAAGTGGTACGAGACCGGCAAGGGTGACGTCCGTGTCTGGTCGGCCAACGGGTTTTTCTGGTCGGGCAATTTCTCGATGGCATTCGGCGCGGCGCTGACGAGCGGCGGGTGCCTGGTGCTGCAATCGACTTTCAATGCAGGTGAGGCCCTGGCGCTGGTCGAGGCTGAGAAAGCCACCATGGTGCTGGCCTGGCCGCACCAGTGGGAGCAACTAGTCGCCGCGCCGAACTGGGCCAGCGCAGACCTCTCCTCGCTGGTCTACATTGACTGCAAATCGCCGATCGCGCAGCATCCCACGGTAAGCACCACCTGGCGCGAGCCTTATGCCGCGTTCGGCAATACCGAGACTTTCACGCTGATGGCGGTTTACCCTGCCAACACGCCGGACGAGGAAGTCGCCGGAAGCCACGGGCTGCCGTGTCCCGGCAACACGATCAGGATCGTCGATCCAATGACCGGTGCAGCGGTGCCGGTGGGCGAGCGCGGCGAGATTGCGATCAAGGGACCGACGCTCATGCTGGGCTACATCGGTGTGCCGCTGGCCGATACGCTGGATGAGGACGGGTTTTTCCGCACCGGGGATTCGGGCCATACCGATGGACAGGGGCGGCTGTTCTGGCACGGGCGGATGAACGATATCATCAAGACTGGCGGGGCGAATGTCTCTCCGGTCGAGATCGACGCGGTGCTCAAGACCATTTCCGAGATCAAGGCGGTGCAGACCGTGGGCGTGCCGCACGAAACGCTAGGCGAAGTGGTGGTGGCCTGTGTGGTGCCGCACGACGGCGCTAGCATTGACGAAGCCGCGATCCAGAAGATCGCGCGCGAGACGCTGGCCAGCTTCAAGGTGCCGCGCCGCGTGCTGTTCTTTGCAGAGGACGACCTGGCGCTGACCGGCAGTGCCAAGATCAAAACCGCCGACCTGCGCAAGCTGGCCACCGAGCGGCTGGCGCGGGAAAAACAGGAGAGCCGACAGTGAACGATGCGCTCGAGATAGCCAACCTGAAGGCGCGCTACTGCGCGTCCAGCGACAAGTCATCGCACGACCCCGATGGCGCGACTGCCGAGCTGTCGGGCTATTTTCTGCCCGATGCGACAGCGGACTACGGCTTTGTCCAGTTTGACAGCCCCGACAAGCTGGCAGGCTTCATGGTCAATGCCATCGGCGGCGGATCGGAATGGATGATCCACATGCTGGGATCGCCGCGCATCGAAGTTGCAGGTGATGAGGCAACCGGCGACTGGACGATCTCGGTCCATTCGAAGCGTCGCGACGGTGAGCAGATGCTCGTCGTCGGCCGCTACAGCGACCGCTTCCGCAAGACGGCCGAAGGATGGCGCATCGCCCATGTCGGCTTCACCCGATACGAATAGGCCTAATACGAACTGGAAGCATGCGATGACGGGGATTTTTGCCGGAAAGACGGTCGTCGTCACAGGCGGTGCCGCGGGCCTGGGACGCGCACATGCACTGGCGTTCGGCAGCCGGGGCGCACATGTGGTGCTGGCCGACATCGCCGAGCCGGGCATGGTCGAAACCAGGGCCTTGGTCGAGGCTGCGGGCGGCACGGCTTCGTTCCACCGCTGCAACATGGCGGACGAGACGGAGATTAACGCATTTGCGGCAGCCGTGATGGCCGAAAGCCCCAAGGTCGACGTGCTGATCAACAATGCCGGTCTCCATGCCGGCGAGATCGCGCGCGGGTTCTTCGGGCTTGGGCAGACCAAGTGGCAGCACTTCTTCGCGGTGAACACGATCGGGCCGATGCTGCTGGCCGAAGCCCTGCGGCCGGCGCTGGCCGCGGCAAAGGGCGTGGTGATCAACAAGAGTTCGATGGCCAGCTACCAGCCCGCCACCGCCTATGGCGTCACCAAGGCCTGTCTCAACGTGTTCACGCACGCGATGGCGATGCAGTTTGCGGCCGACGAAGTGCGCTGCGTGGGCATTGCCCCGGGCCTGATGGAAACGCCTGCTGCCAAGGACGGCGTGGCCGAGGAAAACTGGCAGCGATTGAAAGGCATGCAGATGGTCAAGCGGCAGGGCACGGCCGAAGACATCGCCAACATGGCCGTGTTCCTCGCATCGCCCGAGGGCAGCTTCGTCAACGCGCAGGTCCTGCTGTGCGATGGCGGCAATCAGATGCGCGGCTTCCGCATCTAGGCGTATGGAGCGGAGAGGACAGACGATGACACTTTATACCACGATCCACTTCCACAATGTGCCGACCGGGCGCGAGGGCGAGTATGCCGCCTGGTTCGACGGCAAGCATGCCGATGACCTGAACCTGTTGCGGGGCTTCCGCAATGCAGACCGGTTCGAGATTACGCCCGAACAGGTCATGGCCGACATCGCCCAACCGTGGCGCTACATGAGCGTCTACGACTTCGAAACCGCGACGCCCGAGATCGACCTGCCTGCGTTGGGGCCACTGCTGGCAAACGCGCGCGAGGCTGGCCTGATCGACGACACGCGCGAAAATGAGCGGATCTTTACCTACCAGCTTTATTCGGACTGGAGATCGGGGCCGAACCACCAGACCGGCAAGCCGTTCTCCAGCATGTTCGTGATCCCGGCAAATTTCGTTGCGGGCATGGAGGAGGAGTATCACCACTGGTACGACGAGATCCACATTCCCGAGGTTTGCCGCGTGCCGGGCTTCGTGGCGATGCGGCGCGGGCGGCTGGCCGATGTGCAGGTGGAGCCGCGCCGCTTCTGTCCTGGCAGCGAGATCGTGATGTGCGGCCACCAGACCGACGACCTGCTGTTCTCGGTCAAGGACTTCAGCGCGCGCGCACGCGGCGTAAGCCCGAGCGGTGACCAGATGGAGCCGCGCTCGAAGGCCGGCTCCTTTGCCCGTACCGTGCACTTCTTCCGCAAGATCAGCGG
Organism: Novosphingobium sp.; assembly: GCA_026400375.1. Lineage (GTDB taxonomy): Bacteria > Pseudomonadota > Alphaproteobacteria > Sphingomonadales > Sphingomonadaceae > Novosphingobium. Next base: position 7,246 of record JAPLPG010000135.1, on the reverse strand, counting down.
CACGGAACGGTGGGACGGGGGCATTGCCTACGCCGGTGACCTTTCGGTCTATCCCCCGGATTTCCGCATTACCGGCGCGTAAACATCGATATTCGGTGCAGGGTCATCGCGCCCGCGATTTGCCTCGGCGGTAGCCTGTCAAGCGGGACGGCGGCGCGATAAGGTCCTGGATAAAGGTTGAATCGTGGAGAGTGTTTTGGGCAAGACGATCGTGATTACCGGCGGCGGCGATGGCCTGGGACGGGCACTGGCGCGGCGCTTCGCCAAGGATGGCGAGACTGTTGTGCTGCTGGGCCGCACGCTGGCCAAGGTGCAGGCAGTGGCCGACGAACTGGGCGCGCCGGCCATGGCCGTGCAGTGCGATGTGGCAGATCCAGCGTCTGTGCGCGCCGCTTTTGCCACGGTGGCCGAGGCGTTTCCGAAGATCGACGTGCTGATTAACAATGCCGGTGTCTACTGGCCGTTCACGCTGGCCGAGGCGACCGACGAACTTGTCGGGACCATCGCCGGCATAAACCTGTCCGGCCCGGTCTACTGCACGCGTGAGGCGCTGCCGCTGCTGCGGGCTGGAGACGGTCACAAAGGCGGTCAGGTAATCAACGTGACCAGCGAAAGCTCGGTCCTGAAGACACCGATGCTGTGGATGTACGCCTCGACCAAGCACGCGCTCGAACTGATGAGCGAGATGTGGGCGCGCGAGCTGGAGGCCGAGGGCATCCGCGTTACCGTGGTTCGCGCCGGGCAGATGTACGATGAGACCAAGACGGGTGCGCCTTGGCCGGTCGAAGTTTCCATGCGCTTTGGCGCGGCGGCGGCGGCGGTCGGCATCAATCTGCGCGAAAAGGGAACTTCGCACTACAATTCTGTCACGGACGCCTTCCGTGTCATCCTCGACATGCCGGCCGATACACACCTGAATCTCGTATCGGTGAACGGCCGACGCCCCTCCTGAAGCGCACACAAGGCCCGAGGCCTGCGCTTCTGCCGACCAGACAACAAGGAAATACCATGGCCATGCTTCCCGACGCCAAGCTCTTCATAGATGGCACCCAGCGCGATGCCGAAGGCGGCAAGACGTTCGACATCATCAGCCCGTGGACGGGCGAAGTGGTCGGCAAGGCGGCAGATGCTTCGGCTACGGATGTCGAGGCCGCCATCGTGGCAGCCCGTCGTGCCTTCGACAAGACCGACTGGGCGACCAACGTCGACCTGCGAGTCGCACTGGTGACCAAGCTCTACGACCTGTTCGACGCGAACCGCGAACGCCTGTCCGATCTTGCCCGCAACGAGGCCGGTGCCGCCGTGGGAGCAGTGGGACGTGCGCATGTCGGCATGGCGATGGAAGGCTGGAAGGACTACCTCGATGTCTTCCCGCAGCTGAAGTGGGAGAAGGATTACGGCACGCGTACGGGCTATGGCTTTGAAACGGTGCGCAAGGCGGTTTACGAACCTGTGGGCGTGGTTGCGGCAATCACGCCGTGGAACGTGCCGCTCTATGTCAACGTCGGCAAGGTCGTGGCGGCACTGCTGGCAGGCTGCACGCTGATCCTCAAGCCCGCGCCCAATACGCCGGGCATGGGCGCGATCTTTGGCGAACTGGCGGCAGAGGCGGGCTTCCCGGCGGGCGTCATCAACGTGGTGTTCGGTTCCGATCCGGCCCTTGCCGGGGAAATGCTGGTGCATGACCCACGGGTGGACCTGATCAGCTTCACCGGTTCGACGGGTGTGGGCAAGCGCATCATGGAGCAGGGCGCGGCCACGCTGAAGCGCGTGTTCCTGGAACTGGGCGGAAAGTCTGCCAAGATCATCCTCGATGACGCACCGAACTTCGCGATGGAAGTCGCACAGTCGCTCCTCGTATTCCACGCCGGGCAGGGCTGTGCCGTGCAATCGCGCCTGCTGGTGCCGCGCAGCCGCTATGAAGAGGCCAAGGCCGTGCTTGCCAAGGCTTATGCCGGTTTCGGCGAGAACTGGGGCGACTATGAAAACCCGGCGCACATCATGGGGCCGGTCGTTTCGAAGCGTCAGATGGAACGCGTGCTTTCGTACATCGAACTGGGCCAGCAGGAAGGGGCAACGCTGCTGGCAGGGGGCAAGGCACGCCCCGACAAGGGCAATGGCTACTTCATCGAGCCGACCTGCTTTGCCGACGTAAGCAACGATATGCGTATTGCGCAGGAAGAGATTTTCGGCCCTGTTCTGGTCGTTATCCCGTTCGAGGACGATGACGATGCAGTCCGCATTGCCAATGAAAGCCAGTATGGCCTTTCCGGCGGCGTGGCCTCGGCCGACTTCGACCGGGCCATGGGCGTTGCGCGCCGCATTCGCAGCGGTTCGATCAGCATCAATGGCGGTATGTGCATTGCCGGGGACTTGCCATTTGGCGGCTACAAGGCTAGCGGCATCGGTCGCGAATGGGGCCTTGAAGGTATCGAGGAATTTCTCGAAACCAAGCTGCTTGCATGGCGCCAGCAATAGGGACTCCAGTGTCTAACGACGGCAAGAGCGCTGACATAATCCCGATTACCGCTGCTGCGGGGGCCATCCGGCGCAACGCGGCTGCTGCTGCGGCGCGGCGGGAGGCAGTCGCACACAACCTCAACGGCCAGAAGCTGGGCCGCAAAGGTCGGGACACCCGCGATCGGATCATCGCGGTTGCGGAGGAAATTCTTGCGGAGCAGGGTGATGCCGGGCTGATCACGCTTTCGGAAGTGGCTCGACGCGCCTCGATCCGCATTGGCACCCTCTATCTCTACTTTGCAGACATGACCGAGCTGATTCTGGCAGTTCTCGAACCGGTCATGGCCACGATCGAGGATGAATACGTCCATCTCGTGCGGGCGTATTGGCCGGACGATGACCTGAATGCGCGGGCGCACCAGTTCGTGCAGGCCTACTTCGGGTTCTGGGCACGCCATTCGCGCGTGCTGCACTTGCGCAACAGCATGGCTGATCGGGGTGACGAACGGATGCTGGTTCATCGCGTGCGTTCCGCCATACCGGTCATGCGGTTGCTGGTCACGCAAATGGACAGCCGGCCAATGGAGCGCGGGACACCGGACTCAAGCATGGCGACGGCATTGATGACCGGGCTGGAACGTGTTGCCACGGTGATGACCGATGACAAGCTTACCCACGTGCTGAACGAGCCGGTAAACCCGATGACCTACCTGCTTGATGCAGAGGCGCGGATGTTCGAGCTGGCGATCCGGGACCGGCGCAGGGTCAACCGTCCGGGCTGATCCGGGCAAGCGCGCCGGTCATCCGGCTGGGCTCACCCCTTTTTCGTGCCCAGCTTGCTCATGTAGGCACGCATCCCTTCGAGATAGGCTGGATTGAGCATCAGGCTGCTGTTGGCCATCCGCTCGACATGGCGAGCACTGTCTCGGCCGAGCTCGGCACACAGATCGATCGCCACTTTCGCGGCTCCCATCTGTTCGGCGTTCTGCTTTGCCAGATGCCGGCAGAAGTCCATGACCTCGTCTTCGAACGTTTCGTCCGGGAAGACCTGGTGGACCAGGCCCATGGTCAATGCCATGTCCGCACTGGCAGGCTTGTTGGCCATGATCAGCCAGCGCGCCCAGTGCGGCCCGCAAAGGCGGGTCAGGCGCGAGACGCCTCCCGAGGCCGGGACGACGCCGAACAAGCCTTCGGGAAAGGCATAGCTTGCGCTTTTTGCCGCAAGCCGGAAATCGCAGGATAGCGACATCTCCAGCCCGCCACCAACGCAGGTTGCATGATGTGCGACGACAAACGGCTTCTCGATGTGCTCCATCTCGTCCCACAACTGCTGCATGCCGTTGAGGTTGAGGCGATGGTTCTCGCGGATGCCGCTCGCCGTTTGCCCGGTGGGTGAGATCTTGCGCTGACCACCCTTCAGATCCGCGCCCGAGCAGAAGTAGCGTCCGGTGCCACGGATCAGCATGACCTTCAGTTCCGGCGTATCCCGGAACCGGATCACCGCTTCGGTCAGCAGGTCCATCGTTGCCATGTCCAGCGCATTGAGCCGGTCCGGCCGGTTCAGCGTGGCAATGAGGATGCCATCAGGCGTTTCCTCGGTCAAAAGCGGTGCGGCTTCGGTCATCGCATCAGCCTATCCGCGCGTCCGGGGCATGCCAAGCGCCCGTTCGGCAATCATCGAACGGTGGACCTGGCTGGTGCCGCCATAGATGCGCGTGCCGTGGGCGTGGCGATAGCACTGGTTGAGCATGGCCGCCGCGCCTTCGCGCTTGGTAAGCGAAAGCGGTGCGGTGAGATCCAGCAGATCGCGCGCGTCTTCGAGGAACTTTTCGGACGAGTGCATCTTGGCCATCGGACCGTAGGCAGGGCTGGGCTTCTTTTCGGCCCCGGCCCAGGCGGCACGATATTCGAAAAGCTGGGCCACCCAGATGTTCGCCAGTGCCTTGGCCAGCCGCGCCTTTACCCGGGTGTCGTCGATCAGCTTGCCCCCTCCGGCGGGTGCGGCCTGATCGCGGCACACTTGTTCGGCAGAGTGGAGACAATGGGTCATCGGCTTGGCAAAACCACCGCCATGTTCCAGTTCCAGTGCCGACGACATCGTGCGAAGGCCGCCGTCGACCTCGCCCAGGCGCCAGGTGTCCGGGATCTTCACATTGTCGTAGAAGGTGATGTTGGTGCGTTCATCCTGGAAGGTGTAGACCGGCTGAATCGTTACGCCTTCGGTCTTGAGCGGCACGATGAACATGGTCAGCCCCTTGTGCTTGGGCAGATCGGGGTTCGTCCGGGTCAGCATCAGAACGTAGTCGGCAATGTTGGCGCCCGAAGTGAACATCTTGGTGCCTTCGATCCGCCAGCCATTGCCATCGGGCGTGGCCTTGGTCTGCGCGGCGAAGACATCCGATCCCGCGCCTGGCTCGGAGTAGCCCAGGCTGGCGAGTGATTCGCCGGCAATGATCTTGCTCAGGACATCGCGCTTCACTTCGTCGCTGCCGGTGCGCGAGATCATCAGGCCGACCATTTCGGCAACGCCCGCCGCAGGGTTCGAATAGCCGTGGCGTTCCAGCGCCCCGCGCGCCGCGCTGCGGGCGTAAGGGCCGACGCCGCGACCACCCAGTTCCGGGCTGGACAGGAAGAGCAGGCCCGCCTCGGCCATCTTCTTGTGCAGTTCCGGAACGTGGCCTTCCCACGAGTAATGGAACTTTTCACGCATTTCGGGCGTGACGTTTGCTTCCATGAAGGCATCGATTTCGGCGATCATGGCGCGGGCTTCTTCGCCGATGTCGAACTCGATCGGGCATTCGCCGACGTCGGGCAGCGATACGGGAACGCCATCGTAGCGACGCGCCCCGGCCTCTTCCAGCCAGCGTGCAGGATCGCCCCAGACCAGTGGCCAGGCCTTGGCGCGCAGGACATAGAGGTAAATGTCGTATTCGGTGGTCAGGCCATAGCCGCCAAAGGTCTGCATCGCCTGGCCTGCCGCCTTCGCGGCGGCATCAGCGGCGGACCAGATCGCGAGGCTGACGTTGACCGCCGCATCGGCGGACCCATCGGCGATTTCGCGGACGGCCTTCCATGCCAGCAGCTTGGCGCCATCCACCTCGCACAGGCAGTCTGCCAGCGGATGGCTGATCGCCTGGAACTGGCCGATCAGCTGGCCGAACTGCTTGCGCTCGCTGGCATAGGCCGCGGCCATGCGCAGGGCCTGATGGCCAAGGCCGGCAAGTGCCGATGCAGTGAGCAGCTTCCATTCCTCGATCGTGGCGGCAAAGTGGGCCACGGCCTCTGCACCCGAGCCGAGCACGGTAGCTTGCGCGGCGGCAAGATCGACTTCGGAGAGCGAACTGGAGGCAAGGTTGGGCTCTGCCGGGCGTGCGCTTTCAGGCACGGACAGCAGCACCACGTCGTCCCCGCGCAGCGCGACGACCAGTTCCGCCACCGATCCCCCTGCCACGAACTGGCGCGGTGTTGCGGCGATATCGTGCATGGCAAGGCTGGCGACCCTGGCACCCGCAACGATGTCGGACGGATCGCCGCCGAGCAGGCCGATCACCCGCGCTGCAAGGATCGCCTCGACCAACGGGCCCGAGGCGAGCGTGCGCCCGGCCTCTTCCATCACCACTTGCGCATCGAACGTGCCGAGGCCGAGCCCGCCGGCTTCCTCGGGCACGCGCAGGCCGAAGGCGCCAAGTTCGGCAAGGCCTTGCCACAGTTCGGCATCAAAGCCGCTGGCCTCTGCCGCGCGAAGGCGCTGCGGGGTGCAATTCTCGTCGAGGAAGCGCGCGAAAGTCTCGCGCACCATTTCCTGCTCGCTGGTCAGTTCGAAGTTCATGGCGTTGTGTCCGTCAACCGCGCTTCATCATCTTGGAAATGTCGATCTGGCCTGTGGCGAGCGAGCCCATGAAGCCGCCATCGACGGGCAGGACCACGCCGGTCACGACGCTGGCCAGTGCACTGTTGATCAGGAGAAGGCCGTTGGCCTGCTCCTCGGGCGTGGAATAGCGGCCCAGCGGCTCAGCCGCGGCATCGACCACTTCCTTGCCCGATGTCGCCTGGAAAGTGGCCATCATCGGCGTCTGGGTGGGCGAGGGCAGGGTGCAGTTGATGCGGATGCCCTGCTTGATAAGGCGGGCGCACATGAACTGCGTCCAGACGATCACGGCTTCCTTCGAGAAGGCATAGCCTTCGGCCACGTGTTCGGGATGGGCCTCGGCCCAGTCCACTGCGGTCTGGAAGCCTTGCGTCTGCAAAAGCTCCATGTGGACGGGGATGCGGCGGCTCCAGCCAAGGCCGCCGGTGCTGGCGATCGAAACGATCGCGCCGCCTTGACCCATCAGGGGCAGCACGGTTTCGGTGATGTGGCGCGTGCCGACGAAGTTGACCTTGAAGGTATCGAGCGGGGGAAACGCGCCTCCACCGGGAAGGCCGGCGCAGTTGAACAGTGCATCGACCTTGCCGCCGATAGCCGCAACGGCAGCCTCGATGCTGGCAGGATCGCGCAGGTCCACGCGGTTGAACGAGGCAAGCGGAAGCGCACTGTCCTTGAAATCGAGGCCGTGGACTTCGGCGCCCAGATCGATCAACGCCCGGGCCGTTGCTTCGCCCATGCCTGAAAAGCAACCGCTTACGATTACGCGTTTGCCCTTGTAGCCAAGAAGGTCGCTCATTTTCCGCTCCTGAAAAATCGTGTCTTGCCACGTGCCTGCCACAGCCGTCGGCTAAGCGGGATAGCGGAATGGGTGCAGGGCAAGCCTAATCGCCTTGGCGATAGCGCGGGATGCACCGACAG
>JAPLPG010000086.1 GCA_026400375.1 Novosphingobium sp. | reverse complement strand
GTAGTATTTGCTGAACTGCGCGATGGGGCCATCACCTTCGCAGATCAGGGCATCGGGTTCGTACTTCTGGCGATCCCAGATGATCTTGTCCTGATCGAACTGCTTGCAGATATCGCGGATGATGGCGCGGGCAAGGCCGGCGCGTTCGCCTTCGGCCTGGGTGCGGGGCTGGGTGAAGCAGAAGCGCACCTGCACGTGATCCAGCTCTACCGGGATGATGCAGGCCACCAGCAGCGTTTCGCAGATGCCGGTGAAGCGCGTCCAGCTTTGCCCCGGGCCCATCGTGTCATAGCTGATCTGGCCATCGACCTCGCCCCACGGCGTGCCCATCTTTGCCTTCACATCGGCGCCGCGGCCCCATTCGCCCCAGCGCAGATCGCCCAGCGGCACGTTGGCGGTGCCGTGGATATACTTGAAGTGGGCCACGTCCACGCCGTTTTCGGCCATGTTCTGGATGGAGCCATAGACGTTCCATTCGAACACGTCGTAATCGGTCCATTCGGGGTCGGTCGCTTCGGGCAGGTGGACCACGTCGAACAGGGGGGCGGCGTCTTCGGGGTGATACCAGATCCAGATGAAGCGGTTGGCCTCGGTCACATGCCAGGTGCGCGTGCACTTGCGCTTGACCTGCGGGGGGATGGACCTGGAGTAGGGGATCTCCTTGACGATCCCTTCCTCGCCGTCATAGCGCCAGGCGTGGAACGGGCATTCGAGCAGGTTGCCGTGGACCTTGCCGCCGTGGCCCATGTGTGCGCCCAGATGCTTGCAATAGGCATCGATGATGCGGACCTGCCCGTCCTCGCCCCGCCACATGGCAAGGTCCTTTGAGAAATAGCGCAAGGGCCGAACTTCGCCGGTGGCGAGGTTGGCGGACAGGTCCACCGGATACCAGCCGAACGGGAAGCCGATGTCGAGATTGCGCTCGGCAATGGAGGCGCGGCCTGCGACCGGCGCGGTCCGCCAGTTGGCGAGATCCTGCCCCTTGAGCTTTTCAAGGATCTGCCAGACCGCGACGGGCGCGGTGCGGGCGTCTGTTGCCGCAGGGGGGGCGAGCGTTTCCGCCATGGTTTTCACTCCTGAATTGCCGTGGCGAGGGTTGTCTTCGCCGTGCGGCTGTCCTTGCAGGGGGAGCAGACTTCCCGGCTCCCGTGGGATTATGAAAGGCCGAACACCTTCATCGCGTTTTCGCGCAGGAACTTGGGCCATACCTCGTCCTTTAGCGGCACGTGTTGCATGTCGGCCATGATCCGGTCGAGGCTGAGGCCCATCGGGAAGTAGCCGGCGTAGATCACCTTGTCCGCGCCGCGGGTGTTGGCGTAGTCGATGATCGCCTTGGGGTAGTGCTTGGGCGCAAAGGCGCTGGTCGAATAATAGAGGTTGGGCCACTTGAGCATCAGCTTGACCGCCAGCGCCTCCCACGGTTCGGCACCGTGGCGCATCACCACCTTCAGTTCGGGGAAGAACCAGCAGACTTCGTCGAGGTGTTCGACCTTCTGCGTTTCCATCGGGATGCGCGGGCCGGGGATGCCGACGTTGAGCAGGATCGGCAGGCCCATTTCCTCGCACGCGGCATAGAGCGGGAACATGTACTTGTGGTTGATCGCCACTTGCGGGAGCGTGCCCGAGGGGAACACGCTGACCGCCGACAGACCCACTTCGGCGTGGATGCGCTTGATCCGGCGGATGCCTTCGACGCCATGGTTGGGATCGACCGGCAGGTCGAAGAAGAAGCGATCGCCGTAGAGCTCCCTGGCGCGGCGCGAGGTGGCGTTTTCGTTCCAGCCGACGAGCGCGCGCTGGACGTTGTGCTTGTCCATCTGTGCGACGGTCCAGGCCAGGTAATCGTCCTGCTGGCCCGATGCGGGAATGTCCTTGAACATGTATTGCGCGGGCATGGCAAACTGGCTGAGCGTCTGCTGGTCCTTGATCAGCGGACGGAACGAGGCGTACCATTCGCCGCGATCCTCGGCATCGGGGATGCCCAGCATGCAGTCGATGATGCCGATATCGGTGGGCATGGGCATGGTCAGAGTTCTCCGGAAAGGGCGGGCCACAATTTGCGCAGGGCGATCTTGTCGACCTTGCCCAGCGCGTTGCGTGGCAGTGTGGTGGGGGCAATGACGACGCGGGTCGGCGCCTTGTAGCGGGCAAGGTGCGTGGCGACCCATGCGATCACGCCGGCTTCATCGATATCGGGCGCGACGACGACCGCGACGAGGCGTTCGCCCATGCGTTCATCGGGCAGGCCGAAGGCGGCGCATTCGGTGAGGCCGGGGATCTGGCCGAGCACGCGCTCCACCTCGGCGCAGTAGATGTTCTCTCCGCCCGAGATGACCATGTCCTTCTTGCGATCGACGATGAAGATATAGCCGTCATCATCGACCATGCCGACATCGCCGGTGCGCAGCCAGCCATCGGCGGTGAGCACGGCGGCGGTTTCGTCAGGCCGGTTCCAGTAGCCCGACATGACCTGCGCGCCGCGCACGACGATCTCGCCGGTATCGCCGGGAGACAGGACCGTGCCGTCCGGGCCTTCGATGCGCACTTCGACCATCGGCAGGACGCGCCCGGCCGCGGCTGGCCGCGCCATGAAATCGGGACCGACGGCCTGCGCGATGGCGCCTGAACATTCGGTCATGCCATAACCGGTGCCGATCTGCGCGTGGGGGCACAGCGCGTGGACTTCCTCGACCAGGTTGACCGGCAGGGCCTGACCGCCACTGCCGATGTTGCGCAAGGACACGAGGCTGGCGCCTTCGACGCGGGCGCGGTGGAGAATGTCCCACAGCATCGTCGGAACCGCGCTGAACATGCTGATCTGTTCGGCGGCGATCAGGCGGGCGGCTTCATCGGCATCCCAGCGGCGCATGATCACCACCTTGCCGCCACCCAGGAACGGCGAAAGGAAGCCCGCGCCAAGCCCAGAGATGTGGAACAGCGGATAGACCAGCAACGAGGCCTGCTGCGGCAATTGCGCGATCAGCGCCTCGGCCGTGATGCCCATCTGTGCGGCCATGTTGCCGATCACGACCATGCCCGACATCTGCGTGGACATCAGCCCGGTGATGACATTGCGGTGCGACAGGATCGCGCCCTTGACCCGGCCGGTGGTGCCCGAAGTGAACAGGATGGCGCAAGGGTCTGTCGGTCTGGCTGGGCCGGTATCGGGCATTTGTTCAGCAGACCGGCGCGCAATCTGTTCGGCATCGAGCGGCCTGGTCAGATCGAGGATGCGGCCGGTGTAGCCGGCATCGCGGATCGCTTCGGCGCGTTCGCTATCGGCCAGCACCACGGCGGGATCGACATCTTCGAGCATGGCCAGCAGTTCGGCGGCAGAACCTCGGCTGTTGACCAGCACGGCCACGCCGCCAGCCTTCATCACGGCAAGGAAGCCGAACAGCCATTCGGCGCGGTTGCGCATGGCAATGGCCACGCGATCGCCGCGGGCAATGTGCAGCAGCGGGACGAGCTGATCGCGCCAGGCGAAGAACTGATCGTAGTTGAGGCGGCGTTCGGCCCCGGCACTGTCGAAATCGACCACGCAGGTGCGCGTCCCGAACCGGCGGGCGGATTCGATCAGCAGGTTGAGATCGGCCGGCGCGGCGACGAACTGGCGCAAGCCATCGACCACGCCGATTTCGAACGGAGAGCCGGGACCTGTGACGCGCGCCAGTACCGGATCCTGCGCAGGGGCAGGGGCAGGGGCGGGGGCCGGGGCAGGGGGTGCGCCGTTCATGCCGGGCCCCGTTCGCTGCCGAAAGGGCGCGACCTGATCATGCGATAAATCCCTCTCACCGAATCGATGCACTGCATCATTTCAAACTGAGATAATGGATCATATGCGAATTACAAGAGCATATAAAATGCGCAAACATGCATTTTTAGCGAGATGTGGCGGAAATCGCGGAATGGGCGACACGTCAGAGTGTGCCGCCTATCGCTGATTTGCGCGGATGACGCAGCGGAAGCCGATGTGGGTCGTGGCGGTATCGACCATTTCGGGGTGGCGGGCGGCCGGGCGGTAGCGCTGGCAATAATTGGCCGCGCACAAGTGCGAGCCGCCCTTGATGACCTTGCGCCCGATGCGCACGCCGGGCTGGGCCGGATCGAGGCTGTCCTTCAGCTTGCCGCCACGCGGGTTGCTGATCGTGCAGCAGGGCGATTTCTTTCGGGGCACCTGCGGTGTGTCGGTCCACCAGTCGCTGGTCCATTCCCAGGTATTGGCGATCATGTCGTAGAGGCCGTAGCCATTGGGCGGAAAGCTGCGCACGGGCGAGGTGCGCTCCCACCCGTCGAGCATCTGGTTGGCGAAGGGGAACAGGCCCTGCCAGTAATTGGCCATCATCCGGCCTTCGGGGGCAAGTTCGCTCCCCCAGGCATAGTCTGCGCCTTCCAGCCCGCCGCGCGCAGCAAATTCGAATTCGGCCTCGGTCGGCAGATCCTTGCCCGCCCAGGCCGCATAGGCCTGAGCATCGGCATAGGCGACATGGACGACCGGGTGGTCTTCGATCCCGTCGATCGAACTGCCGGGGCCGAGAGGATGTTTCCAGCACGCGCCGAAGGTGAAGTGCCACCAGTTCGATGCATCGGCCATGTCGACCGGCCCTGCGGTCTTGTGGAAGACCAGCGATCCGGCGCGGTCCATGCCGGGGAGCATGCCGGGGTAGTCCTTGGGATCGGGCGCGATCTCGGCCACGGTGACATGGCCGGTGGCTTCGACGAAGGCGGCGAACTGCGCGTTGGTGACGGGCGTTTCATCGATCCAGAAACTGTCGACGCTGACCCGGCGCAGGGGCGCTTCTTCGGGGTAGAAGGTTTCCGAGCCCATGGTGAACGCGCCGCCTGCGATCAGGCGCATGCCGGGGTGGGTTTCTGGTGGGGTCATGAGTTTGCAGATAATCCTTGAACGCGCCCCTGCGCTTTAACACCAATTGGCCGTTGTTCAACGCCGACGGCCCGGTTCGCCGGGGCAAGTGTCGCTGGCAATCATCGGTTGACTCTCGATCAGGCAAGGTCACAACAATGTAATAATTATTCTAATATGACGAGGGAGGCGGGAATGCCCGACATCAAGCTGCCTGCGCTTGCGCGACTGGCCCTGATCTTCGTGCTGACATTGCCGTTGGCGGCATTTCACGGGTTTGTCGGCTGGTACAAGGCGTTTTCGACGCAGGCCGAACTGGCGCAGCACAAGGCGTGGACGATGCATCTGCCTGTCGCGCTGGGCAAGGCGGTGGGCTGCCTGGAGATGGCGCTGACGCTGGCGCTGCTGCTGGCGCTGGTGCAGCCGCGCTTTGCCCGGCTCGGGGCCATGGCTTGCGGGGCGCTGGTCGTGCTGGAAGTGGCATCGCTGATAACCCATCAGGTCACGAACGACGGGGCGCCGCCGTTGCAGAACGTGGTCACCGTTGCCGTGACCGCCGTTCTTGGCTGGCTCCATCTGAGCCGCGCCCGGACGATGATCTGAGGCCGCCTCCCCGGCGGGGAAGCGGCTTTGCGGGGCGAGCCTGATCAGCCGAAAGAGATGCGTTTTTCATCGTTGTTGAACGATGGAAACGGCATGTAGGAAATCCGCAGCTTCTGCTGCAAGGTCAGCGTGTGATCGCCTTTGGGAAAGCCTCCGGCGCGCCTTACCAGGATCGTTGCCGGGGCGCCGAACGCCCAGCGCCGATCATAGGCGGTCTCCATCTGGTCGAGCGTCAGCGCGCCTGCGCCATCATCGAAGGAAACGTCGGCACGGGCAACCGGTTCGCCATCGATCCCGACGTTGAGTTCCTCGACCATCGACAGGGTCAGGCCGCGATAGTAGCCAAGCCTGGTTTCGAACGCGAAGCCATCGGGCGCTTCGTCCGGGCCGGTGTTGCGCAAGGTGGCCGGGTCGATGATGTACTTGTCGAACATTATGCGGTCTCCTTCGTGCCGTGCCGGGCTTCTGCCTGGGCGATCAGGCGATCGAACATCACGTGCTGGCGGCGCACCTGTTCACGGCTGTCGACTTCGCTGACGTCCTGGATCCAGCGATTGCCTTCGTATTCGCTGGACAGCGTGCCCTCCCAGCCGCACCGCACCAGCGCATCGATGGCCTCGTCATAGGCCAGCGACGGATCGGTGCAGTCGGCGTTCATTTCATAGAACTTGGCCTGGATGTGGCGGAAATACGGGGCGTAGTCGGCCAGGCGCCGGGGGTTGGCATACTGGTTGTGGCGCAGGGTTTCGGCCATGGCCACTTCGGCCTTGTTGCCCTGCATCTTCACCGCCACTTCGAAGATGGTGTATTCGGCCATGATCTTGGCTTCGTGGCTGTCGACGATGAACTGCGTCACTTCGGGCCGGGCGCCCTGCCTTTCAAACCGGGCGCGCCAGACCGGGGGGTAGTGCTTCATGAAGATGCCCATGTCGGGCAGGATGCCGAGGTGCCTTGTGCCGAGGCGATCCGCCTCGTCGATGGTGCGCAGGATCCAGGCATGTTCGAGATGCCACGGCGCGTGGACCTCCACGCCCATGTGCACGTCAAGCGCTTCGGCATGGGGCACGCAGCGGGCAAGGATATCGGGGCGAACGAACACCAGCACGCGCATGTTGCGGATACCCAGCCGGTTGCACAGCTTCAGGTCGCGCACGATGCTTTCCACCTGCTCGTCGTCCGACATCAGCCGGTCCTTGCGCAGCTTGGTGTCGAGGAACATGTCGTAGGCGGTGAAATGGCAGCCGTGGCGGGCGATCATGGCCTGCCATTCGGCCACCTGTGCGTCGGTCAGGTGGGGGAAGCTGGGCATGTTCTGTTCGGGCAGGATCTCGATGCCCGTGGCGCCGATGGACGCGGCAAAGGACACGCAGTCCTCCACGGTCATCTGGCCGAGGAACATCTCTTCCTGAAACGAATAGAGGCTTACGCCGCGTCTGATCTTCGACATTCTGGGCTTTCCGCAAGGTGGGGAACCGGGCCGTGTGGGAGCAGGGACCGGATCACGGGGTCTGAAGTTCGATCGGTTGGGCGCTGGGCCGGCGCTGCAGCGATGCCATGCGCTTGCCGCGCTCGGTCATCGCCACGGCGGGGTCGGTCACGTCAGATGCGCCCTTCGCGCAGCATCGACACGGCCGCGGCGCAGGCCCGCGCGGTCAGGGCCATGTAGGTGAGCGAAGGGTTCTGGCAGGCCGATGAGCTCATCTGCGCGCCATCGGTGACGAACAGGTTGGCGGCATCGTGCGCCTGGCTCCACTTGTTGAGCACCGAGGTGGCAGGATCGTGGCCCATGCGCGCGCCGCCCATTTCGTGAATGGCCGTGCCGCCCGCGCCCGGCGTATCGCTGCCGGCAATCACCCGGCCACCCGCAGCCTGAAGCATTTCGGCGGCTTCGGCCCTGGCCTGGGCCAGCGCGGCATGTTCTTCCTTGCCAAAGGCAAAGGCGACTTTCAGCAGCGGCAGGCCGTTGGCGTCGGTGCGCGTGCGATCGAGCGTAAGCCGGTTCGTTGCGCGCGGCACGCAATCGGCAAAGCCGACCAGCACCATGCGCCACATGCCGGGCTTGCGCAGGCTGGCCTTGTAGTCTGCGCCGATCCCGGCATCGCGCCGACCGGCGGTCCACGTTGCCTGGAACGCGCCGCCCTGGAACGAGAAGCCGCGCGAATGGCCTGCGCCGTCCATGCTGTCCATGTTGCGATAGCGCGCGATCACCACGCCGGTCGGCCGGTTGCCGAAGCTGGTGTGGGCCTCAAAGCCCGGCATCAGGGCCGGGCTTTGCGTCGATATATCTGCGGCCGGCTTAGAAGCCGTTCTGCTGGGTGTGATCGCCTTCGCGCAGCAGGCTCTGCCTAATGAACGCATCCGGGTCGCGGCCGATGACCTTGCCGTCGGCGACGACG
>JAPLPG010000256.1 GCA_026400375.1 Novosphingobium sp. | reverse complement strand
GAGGCGCAGAGGAACAGGGAGGCGCAGAGGAGGACGTGCATTCGGCGTAGCCGCTTAACTCTTCGGAACTCGCGCAATTTTCAAAAATCGCAAACAAGGCCTGCGGCGCTCACAAGTTCTCCGCGCCTCCCTGTTCCTCTGCGCCTCTGCGCGAAACTATTCCTCCCTTAGCCCCGCTCCCCCAGCCCATGCTTCTTCATGCAGTGCCGCAACTGGTCATAGGTCAGCCCCAGCGCCTTGGCGGTCTGCCGCTGGTTATAGCGGTTGCGGCTCAGGTGGTGCTCGATGATTGCGCGCTCGTGCTGTTCCACCGCGCTGCGCAGGTCGTTGACGCTGTCGAAGTCCGCCGTCGGCACCGCCGCGCGCGCCGGCGCTGCGGCCTCGTTCGACGAAGCTGTTTCGGCGCGCGGCGGCCCCACCGGCTTCCACGGGCTTTCGAACGGATCGAATTGCACGTGCCCCACCGGCTGCGTGCCATCGTCCCAGCGATAGACCGCGCGCTCCACCACGTTGCGCAGTTCGCGCACGTTGCCGGGCCACAGATAGTCCTCCATCGCCTTCTGCACCGCAGGCGCAAAGCCCGGCCAGGCATCCCAGTGCAGCTCTGCTGCCATGCGCCGGCCGAAGTAATCGGCCAGCACCGCAATGTCCCCTTCGCGCACGCGCAGCGGGGGCAGGGTAATCACCTCGAAGCTCAGCCGGTCGAGCAGGTCGGGCCGGAACCGCCCCTGCTCGGCCATCCTGGGCAAGTCCTCGTTGGTCGCCGCCACGATGCGCACGTCCACGCGCACCGGCTTGCTCGATCCGATGCGCGTCACTTCGCCATATTCCACCGCGCGCAGCAACCGCTCCTGCGCGCCCATCGACAGCGTGCCCAGTTCGTCAAGGAACAGCGTGCCCTTGTCGGCCTCCTCGAAGCGCCCGGTCCGCGCACGGGTGGCCCCGGTGAACGATCCGGCCTCGTGCCCGAACAGTTCGGCCTCGATCAGCGTTTCGGGCAGGGCCGCGCAATTCATCGTCACCAGCGGTTCCTGCCAGCGCGTGGACAGGCGGTGCAGGCGTTCGGCGATCAGTTCCTTGCCGGTGCCGCGCTCCCCGATCACCAGCACCGGGCGGCGCATCGGCGCGGCGCGGCTGGCCCGTTCGACCGCGTCAAGGAACGCGCCCGATTGCCCCATGAATTGCGTTTCCCGATCCATGCCCGAAGGTTAGCGCATTTTCCCAAGCCTTCGCAAGAATTCCCAACACGAAAAGCCACTTCTCCCCGAAAAGTGTCGGAATTCGGGGGCTTGTGCAGTTTGGCACGCTGCTTGCTAATTCATGAACAACTCGGCAGCACGCCGACCCAACCCGCCGAAAGGTCACTGAAATGTACACCGCCCGCTTCTTCTCCACCCAGCTCGGACGCGCCAGCCTCGCCAGCATCGGTGCGATCGTGGTGATGTGCTGCTTCGCGCTCAGTCAGCAGGTTGGCCAGGTGCCAACCGTTGTTGCCTCCACCGCCGCGATCACGGGTGAGCTTGCATGATGACCGATGAACTGACCCCGATCCGCCCCGCAGGCAAGGATGGTCCTCGCACCACGCGCCTCGATGTGGAGCTTGACCGTCTGCGCGCCTCGGCCAGTACTGCGTTCGGCCAGAGCAACGGCGCGGCCCCGCGTTCCAGTGCTTCCAACTTCAACACCGGAGTAAACCTGATGGGCATCTTCTCGCGGACTCGCGACATTATTGCTGCCAATTTCAACGACTTGCTTGATAAGGCAGACGATCCTGCCAAGATGATCCGCATGATCATCATGGAGATGGAAGAAACGCTGGTCGAAGTTCGCGCTTCTGCCGCGCGCACCATTGCCGATCAGAAGGAAATGGGCCGCCACGTGGCAAAGCTGGAACGGCTTCAGGCCGATTGGTCGGAAAAGGCCCAGCTTGCGCTGTCGAAGGACCGCGAGGATCTGGCCCGCGCCGCCTTGGTCGAAAAGAAGAAGGCCGCCGACATGGGTGATCAGCTGCGCACCGAGATCACCGTGCTCGACGATGCGATGCGCGCCTATGAACAGGACATCGAAAAGCTGCAG
>JAPLPG010000122.1 GCA_026400375.1 Novosphingobium sp. | reverse complement strand
GTCGACCAGCGCCATGGTGACGAAGCAGGCTGCGATCGAGACGATGCCGGAGATGATATTGCGCTCCAGCGCGGCCTTTTCGGAAACGCCCGCCAGCTTCCACAGCGTTTCACCGTAATAGAAGATCACGTTGATGCCGACGAACTGCTGGAACAGCGCGATGATCAGCCCTGCCCACACGATCGGGCGCAGCACGGTGCCGGGCGCCAGCACATCGGCGAGGCGCGGGCGGTGATCGGTGGCAAACGAAGCGCGGATTTCATCGACCTTGCGCGCGGCCTCGGTCGGCCCGAACAGCCGCGTCAGCACCGCGCGCGATTCCGCCTCGCGGCCGCTGCTGACAAGGTAGCGCGGGCTTTCGGGGATGAATTGCAGCGCCACCAGGAACACCACTGCCGGGACCGCCTGCGCCAGGTACATCCAGCGCCAGGCCGGGAGCCCGGCCAGCTCGCCCAGCGAATCGCCCGCCGATTGCGCCAGCAGGTAGTTGACGACGAAGGCCGCCGTCAGCCCGGTGATGATCATCACCTGCTGCACGCTGGTCAACCGCCCGCGAATGGCCGCAGGCGCGACTTCGGAGATATAGGCAGGCGACAGCACGCTGGCCGCGCCCACGGCCATGCCGCCAAAGAAGCGGGCGATGACGAAAAGGGTATGGTTATCGGTAATGCCCTGCACCAGCGCGCCGGTCAGGAACAGGATGGCCGCGCCCACCATGATGCGCTTGCGTCCGAACCGGTCTGCCAGGCGGCCCGCAGTAAAGGCGCCTGCCGCACACCCGACCAGCAGCGAGCCGACAGTGAAGCCAAGGCCGTTGTCATCCAGCGCAAAGGCGGCTTTCAGGCCCGATTGCGTGCCGTTCACCGCGCCGCTGTCATATCCGAACAGCAGGCCGCCGATCGTCGCCACGGCAACGATTGCGCTGACCAGTGCCATGTTGGTATTGTCGTGCTGCGTTGCAGCCATTTCCCTCTCCCATTCTACCGTTTGAACGCTGCGTGGCTTGATACCACTGCATGCCGTCCATGCCTTGCCGCCATCAACCTGAACCAATGATAGCGCTATCTTCCTAACGCAACATCGCGGGTGTGCAAGCATGAATATCAACTGCATCGGCGAAATCCGGGCCGCGCAATCGATAATCCGGCTTGCAAACCACCAACGGCCGCTTCAGGACACCGGAACGGGAGATCCTGACACATGAACGAGACCCGGTCCCGGCGGCGGCAATCAGGCCGCCCCACTGTAAACGATGTTGCGCGTCTGGCAGACTGTTCGCCAATGACCGTCAGCCGTGTGATCAACGGCGGCACCGGCGTGCGCGACGAGACCAGACTGGCGGTCGAAGCGGCAATCAAGCAACTGGGCTATGCGCCGAACCGCGCGGCGCGCAGTCTTGCCGGTGCCTCGCAACTGCGGATCGCCCTGCTCTATTCCAACCCCTCTGCCGCCTACCTCAGCGAACTTCTGATCGGGTGCATGGATGCTGCCAGCCGGCTCGATGCCCATCTGGTGGTCGAACGGTGCGATCCGGACCGCGATCAGGCCAAGATGATCACCAAGCTGGCCGAGACCATGATCGACGGGTTCCTGCTGCCTCCGCCGCTGTGCGATGATACCGCCCTGCTCGCCCGCCTGCGCCGCGCAGGCACCCACGCCATGCTGATCGGTCCGGGCCAGGCGCAGGCCCAGCACGGCGTGGTGATGATCGACGATTATCAGGCCGCCTATGACATGACGCGGCACATCATCGACCTTGGTCACAAGCGCATCGGCTTCATCATCGGCAATCCGCAGCAATCGGCCAGCGCGCTGCGTCTGGCGGGGTTCCGCGATGCGATGAGCGAAGCGGGCGTAGAGGTTGACGATACGCTGGTGGTGCAGGGGCAGTTCACCTATCGGTCCGGCCTCGATGCCGCGATGCAGGTGCTGGCCTTGCCGCACCGTCCGACCGCGATCTTCGCCTCGAACGATGACATGGCCGCCGGTTGCATCGCCGCGGCCCATCGCAATGATCTGGAAGTCCCGCGCGACCTCACCGTCTGCGGCTTTGACGATACCGCGCTGGCATCCACGATCTGGCCGGAACTCACCACGATCCGCCAGCCGATCCGCCAGATGGCGGAAGCCGCGCTGGACTTGCTGGTGCAGGACATCCGCGCCGGGCGCAACGGCGATGCCCGCACCGCCCGCCACGCCACGCTGGATTACGAGCTGGTCCGCCGCGAATCCGACGCCGCGCCGCGTTAGGGTTGCGAGCCGAAAAAGAACCGCTCACCCTGAGCTTGTCGAAGGGTGCCGACCCAAACGTGACGCAAGATGCTTCGACAAGCTCAGCATGAGCGGATGTAGGAATGGAGATTCTGTCTCCGCGCGGTAAACTCAGCGCTCCACATCCAGCGCAAAGCCCGGCACCGGCACGCCGCGTCCGTCGAACAAGTTGACCACCGGGCTGTCCGCCCAGGCATAGCGCACGCGCACGGCAGGCCCGCCGCCGGTGGCAATCAACACGCTGTCTCCTTCGGCCACGGCGGTCGCATGGCGGCACTGGTCTGCGGCATCGCACAGTTCAAAGCCGATCGGTCCTTGCGCCGACCAGACCTGCAAGCCGCCGCCGACCCCGCCGAACGTCACGCGCACGCGGCTGCCATCCAGCGTCGCCGATAGCGGCATCGGCATCGCCTGGCCCAGCGCAGACATGCCGAGGCGCTGCCCCAGCAGCAGCTTGTTGGCCGGGTGAATATCGGTCCGCTCGCCAATGTCGATGGCAGCGACCAGCGCGGCGTTGGAGTCGGCCGTCACGATCCGGCGCTGCACATCGCGCATCTGCGCCCAGCCCGATGGCGCGGGCCTGGTGGAAGGCGCGCCATAGTTGGCCAGTTGCACGACCGCCACTTTCAGCCCGCTGCCGAAACGCGCACGCCAACCGGCAATCAGACCCTTCATCCGCCGATCATAATCTGCGGTGCCGACGTCGCTCTCGCCCTGATACCACGCCGCGCCTTCCATCGCGAAGTGGCCGAGCGGGGCGATCATGCGGTTGTGCATCAGGCCGACGCCGGCGTTGGCATCCCACGGCGCGCGTGGCGGATCGCCCTGTACCGGGGCGATGGCAAAGCGCCACCCTTCGGCCAGCGGGAACCGCGCGCCGCCTTCGACCTGCCACGCCAGCGTGTCGGGCGTGCTGGCAAAGCCGCCGTTGCCATAGGTGTTGGTCACGGCGACCATCACCTCGTTCACGCCTTCGTGCAGCATGGCGGGTGGCACCGGATAGACCCGCTCGGCATCCCAGCCAAAGGTGTTGCCCACCGCCTGACCGTTGACGAACGTCATGTCCATGTCATCAAGCACGCCAAGCGCCAGCTTCGCGCCCTCCCGGGCCTGCGCCGCGCTCAGCGTCACCTGCCGGCGCAGCCACACTGTGCCGATGGTGTTGCGGCCCAGCGGCGTATCGGTCCACTCCTGCCAGCCCTTGATCTGCGGCACGGCCTGCCAGGTCAGCGGATCGGGCGTGATCCACGGCTTCGTGCCGCCAGTCTGCGCCTGATACCAGCCCTGCCAACGCGGGGCGAAGCGCGTTACGGAGGCCAGCGGCTCGCGCTCGAACTGCGCCAGCAGCGCCATGTCTTGCGGTCCGGCAATCGCCGCGCCCGCTTCGGGATCAAGCCACGGCGTGACCTTCGATCCGCCCCAGCTGGCATGGATCGCCCCCACCGGCACGCCCCGCGCACGGCGCAGTTCCCGCGCCATGAAATAGCACGCGGCGGAAAATTCCCGCACCGTCTGCGGCGTTGCGGGCGTCCACGCCGTGGGCGCGGAAAAGCCGTTCTGCGGCACATAGGCGATGCTTTTTGGCACTTGCAGCAGGCGCATCTGCGGATCGCTGGCCGCGTCCACCTCGGTATCGCCGTTCAATGCCCGGCGCACCGGAAATTCCATGTTGGACTGGCCCGAACAGAGCCACACATCGCCCACCAGCAGATCGCTGCGGACCACCGTCGCGCCGCCTGCAGCTACGGTCAGTGTCAGCGGATCGCTCGATGCCGCGCGCGGGGCGAAGCGCAAGGTGAACCGGCCCTGCTTGTCGGCACGGGCCGCAGCACGCTCATTCCCGAACTGCCCCGAAACCGCCTCTAACGGCACCGAGCGTCCTTCAACCAGCACCGGCTGCCCGGGCTGCACCACCGCGTGATCGGTCCAGACCGCACCCAGTTCAAGCGCCTGCGCCGCCCACGCCGGCGCCGCTCCCGCCAGCAAGATCGCCGCAAGCGTCAGACGATGAAGCTTCATGCCCACACCTCCGCAAGGGCCGCGGCAAAGCCCGGCACGGTCACGTCAAACGCAAAGACATCGCCCGCCAGCGGCTGCGCCGCCAGCGCCGCCTCGTCCAACCCCTTGCGTGCGGTGGTCACGAAGGCGCGTTTCAGGTGAGGCCCGCCAAAGGCCAGCTTGGTGACGTTGGCCACCGGCAGATCGACCTTTTCCAGCAGTTCCCCGGCCGGAGAATAGCGCGCGACGCCCCAGCCGTTCCAGAGCCCGGTCCAGACGCAGCCTTCGGCATCGACCGCAGAGCCATCGGCCCAGGCATCGGGAAAATCGCGCGCGGTGCTGACGAAGAGGGTGGCCGGGCCGACCGCGCCATCATCACCCAGCGGCGCAACCTGGATGGCCTGGGCCAGCGTATCGGTAAAATAGATCCGATCGCCGCCCGGCGACACCGCCGGACCGTTGGTGATGCAGATACCGGACGGGCCGCGCGGCTCCACGGTATTGCGATGGGCGCAATAGAAACGCCCGCTGGCTTCGGTTTCGGCATCGTCCATCGATCCGAACCACACGCGCCCGTGGCGATCGACGCAGGCATCGTTGAGCCGGTTGCCCGCAGGTTCGCCGGGCACGGTGGCGACGGCGCGGCAGGTGCCGGTGGCCGGATCGAACAGGTGGAGCCCATCGCGCAAGCCCGCCAGCAGCTTTCCGCCCTGAGCGGGCAGGACCCAGCCGACCTGATCGTGCACGCCGAATATCTCGTGCAGATCGGCGCCGGGTTCGAAGCTGTGTATGCTGCGCCGCTTGATATCGACGAACCACAGGCACTGTCGCGCCGCATCCCACACCGGGCCTTCACCAAGTTCGCAATTTGCCCGCAGAACATGCTCGGCAGAGCCCGCAACCGTGATCATCGCCATCCCCCATCGACCCAGTATTCGTGGCCTGTGCAATATCGCGCATCGTCCGACGCCAGGAACAGTGCCATCGCGGCGATATCGGCAGGTTGCAGCCGGCCCTTGACGCATTGCGCCGCCACGATCTCGGCCTCGC
>JAPLPG010000251.1 GCA_026400375.1 Novosphingobium sp. | reverse complement strand
TTGCGCCACTTCCTGCGCGTTTGCAGCCGTTGGACGGCCAAGGCTTGTCTTGCCTCTATGGGTGCGACCTGTGGCAAGCAAAGCGGCCTTAGCGGCTTCCCTACCGGCATCGCACCGCTCTTTGATCCTTTGCCGTTCCATGTCTGCAATTTGGGCGAGGACAGCCACAACGATTTCGCCAGCGCCACGGCCAATCGGGCCAATGCCTTTCACATCGATCACCACACCTTTTTTTAGTAAATCTCGCACGGTGGCTTGCACATCGAGAGCATCGCGGCCCAAGCGGTCAAGGGCATAGAGGCACACTGTGTCGCCTTCGCGGACATAGGAGAGGAGAGCGGCAAAGCCTGTCCGCTCTCGGGCAAGTGTGGCACCACTTACGCCTTGGTCAATGAACTCTCGGTCGAAGGTTCCGCCGAGGGATTGGCGCTGTGCTTCAATCGACTGGTCATTGGTCGAAACGCGAAAGTATGCAATGCGGCTCATTTTGCACCTCAAAAGATATGCAATCATTTAGAGGCATTCTCAAAATTAGTCAACATAACTTATGAGGCATGTGGGCTCATTAATTTTGGCATGACTCAAAAGTTACAAGTTGTGGACCAAACTGTTCATACGGTGCTTGCCTGCTTGCTTCCATCCAGCCGCCCTTACAAGTCTCAGAAAATGTCATGAAAAGCTGAGGAATTCTTGCTTCTTGCCAACTATGCAGAGCTTCACCGCCCGTCATGGCGTCGTGTCCTGAAAGGCAGCGTTTAGGCGCAAAAGGCGGAAAGTGGTCGTTGAAGTGGCAGCTTTCAGCGATGTTGCTTGGGCTTGTGGATGGCAGAAAGTGGGTGGGAACGGACATTGCCCCATTCAGTCAGGTGAAGCCATAGCCTCATTCCCTACGAAGCCGAACTTTCCCTCACCTCTCGCGCTTGCCAACTGGATCGCGGAAAGCAGGCAAGAATACCGCTCTATGGCTGTTTTGAAATCACGCATGGCCTCCGGTGGAGGTTGAAAGGCAAGCACACCGCCAAACGGTCGGATCGCTTCTCCCTTGGGCAAGCCGCAGTGCTCTTCCAACGCTTCAGCGAATAGGGCATCGCTGGCGAAATCTGCGCGACGGGGGAACCCACTGAGCAGGCCGCGCTTGGCAAGCGCGTCCTCTGCGCTTGTTACCATTTGAGGACGAAACGCTTCCGCAACGAAGGCAAAGTACCTGCTGGCCAAGTCTGGATCGTCGAAAGTCACTATCTCGCCGACAGCAGCATCGCGGATGCATGCGAACATTTCCGGTGTGGCGTTCGCCGAACGACTGACAACGACCTCGTTGGACTGGAGATCATCATCGTAAGACACTTTCAACCCATGAGCAGCAAGACCGCACCCGAGAAGCTTCTGGGTGATGACCTGCTCGTACGAGGGCGGCGGCTCGTGATGTGCGTCCATCACATGACTAAAGAGCATCGCAACAACGTCCGCAAGGGCGTCGTTTCCCGTCAGGCCGCTTTTAGGCGATAAAGTCGATAAGCAGTCCGTTACCCACGAAGATGAACCACCGGCAGCTTTTAGCGATTTTGTCCGGACAGCTGGATGGCAGCAAGTGGGTGGAAAGGCGAATGACGGCTTTTCAGAACCCGGGTGCGTCATCCGGCCTCATTCGGAATATCTGACGCAATCCACTAGAGGAAACGGAGAGTAATCACGGTCGATCCTTATCTTGACGCATCGCCGCGATGAAGGCCCGAAGAGTTTCTGCGAGAGAGATCGCCAAGCACTTTCGGCTTCTGGAAAATGACTTGATCCGGCAAGCATTTCGGCGCTTGCGCGGGCTCTGAAATTCTTTGGCATCTCGCATGATTTCAGAAGACGGATCGCCGCGCTCATCACCCTGTCAAATCCGATTTCTGAAAAGCTCAAGATACTTCCCGCGTTGATGCACCTAGGGATTTCGTATCCATCACCTGCCATGATTTGCATGTAAACGGAGAAGCCATCGTCAAATATTGTGAAACCGAAATCAGCCGTATCATTTTTGAAGACGAGTTGGGACTGTCTGAGGGGCGGCCCCGCGTGTAAAATAGGCGCGCTCTGAGCTTCTTCGACTACCCGAACAACCTCGAAATTTCCGAACTTCGTCTTCGATAACTCTTTGTCTTCAGAAGCGATCGTGGTCATGCCGCTAGGAGGTTGGCCGTCTGCACCGCCTAGATCTGAGGCGCAAGCTTCCGACGGTTTCGCGAAGAAGATCCCGAGCAATGCAATGGCTAGCAATCGTTGGACCATCATCATGACTGTTGTAGCGAGCTCTCGAATGACCGCAACGGCGTCGTGTGCTGACAGGCAGGTTTTGGATGCGAAAAGTGGAAAGCGGTCGTCAACCACGAGATGAACCACCGGCAGCTTTCAGCGATGTTGTCCGCTTTTGCTGGATGGCAAGAAGTGGGTGGGAAGTCGCCGCTTAGATCGCGACGGGTTCGTAGCTGACCGATACGCCAGAGACCGTAGCGTCCTGTTCAAAAATCCGAGACTTACCGGCGTACCGGACGAGTAGGCGGTCGGAAGCAAGCCATTTGATTTCCGCCCATGGGCCGCCCCAATCTCCGACTTTTGCCGCGCCATGGTCGTCATCCGCACGGAACGTATTACCTCCTCCTGCTGGGGCTTGTCCGACATCCAAAATCGAGATTTGTGTCGAGTATCCGCTGGTCGCGCCGCAGTCGCGTTGAAACATCACCGCTTCGCGCTTGCCGTCTGGCGAAGCAAGTCGAGTTATGACTTCATTGGAGCAAGCGTCATCACATGCGGCCACGGCAAGGGACAGAACCAGCAGGAGCGAAGTGCGGACCACTGACGCAAAGTAGCCGTGTCTTGAAAAGGCGGCAAGGGCGTCGTTTCTTGTCAGGCAGCTTTTATGCGCGAAAGGCGTATAGTGGTCATTCAGCTACGAGTGAACCAAGGGCTGCTTTCAGTGATGATGTCTGGTCGGCGGGTGTCATTTTAGTAGTCCGGCCTAGGGGTGCAGAATTTTAGTATTCCGGCAAAGGCCAAAATCTTAGCTTTCTGCGTCGCCACCGGTCATCGGATCAAGGAGATACCCCCCAATATACGTAATGGGAGGGTGGGGGATATAACACCCCCTAAGGGGGATATTAACCCCCATCACCAAGCAAAGCGCAGCAACGACGCAGCAAAGGCGCAGAGCAACGACGCACTCAAAAGGCCCGATTTCATTGGGTTTTGGCGTGATTTTAAGCCGTCATGAAAATCCAAGAATGGCAACGACGCAGCAGCGGCGCAGGACAAAGACGCAGCAAGGCGCAGCAACAGCGCACTCAAAACCCCTGATTTCATTGGGTTTTGTAAAATTCATGAAAGAGCAAATGCGCAGCAACGACGCAGCAACGGCGCAAATAATTTCACCTAACACGAAAATAAATTACCCAAACTTGAAACAATTATGCTAAATAGTGTTACACATTACAAAGGTAACGCAATGATAACACAGCATGAACTAGCCAAGATATTAAAATGTAGTCGAGTAACAATATGGCGATGGAGGCAGAAGCCGGATTTTCCAAAGCCTTTTCTTATTGGTCGGTCGCTACTTTGGGATAAAGAAGAAATAGACAATTGGGTTCAATTGAAAAAATCAGCCTAATGTCATAACATAACTTTAGCTAAGATAAATATTAAGCACACATAAGTTTAGTATCCTCTTTGCGAAAGATCAAAGTCCTCTCGCAAAGAGGCATTAACTCAAAATTTAGTGTGCAACATGAAAAATCATAAACAAGAAAATTGGATCAAGAACTTCGAACATTTTTCAGTCTTTGGCCTTAAGACTAACGCAAAGACACCGATTACGTCTTGGATGAAATATCAAAAAGAACATCCAACTGAAGAACAGGTCATACAATGGGTTGAAAAAGGTGCTAACATTGGTGTCGTAACTGGTAAAATAAGCGACATAATTGTTCTTGATTTGGACAATGATCAAGCAATCAATCAAGCAATCCTTTGGGGTATCCCTCAGACTTGGATGGTTAAAACGCCACGCGGGCGGCATGTATATTTCAAATATCCTGATTTCGAGGTGAAAAACATCGTTGGTGATGGCAAGAAGCTGCCAGTTGGAATGGATTTGCGGGGTGATGGCGGATATGTCGTTGGCGCTGGCAGCTATTACAAGCCAACGCCCGAAGAAGCTGCTGCTGGTAAAAAGGAAGGTGCATACACTTGGCTTGAAGGATGTGAACCGGACGAGTGGTTTCCACCTGCTGAAATGCCCCAGTGGCTTTTAGACATCGTAAAGCCTGATGTGATCGAACCAAAGCCGTTCGTGCCAGTTGCGATACCAGCCGCTCAAGGTAATTCGGCTTACGCCATGACGGCTCTTGAGCAAGAATGCGAGAATGTAGCGAATGCTGCCTCAGGCAATCGCAATCACCAGCTAAATGCGAGTGCCTTTGTCATATCGCAGCTTGTAGCCAGTGGCGCGTTGGATCACACCGCTATGGAGGACCTGCGCCATGCAGCCCTGCAAAATGGCCTGTCTTCGAGTGAGATAGACACAACACTGAAGAGTGCCTTCGCGGCTGGCTCAAAGCAGCCGAGAGAGGTTCCAGAGGGTGGTTTTCAGGCCAATTTACACAAAGCCAAGAGAGAAGCGGCCCAAGTGGACCAAAGGCCTCTTGCAGAGCGATTTTTCGGCAATTTGAAGCGAGCAAGCGACCTCACCAATCGCGAAATACCAGACCGCGAATTTCTAATTGATGGCTGGCTACCCGTTGGCGCAGTGACTACTCTTTTCGGGGATGGCGGCCTTGGTAAGTCTCTGATTTCAATGCAAATGGCAACTGCGGTCTCGGCTGGTAGACCTCTCTGGGGTTGCGAGACAACGCGTTCTCCTGTCCTCTCGATCTACTGCGAGGATGATGAAAATGAACTCGCCAGAAGGCAACAAGCTATCAATCGCTCATTCGAAATTAACCAATCAGATCAATCGGATAACTTCCTAGAAAGCCGCTTTGGCGAGGATTCCAGTCTTGGCTATTATAAACAAGGCCAATGGCAAAAGACTGATTTTCTTGTGGCCATCGAAGAGAAGGCTAAAGAAATAGGCGCAAGATTGGTCATAATTGATAATATATCTATGACATATACTGGTGATGCAAATGATGCTGGCCAAGTTACCCGCTTTGTGTCCTCCCTAAATGCTTTGGCGCTTTCGATTAATGGTGCAGTTTTGCTTATTGGTCATATTGCCAAAGCTGAAGGCTCAAAATTTAGTGGTTCTAATTCATGGTCAAATGCGTCAAGAAATAGAATTTTTCTCGGCAGACCAGACGACCAAGCGCGGAATCCGGATAAGCGCGTGCTTTCAATCGAAAAGAGCAACTATGGAAAGTCGGGGGAAAGTCTTGATCTATATTATAATTTTGGTGCGTTCGTAACTGAAAGTGAGGTGGAAGAATCAACCAAGAGCACGCATAACCAGCTTCAAGATGAGCAATATTTCCTGAAATATTTGGAAAAAGCCACCTCATCTCGACAGGCGGTTTCACATCTCCCGACTGCAAGGAATTATGCGCCAAAATTTTTTGCGCACATGCCATTGCCTATCGGCAACAAAAATCGATCAAAGTATGACTTAGAGCGCGCCATGGCGCGCCTGCTCACCAAAGGGGTTATTGCTCAAAATCAGACACTTGGTTGGCGATCAGAGCAGCGCAAGGAGGTGAAGGGTCTTGCACTAATCGAAACCTTTTCACCCGTCCTGAACGCTGACTTTGCAATGACCGCGACCGACAAAGTTTGCGAGTCGGTGAAGGTGATGTCTCTACTGAAAAATCTGCAAAAAGGGACTTGAAAACTAGTTCTTTCCTGTCGAGCAGCGGGCCTGACACCTTGGACTGATAATCCCCTGCACAGCGCGGCGCACGGCTGCACCCCAGTGCCGGATCGCCAAGATGGCCACAGCGGCACGGGTTCATCGCCGCGATCAGCTGCACCCGCGCCGGAAAGGTCACGTGGGCATTGGCGCGGGCGACCGTCACCTCGCCCATCTCCAGCGGCTGGCGCAGCGAATCGAGCACCGCGCGCTGGAATTCGGGCAGTTCATCCAGAAACAGCACGCCGAGATGGGCCAGGCTCACCTCGCCCGGCCGCACTTTCAGCCCGCCCCCGGTCAGCGCCGCCATCGAGGCCGAATGGTGGGGCGCGCGGAACGGCCTGGCGCGGCTGATGCGCCCATCCTCCAGCGTGCCAGCCACCGATGCCACCATTGAAACTTCCAGCGCCTCTGCCGGGGTCAGTTCGGGCAGGATGCCGGGCAGGCACGATGCCATCAGCGATTTGCCTGCGCCGGGCGGCCCGATCATCAACAGGTTATGCCCGCCGGCCGCTGCAATCTCCAGCGCCCGCTTGGCGGTTTCCTGGCCCTTCACCTGTTTGAGATCGGCCATCCGCCGGGCAGGCTCCGCCACCCCCTGCAGGGGCTGGGGCAGCCGGTGCGTGCCCTTCATGTGGTTAAGCAGCCCGATCAGATCTGGCGCGGCGATCACGTCGATCCCGCTGGCCCAGCGCGCTTCCGGCCCTTGCGCGGCGGGGCAGATCAGCCCCTTGTCCTGCCCGCTGGCATGGATCGCCGCCAGCAGCACGCCGGGCGATGGCAGCACCCGGCCATCCAGCGCCAGTTCGCCCACCGCCACGTAATCGGCAATCTGCTCCAGATCCACCACGCCCATCGCCGCCAGCAGCGCCAGCGCGATGGGCAGGTCATAATGTGATCCTTCCTTGGGCAGATCGGCGGGCGACAGGTTCACCGTGATCCGCTTGGGCGGCAGCGCCAACCCCAGCGCGGACAGCGCCGATTGCACCCGCTCGCGGCTTTCGCCCACCGCCTTGTCGGGCAGGCCGACCAGCTTGAACGCGGGCATTCCGGGTGAGACCTGGCACTGCACCTCCACCCCGCGCGCCTCCAGCCCGAGATAGGCAACCGTGGAAACCAGCGCGACCATTCACCCTCCTGCGTACCAGGGGACAATGCGTAGCGAAGCGGGCGGGGGGAAGCGAAAGCGGCAAGGTTCCGCCATTATCGAGGCATTTGAGGGTTTCACGCAGAGACGCTGCGTGAACCCCTTCCTGACCGCCACAAAACACGGTGAACGCGATTTAACCGCATTCCTTGGCACTTCGGCAATCCGCGCTGGCCGAAAGCAGAAGCCATGTTCCGCCGCCTCACCCTGCCCGCGCTCTGCGCCCTGCTTGCCTGCCAACCGGCAGCCGCACGCGAGGTCAGCACGCGCACGTGGGTTGAAAACGGCGTGGTCTGGACCGAAACCACCACGGTCGAAGTCTTCGAACCCGGCTCCGAACGTCTGGTTGCGCCGACCCGCGCCGATGTGCACGGCATCGCCAGCTTCGGCCCGTTCGAGGTGCTCGACAGCGCCCGCGCCGCGCTGGTCGCCGAGACCGACAGCCATTCTCCCGCCGATTTCCAGAAGATGCTGCGCGCCCACCCCGGCATCAGCGTGCTGGAAATGCCCGATTGCCCGGGCACGGTCGATGATTTCGCCAACCTCCGCCTCGGCCGGATGATCCGGGCACAGGGCATCGCCACGCATGTGCCCGAACACGGTTCGGTGCGTTCAGGCGCGGTCGAACTGTTCCTGGCCGGCGCCACCCGCAGCGCCGCGCCCGATGCCGCCTTCGTCGTCCATGCCTGGCTCGACGAGGACGGCCACCAGCCCGGCGATTTTGCCGCAGCCGACCCGGTCAACCGCGCCTATGTCGATTACTACCGCGAAATGGGCCTGCCTGCAGACAAGGCCGCGGCGTTCTATGCGCTGACCAATTCGGTCCCGAATAACGACGTGCTGATGCTCGGCACCGGCGATCTGGCAAGGTTCGCTGCGCTGGATTGATCGGCTGCGGTTTGCCATTTTTTGCGGCACCAGCCCGCTCTCCCGGCTCGATCACCTCACCGGGTAGGCTATGGGTGGTCGGGCCGGGGGAGCGGGCTGGTGCCGCAAGCCCTTCGCGGATGCGAAGGGCGCAACCGACAGATCAATGCGCAGCCCCCCATGACAGCCCCGTGCCGATCTCCACACCCAGCGGCACGCTCAGCGTCACCGCCGGCTCGGCCGCCGTGGCCATCACACGTTCGATCACCGGCCTTGCCGCCGCCACGTCACCTTCGGGCAGTTCGAACACCAGTTCGTCGTGCACCTGCAGCAGCATCCGCACGTTGGGCAGCCCGGCCTCGGCCAGCGCGGGCATCATGCGGGCCATCGCGCGCTTGATGATGTCGGCGCTGGTGCCCTGGATCGGCGCGTTGATCGCCGCGCGCTCGCTACCCTGCCGTTCGGCCTGGTTCTTCGAACTGATCCGCGGGAACCATGTCTTGCGGCCGAACAGCGTTTCGGAATAGCCCCGCTCGCGCACGCTCTCCAGCGTCTCGTGGATATAGCGCTGGATGCCGGGGAACCGCTCGAAATAGCGGTCGATCATCGCCTGCGCCTCGTCCGCGCTCACGCCCAGCCTGCCGCCCAGGCCCCAGCGGCTGATGCCATAGAGGATGGCGAAGTTGATCGTCTTGGCCCGCCCGCGGGTATCGCGGTCCACCGTGCCGAACATCTCGCGCGCGGTGCGGGCGTGGATGTCCTCTCCGGCGGCGAATGCCTCCTTCAGCGCCGGAACATCGGCCATGTGCGCCGCCAGCCGAAGTTCGATCTGGCTGTAGTCCGCCGCCAGCAGCACGTTGCCGGGCTCTGCCACGAAAGCCTCGCGGATCTGGCGGCCGATCTCGGTGCGGATCGGGATGTTCTGCAGGTTCGGATCGTTGGACGAAAGGCGCCCGGTCTGCGCCCCCACCAGGCTGTAGCTGGTATGCACGCGGCCCGTGGCGGTGTTGATCGCGGCCTGCAGCGCATCGGTATAGGTCGATTTCAGCTTCGACAACTGCCGCCATTCCAGCACCAGCGTGGCCACTTCCGCGCCTTGTGCCGCCAGGCCCTCCAGCACCGACTGGTCGGTCGAATACTGCCCGGTCTTGCCCTTCTTCCCGCCCTTGTAGCCCAGCTTGTCGAACAGCACCTCGCCCAGTTGCTTGGGGCTGCCGATGGTAAAGGCCATGCCCGCCTTTTCGTGGATCACCCCTTCCAGCCGCGCGATCTGCGTTGCAAATTCGGCTGAAAGGCCCGCCAGACGCTCGCGGTCCACCTTGATGCCATTGCGCTCCATCATCGCCACCACGGGCACCAGCGGGCGGTCCACGCGGCCGTAGACGCGCATGCCCGCCTCCTCCACCAGCCGTGGCTGGAACAGGCTGTGCAGCCGCCAGGTCACGTCCGCATCCTCGGCGGCATAGCGGGTGGCATCGGCCAGCGGCACTTCGGCAAACGAGATCGCCTTCTTGCCGCTGCCGCACAAGTCCTTGAAGGTCATCGTGGTGTGGCCCAGGTGCCGCGCCGACAGCTCGTCCATGCCGTGCCCGCCCACGCCCACTTCGCTGCGCCCGGCATCAAGGCAGAAGCTCATCACCATCGTGTCGTCGATCGGGGCAACATGCACGCCATAGCGCGCCAGGATGTTGATGTCGTACTTGATGTTCTGGCCGACCTTCAGCACCGCGTCGCTTTCCAGCAGCGGCTTCAGCGCGGCCAGCGCCTGCGCGCGGTCCACCTGAAGGGGTTTTTCCGCAAACATGTCGGACCCGCCGTGGCCCAGCGGGATATAGCACGCATCATTGGGGCCAAGCGCCAGGCTTACCCCCACCAGATCGGCGCGCATCGCATCGAGCGCGCTGGTCTCGGTATCCACCGCCACCACCCGCGCGGCCATGGCACGGGCGATCCATTGCTCCAGTGCCTCCATCGTCTGCACGCAGGCATAGGCCTCGCGGTCCACTGCAGGCCACGAGGGCAAGGGCCGCCGCTCTCCCACCGTTGCCGATGGCGCAGCAGCGTTCTCGGGCTTGGCGGGATTGAGCTGGGTCTTGGGCCCGGGGCTGCCCTTGCCGTCGTCCAGCCGCCGCAGCAGGCTGGTAAAGCCATGCTCCTGCAGGAACGCCGCCAGCGGCTCGCGAGGGATCACTTCCAGTTCGAAGTCCTCGATCGGCACCGGCAGCGGGCAATCTTCCTTCAGCTGCACCAGCGTGCGCGAGAGGCGGGCCATGTCGGCCTGCTCGATCAGGCTGTCGCGCAGCTTGCCCGGCTTCATGGCCGGCGCTGCGGCCAGCACCGATTCGAGATCGCCATGCTCCTGGATCAGCTTGGTCGCGGTCTTGGGGCCGATCCCGCGAATGCCGGGCACGTTGTCGACCGAATCGCCCATCAGCGCCAGCACGTCGCCAACCCTTTCAGGGACGACGCCAAACTTCTCGATCACCTCGGGAATGTCGATGCGCAGGTTCTTCATCGTATCGAGCATGTCGATGCACCCGCCGCCAATGCCGCATTTGCCGACCAGCTGCATCAGGTCCTTGTCGGACGACACGATCGTCACGTCCCAGCCCCGCAACGTAGCGGCGCGGGCATAGGATGCGATGATGTCATCGGCCTCCAGCGCGTCTTCCTCGATGCAGGCCAGGCTGAAGGCGCGCGTGGCATCGCGGATCAGCGGAAACTGCGGCACCAGGTCTTCAGGCGGCGGCGGCCGGTTGGCCTTGTACTGATCGTAGAGATCGTTGCGGAACGATGTCCCGGCCTTGTCGAGAATCACCGCAAGATGCGTCGGGCCATCGGCCTTGTGCAGGTCCTCGGCCAGTTTCCACAGCATCGTGGTATAGCCATACACCGCGCCCACCGGGACTCCCAGCGGGTTCGTCAGCGGCGGCAGGCGATGATAGGCGCGGAAGATATAGGCCGATCCATCGACCAGATAGAGATGCTGTTTTTCGCTCATGCGGGGGTGTTAGCAGGGCATCGGCGTCTCGTCATCGGGTGTAATCGGCCCGAAATCCCATCGCTAACGGGTTGCTGTGGCAACTTTGTTGCAGGTGCAAAAATGCCGCAAAGGCGCAGAAATCAGGCAAAAAAAAGGCAGCCCCACCCGCGCGATAGGCGCGATGCGACAGATTGCGTTCGTCTTGTGCTTGCAAGCCGATGAATTGCCGATTAATTGGGTCGCGAAGTCTACCGGTTGAGTAGGCTTTGCGGCGGGCTGCTTGCCCGGCGCTGTTCACTTCAATCCAGGGATTGTAACGCATGCGCAAGCTCATTCTCGCCGCTGTCGCCGGCACCGCCTTCGCTCTCGCTGGCTGCTCGGAAAAGCCGGCTGAAGAAGCAACCGAAGCTGCTGTTGAAGCAACCGAAGCCGCTATGGACGCCTCGGGCGCCGCTGCTGACGCTTCGGGCGCTGCTTCGGAAGCTGCTGCCGAAGCTTCGTCGGCTTCGATGTAATCTTTGCCTTCACGGCAGATTACAAGAGTTAGAAGGGGCGTGGTCTTCGGACCGCGCCCCTTTCTCTTTGGCGTAACAGACCGCGGAACGAAGAGTGTTTCGCGCAAAGGCGCAGAGGAAGCAGAGGGCGCAGAGCAGAAGCGCCCGCGGCGAATGCCGCCTTTCTCGCCAATGGCAGGGTTTGGTCGCGGCCTTGGCTGAATGAGAGGCCTGACAGCCTCACACCACCTCTTTGCGCCCTCTGCTTCCTCTGCGCCTTTGCGCGAAACAGAAATCAGCAGAACGCCATTCCGACGCCAAATTCACTCAACGACGGCGGGCAAGGTCCTGCGGGCCGGACCCCAGCGGCGTGCTGTAGCCGTCATAGATCGTCCGCATCATCCGCGCGATCAGCTTGGCGTGGGCGGCATGGCCTTCCGGCCCGGTCACGAAGAACGCCACCGCCAGATGCCGTCCATCGGGCAGGCGCACGATGCCGACATCGTCGGTCACGCCCGAAAGCGTCCCGGTCTTGTGCGCCACCAGCGTGCCTTCGGGCAGGCCGGCGCGGATGCGCGTCTTGCCGGTGCTGGTGCGGGTCATCGTATCGAGCAGCACCGCGCGGCTTTCCGGGCTGAGCGCACCGCCCCGATCGATCGCCGCCAGCAGCGCGATCATCGAACGCGGTGTGCTGGACGTGCGCGTGTCGATCACGCGGGCGGGATCAACCTTGCCATCATCGCGCACCAGCGTGGCCATCGTGTGGTCCAGCCGCTGCCCCGCAATGCCGTTGCGCGTCAGCCAGCGGTTGACGTTCTCGAACCCGCCAACCGCCTTGATCAACCCGTCGGTCGCCTCGTTGTTGCTGCGGGTGATCATCAGTTCCATCAGGCTCTGCGCGGTCATCACCGTGCCCGGGCGCAGCGGCGCCTCGGGGCTGAACGTGCCCTTTTCGGCCACGCGCAACATCATCGGAAACTGCTGATCGAGCGAATAATTGCCCTTTTCCACCTGTTCCAGAAAAGTTGCGGCAACCGCGATCTTGGCCGTGCTGGCCATCGGGAACGGCATGTCGCCGTTCACCAGGATCTGGCCGCCGCCATCGAGGTCCATCGCGGCAACGCCGATGCGTCCGCGCCCTTCGGCGGCAATCGCGGCGATCTGCTGCTGGAGGATCTGGTCGCGCTGGTCCTGCAACGTGATCGTCGCGCGGCTCTGTACGGCAGGCACCGTGGCAACGAGTGCGGGTACGGCCGTAAGCAGGCTGGCGATGATTCGTGCAGTGCGAAACTTCATGCTCTCGCTTACCCCGATCCCGGTTTATGTCTCTTTAACGTAACTAACCGTTTGTCATTGCGCGGCAAAGTGTCTTTTCGAACACCTCGGCGCAAAGTGCGCGCGGACTGGCCGATCTGCGGGAACCATTTCGCGGGCAACTGCCGCACGGCGATTCCCGCTGGA
This sequence comes from Novosphingobium sp., assembly GCA_026400375.1. Taxonomy (GTDB): domain Bacteria; phylum Pseudomonadota; class Alphaproteobacteria; order Sphingomonadales; family Sphingomonadaceae; genus Novosphingobium. Next base: position 9,192 of record JAPLPG010000251.1, on the reverse strand, counting down.
CTTTAACTGAACGCTTAAGAATACTCACTCGGGACAGCAGGGCCCACAACGGGCACTATCGCTGCTGACGGGAGAGGTGATGGAAGCGCTGCTCGAACCGGTCATGCGCCGTGCCGGCATTGCAGCCGCAGGGTCTGCGGCGGTGTCCGGGCTGATGCGCCTGTCCGGTGGCGCCAACATGGAATCGTGGCTGTTCGCCTGCGCCGGCCAGCGCTTCGTGCTGCGCCGCGCCCCTTCGGCCGAATGGATCGCCGCCCGCCCGCTCGACATGGCAGGCGAGGCCGAACTGATTCGCCGCGCCTGCGCCGCTGGCGTTCCCGCGCCTCAGGTTATTGCCGAACTGGTCCCGGACGACGGGCTTGGCACCGGCTTCATCATGCGCTGCCTGCCCGGCTCTGCCGATCCCGAAGCTGCCCTTGGCAACGATCCGCAAACCGCCTCCGATCTGGCCGCAGATCTTGCCGGGGCCCTCGCCCGCATCCACGCCATGAACGCTGCCGACCTCGGCTTTCTCCCCCGGCTCGATCCGGCCGAAGGCGTGGCAGGCCTTGCCCGCCAGTTTGCCGAATCGGGCGGCGACCGGCCGCTGATCGCGCTCGGCCTCGCGTGGTTGCGCCGCAACCTTCCCCCGCCCGTCACCTCCCCCGCCGAGACGGTCGTTGTCCACGGCGATTTCCGCATCGGCAACCTGATGGTCGATGGCGGAAGGCTTTTGGGGGTGATCGATTGGGAACTGGCGCATCTGGGCGATGGGCATGAAGACCTCGCCTATGGCTGCATGACGGTGTGGCGCTTCGGCAGGCTCGGCCAGCAGGCTTTCGGCCTGACCGATGTCGATTCGTTCGCGCGCGCCTATTGCGCTGCCGGCGGCGCGGCGTTCGATCCGGCGCGGTTCCGTTTCTGGCTGGTCTATCGCACCGTGTGGTGGGCGCTGGGCTGCCTGTCGATGGCGCAGGACTGGCGGCGCGGCACCGACCGTTCGCTGGAACGCGTGGTCGTGGGCCGGCGCTGCGCCGAACAGGAGCTTGATCTGCTGCTGCTGCTGGAAAGCGAAGCGCCCGAAGCCGAACGCGCCCGGCCCCTGCCCGCGCCCCCGCCGCCAGCCCCTGCCAGCACGGGCGAACCGACAGCCGCCGAAATGCTGACCGCCATTTCCGAATGGCTCGCCTCCACGGTGAAGGACCGGCTTGCCAAAGACGCAACCGCCACGCGCGAACGCTGGGAACTGGCCGTGGCGCGCAATGCCCTGGGCATCGTCCAGCGCGAACTGACCGGCCGCGCCAATCCGGTCGACAGGACCCTGGCCGACGATCTGCTTGCCGGCCGCCAGACTCTCGCCACGCCCGGCCTGCTGGCCGACCTGCGCGCCCGCGTCCTGTCCACGCTGGGCGCCGACATGCCCAAGTACCCGGCGCTTGCCGCCGCCCGCACGCTCTGGGAGCACCACTGATGGACTTCGATCTTCCCGCCGACCTCGTCGCCTATCTCGGCGAACTCGATGCCTTCATCGATGCCGAGATCAAGCCGCTGGAGCAGGCAGACGACAACATCCGCTTCTTCGATCACCGCCGCGAATGGGCGCGCACCGATTTCGACAATGGCGGCTTGCCCCGCCACGAATGGGAAGAGCTGCTGATCGAGGCCACCCGGCGTGCCGACGCCGCAGGGCACTGGCGCTTTTCCGCGCCGAAGACCTATGGCGGCAAGGATGGACAGAACCTGTGGATGGCGGTGATCCGCGATCACTTCGCCGCCAAGGGCCTTGGCCTGCACAACGATCTGCAGAACGAACATTCGATCGTCGGCAACTTTCCGTTCGTGGCCATGTTCGAACACTTCGGCACCGATGACCAGAAGGCCGAATTCATCAACGGCGGCTTTGCCCGCACCCGCCGCGTGGCCTTCGGCCTGACCGAGCCGGAACATGGCTCGGACGCCACCCACATGGCCACCCGCGCCGTGCCGGAGGTGCGCGATGGCGTTTCCGGCTGGCGCATCGATGGCGAGAAGATGTGGACCACCGGCATGCACGTGGCCACCCACTGCGCCACCTTCGCGCGCACCAGCGGCGAAAACGGCGATGCGCGCGGCATCACCTGCTTCCTCGTTCCCAACCCCTGCGCGGGCCTGGTCATCGAGGAATACCTGTGGACCTTCAACATGCCGACCGACCACCCGCGCGTGTCGTTCACCAATGTCTGGGTGCCCGATAGCGCCATCCTCGGGCCCGTCGGCGGCGGCCTGTCCATCGCGCAAAGCTTCGTCCACCAGAACCGCATCCGCCAGGCAGCCTCCTCGCTCGGCGCGGCCACGTTCTGCATCGAGGAATCGGTCCGCTATGCCCGGGAGCGCAAACCCTTTGGCGAGGAACTGGCGCGCAACCAGGCCATCCAGTTCCCGCTGGTAGAGCTTGCCACCCAATGCGAAATGCTGCGCCTGCTGATCCGCAAGACCGCCTGGGACATGGACCGGCTCGAAGCGCAGGAAGGCGGCCACAAGCGCATCGAACGCGAACTGTCGGACAAGGTCTCGATGTGCAATTACTGGGCCAACCGGCTGGTCTGCGAAGCGGCCGACCGCGCGATGCAGGTCCACGGCGGCATCGGCTATTCGCGGCACAAGCCGTTCGAACACATCTACCGCCACCACCGCCGCTATCGCATCACCGAAGGCGCCGAGGAAATTCAGATCCGCAAGGTCGGCGCCTTCCTGTTCGGCTATCTCGGGCCACGGAAGGGCATGTTCGCATAGGGCTCATTCGAACAACCGGTCGAACCACGTCTTCTTCTCCGCCACCACCGCCCGGGCCGGAGCGGGAGCCTGGGCAGGCGACTGGAGAGCGGGCCGGATGGCCGGGTCGGCAAAGAGCCGCTCCACCAGTGCGCGCACCTGCACCCGGCTGCCGCCGGTCGGCCGGTACGAAGGCTTGGCCACGCCATGCACCAGCGCGGTGCCGTCCTCGCTCCACCTGCCGTCAAAGAACAGCGCCTGCTCCTTGCGCCGCCGCGCCAGCAGCTCGCGCGGCCGCGCCCAATCGAGCACCCGCCGCCGCGCGCCTTCGACATCGCCGGCCACGAAGCGCCCGATCCAGCTGGCCCGCGCGATCGCGCCGGTGTTCCAGTGAAACGAAAGCGCCGCCCCCAGTTCCGCCTCGCTCGGATCATGCTTGCCAAAGGCCGCCAGCACCGGCGGCAGGTACTTTTCGCGCAGCAGCCACAGGTACACGCCGATGCAATGCTCCAGCGGCTGCGGCTTGTCCTGATAGCGCGGGAACACCTTGTGCCCGCTCGCATCGGTGATGCCGACGCTCCACGTCCACACCCCGACGCTATCCTTGTAGGCCTCGGTCACGATCCCTTCGTGGGCGATCAGTTCAAGAGCGATGCGGGGCGTAAGGTCGCGCATGAAGGTCCGACTCCGTTGCAAGGACCACAGTCGTGCGCCGGAGATGGCCTGTAGGAAAACGCAGATGAAACCCAACACGCAGAACAGCCCGCTTCGGGGTGCGAAGCGGGCTGTTCGGTAACGCTCAGGCGCGCCTAGGTGCTGCTAGGTGCAGCTAGGTGCACTTCAGGATTTCAGGCCAGAGCGGCCTTCAGGTCGTCTACCAGATCGGTGCGCTCCCATGGGAAGAAGTCGCCTTCGGGCTTGCGGCCGAAGTGGCCATAGGCCGCGCTCGGCTGGTAGATCGGCTTGTTCAGGCCCAGGTGCGTGCGGATCGCGCGCGGGGTCAGCCCGCCCAGCTTGGCAATGCCCTTGATCGCCGCTTCGATCTTGTCGTCGCCCACCGTGCCGGTGTCGTGCGTGTCGACATAGAGCGACAGCGGCTCGGACACGCCGATGGCATAGGCGATCTGGATCGTGCAGCGCGTGGCAAGGCCGGCGGCGACCACGGTCTTGGCAACATAGCGCGTGATGTAGGCTGCCGAACGGTCAACCTTCGTCGGGTCCTTGCCCGAGAACGCGCCACCGCCGTGCGGGCTGGCGCCGCCGTAGGTGTCGACGATGATCTTGCGCCCGGTCAGGCCGGCATCGCCATCGGGACCGCCGATCTCGAAGGATCCGGTCGGATTGATGTAGTAGGTGGTATCGCGCAGCAGCACCGGCGGGATCACGTCGGCGATCACGCGCTTCACATAGGCGTGCAGTTCGGCTTCCTTGTCGCCTTCGTCGTAGCCCGGCGCATGCTGGGTCGAGACGACCACGGCGGTGGCGGCAACCGGGAGCGAGCCTTCATAACGCAGCGTGACCTGGCTCTTGGCGTCCGGTTCAAGGAACGGGGCCGCGCCCGAGTGACGGTCGGCCGCCATGCGTTCGAGGATCTTGTGGCTGTAGTACAGCGTGGCAGGCATCAGGTCGGGCGTTTCGTCGGTGGCGTAGCCGAACATGATGCCTTGGTCGCCCGCGCCTTCGTCCTTGTTGTCGGCCGCATCGACGCCCTGCGCGATGTGTTCCGACTGGCCGTGCAGGCGGTTGATGAATTCCAGCTTCTCCCAGTGGAAGCCGTCCTGCTCATAGCCGATGCGCTTGACCGTATCGCGCACGGTCTTCTCGATCTCTTCCTGCGCGCCCGGTGCCCATGCGCCGTTTTCATAGACGCCCTTGCAACGGATTTCGCCTGCCAGCACGACCAGCTGGGTGGTGGTCAGCGTTTCGCAGGCGATGCGCGCTTCGGGGTCCTTGGACAGGAACAGGTCGACGATGGCGTCGCTGATCTGGTCGGAAACCTTGTCCGGATGACCTTCGGAAACGCTTTCGGAAGTGAACAGGTAATCGCTGCGCATTGGCGGTCCTATGCTGATGGCCGTGCCCGAAACGGGCCGAGGCGATATAAAGAAACCTTTATGTCCTCTTCCGCTTAGCGTTTTCGCGTGGCGCTTGCAACCAGTGCCACGAAAAGAAGCGCTATTCCCCACGCAAGCGCGAGCATGTTGCCGAACCGGGCAAAGGGCGTCGGCGCATGGGCCGGCGGCACGTTACCATCGAGACGCCCCGCGCGCAGTTGCGGCACGGACTGCCGCACCACGCCATCGGCATCGATCACCGCGCTGATTCCGGTGGTGGTGGAGCGCAGCACCGGCAGCCCCTCCTCGATGGCGCGCATCCGCGCCTGGGCCAGATGCTGCGGCGGGCCCCAGGTGCCGAACCAGCCATCGTTCGACGGGTTGAACAGGTAATCCGGCTGGTGTGCGCGATCGACCACCTGTCCCGAGAAGATGATCTCGTAGCAGATCTGGATACCGGCTTTTCCGTGCGCTCCCAGATCGAGCGTGCGCGGGCCCGGCCCGGACTGGAAATCAAGACTGCCCGCCACCAGCCGCGACAGGCCGATAGGCTCCAGAATCTCGCGCATCGGCAGATATTCGCCATAAGGAACGAGGTGCGCCTTGGCATAGGAGCCGCGAATCGCCCCGCCTGCATCGAGCGCGGTGACGACGTTCCAGGCGCCCGCCACTTTCGGCCCCTGCATGGCAAGGTCGGTGGTGCCGGTCAGCAGCAGCCCGCCCTTGCCCGCCACCCGGCCCAGCCGTTCACGCGCCAGCGCCGGGTCACCGGCATAGGTCGTCTCGTCGTACCAGAACTGCGCGTAGCCCGGCCGCAGGAAATCGGGCACGCCACTTTCCGGCCACAGCAGCAGGCGGGTCTGGCCGGGCTGACGCGGAAGCGACAGCGCGGCGGTCTTCGCGAACTGGTTTTCGAAGTTGGCCGGATCGGCAAGCAGGTCCTGCCGCACATCGGGCTGGACCAGCGTGTAGGCCAGCGTGCCTTCGCGCCGCTCGCCATGAAGGGGCAGCACCATCAGCAGCGCCGGGGCAAAGGCATAGGCGGCTGCAGCGCCCTTGCGCCTTTGCCGCAATGATCGCAGCGCGAACAGCCACCACCCGCCAAGGATCACCACGAAGCCCGACAGCGCATAGGTGCCGGTCCACTGCGCGGCGAGGGCGAGGCCCGGGCGATCGAAGCCACCCAGCGTGACCATCGACAGCGGATTCCACGCAAAGCCGGTGAACACCACGGCGCGCAGCCATTCGGCGAGGATCCAGGTTGCGGCAAAGGCCGGAAGCAGGACGGCGCGGCGCGTGCGGGCCAGCCACCAGCCCAGCACCGTGGCAATCGCCGGATAGACCGCAAGGTAGAGCGCCAGCAGGAACACGCCGACCCAGCCCAGCCATGCGGGCATTTCTGCCTGAAAGGTAAAGGCCGTGGCGATCCAGCCGTTGCCCACGGTGAAGTGCCCAAGGCCGAACAGCCAGCCAGCCAGTGCCGCCTGCCGCCAGGTCCTGACCACGTGAAGCCGGTGGATCAGCCATGCCAGCGCGGCCAGCGTCAGCGGCCACAGGCCGAGCGGCTGGAACCCGCAAGCGGCAAGGCCACCGGCAGCAATGGTCAGCAGATGGTCCCGGGAGATCGGTCGCAGAAGAAAAGGGCGGGCGGGGAAGCGAAAGCGGCTCATGCCCGCCTGCTATGGGGTGTGGCGGGGCCGACCGCAAGCGGCCAGCCCCCATGCACGCCCGGCCTCAGCCTTCGACAGCTTCGCCCGGTTCGACGGCTGCGACCTTGCGTGGCCGACCGCGCTTCTTGGGAGCGGGGGCAGCTTCGGCCGCGGCTTCCGGCGCAGGCGTTGCGGCAGGAGCAGGGGCAGGAGCAGCTACCGGAGCCGCTTCACTTTCGGTCCGGGCGCTGATCGACGGCGGCAGGAACGACGCGTCGAGCGTGGCCGGTGCTTCGTCGGCTGCGGATTCACCGCGCGGACGGCGTTCGGTGCGCGGGCGCAGGCCACGGGTGGGGCGCGGTTCGCGGACGAAGGGGTTGTCCGACCCCTGAACCACCGGCTCGCCCTCGATCGCCGGAACGCCTTCGCCGGGAAGCGCTTCGACAGCGGCGCCTTCGGAATCGCGGCCGGAGTCGCGGGTACGGTTGCGGTCGAACCGGCGATTGCCGTCGCGCCGGCCTTCGTTGCGATCTTCGCGCGGACGATCTTCACGGGGTCGATCTTCACGGGGCCGATCATCACGGGGCCGATCTTCGCGCGGACGTTCTTCGCGATCCCGCCGGCCTTCGGTACGCTCGGCACGCTGGGGGCGTTCGGCGCGATCAGGGCGCTCGGCCCGTTCGGCCTGTTCCGGCCGCTCTTCGCGTTGCTCTTCGCGCTCGCGGCGGGTCGCCGGGCGGTCAAAGCCGAGGAAATCACCCTCGACGCTGAAATCGCCGCTATCGTCTTCGCCGTCCTGTTCCTGCCAGCGTTCACCGTTGGCACCGGCGGGGCGGGCGCGCTGCTCGTCCTGCCGCACGCGCGTGTCGGCGATCACGCGGAAGTAATGATCGGCGAACTGGAGGTAGTATTCGGCCTGCACGCGATCGCCGTTCATGTGGGCGTCCTGCGCAAGTTTGCGATACTTTTCGAGCAGTTGGGGGGCGTTGCCCCGGGCGCGACTGTCGATCCGGTTGAGCTGCTGACCACCACCATTTTGCGGACGATTGTTGTTGCGCCCGCGACGGCGGTTGTTGTTACCACGATTGTTGTTCAACTCGGGCACTTCCTTAATTGAGGCGGCCTCTCGGATTCATGGTGCAAGCCTGTCGCAGCGAACAATCCCGCTACTGGCCTCCCCGTTGCTTCACGCCACAGCGGTGGTGTGCGAATCGGGGTTCCCAGCATCTGCGCTCGTCCCGGCCGGTGTGGCCGATAATCCCTGCAAATGGTGGAGCCGGCGGGGATGGGAAGCCTCATCCGTCCCCTGCCTCGTTCGACAATTAGAGGGCCGGAGTGACCTTGCCAAGCGGAATATTCGACCATTTCGCCATTTCCACTGCCCTTTCGCGCAGGGCAAGGTCGCGGTGGAGGCGTGCCGACAGTCCGGAACCCTGCGCCAGCGCGCAAACCGCCGCCCCTTGCGTCCAGCCGATCTCGACCAGGGCAATGCCGCGATCGGCCAGCAATCCGGGCAGTTGCGGCACCAGCACGCGGTAATCGTCAAGGCCATCGGGGCCGGAAAACAGCGCCTGCGCCGGTTCATGCGCGCGGACAGAAGGCGCAAGGTCGGCCGTATCCTCGACATAGGGCGGGTTGGACAGGACCAGATCGAACTGGCCAAGACCCTCGGACCAGCCCGGTTGCGTCCAGTCTCCGGGCAGGAACCGGGCCGCAGGCGCATGGCGCTGGCCATTGGCGCGGGCGATTTCGAGCGCTTCGGCAGATCGCTCGACCGCAACGCCTTGCGCATCGGGCCAGAGCGACAACGCGGCCAGCAGCAGCGCGCCAGAGCCGGTGCCGAGATCGAGAATGTGACGCGGCGGCTGGCGGTTTGAGAAGGCCTCGCGCGCGGCCTCGACCAGCGTTTCGCTATCCCCGCGCGGGATCAGCACGGCGGGGCTGACGGCCAGTTCAAGCCCGTAGAATTCGGCGCTGCCGGTGATGTAGGCGACCGGTTCGTGCGCGCTTCTTCGCTCTATCAGCGCGGAAAAACCCGCCGGGGCCTCTGCCTGCATGTGGCGCAGCAGCAGATCGGTGCGCGTGCAGCCCAGCGCGTGGGCCATCAGCAGTTCGGCATCGAGCCGGGCGGTATCGCTGGTGGCGGAGAGGCGCTGGGTGGCGGCGCGGAGGGATTGGGCAATGGTCATGGGGCCATCGCTAGTAGACGCGTCGCTCCCCCGCGCAGGCGGGGGCCTCGGGCCGTTTACGGGAGGTTGACGTTAACGGCCCGAGATCCCCGCCTGCGCGGGGACGCCGCAGTGCTTGTCGAAGGCCGCCCACCCCCTCACCCATCCATTGCCGCCAGCCGCTTGGCCTGGTCCTCGGCGATCAGCGCGTCGATCAGTTCGGCAAGGCCGGTGCCCTCGAGCACTTCGGGCAGGCGGTGCAGCGTGAGGTTGATGCGGTGGTCGGTCACGCGGCCTTGCGGGAAGTTGTAGGTGCGGATGCGTTCGGAGCGGTCGCCCGATCCGACCATCGCCTTGCGCGCCTCGGCCTCTTCGCCTTGCGCGGCATCACGCTGCGCTTCGAACAGGCGGGCGCGCAGGACCTGCATCGCCTTGTCCTTGTTCTTGTGCTGGCTGCGCCCGTCCTGGCAGGTGACGACGGTGCCGGTCGGCAGGTGGGTGATGCGCACGGCGGAATCGGTGGTGTTGACGTGCTGCCCGCCCGCGCCGGAAGCGCGGTAGGTATCGATCTTCAGGTCCGCAGGGTTGACC
>JAPLPG010000300.1 GCA_026400375.1 Novosphingobium sp. | reverse complement strand
GCAGGCCCCCGGCGAAAACGCCTCGGTCAGAATGTGCAGCCGCTCTTCGTCACTCCAACGCCGGCGCCGTTCCGGCCCCGAAAACACCGTGATCTGCCCCATCGACCGCTCCAAAGCGCGCAAAAAAGAGCACGCTTAAGACCGCTCACTCACCTCCCGGGCAAGGCGGGGCCCGCCGGACGGATACAAACCACCAACGGCACGGGATGAAGAGGCTTGGCAGAGGCGGCCGGGCGGTTTGCGCCGCTGACGGACACGCTGACGCGACCGCTTTCGGTCTGCACGGCCTTCTCAAAACTTCTTGCGCAAACCGATGTTGATGGTGCGTCCGAGCGGGTCGATCAAGTATCGCTGGTAGGACAGCGGGGTAGCACCGCTGCGATCGCGCACGACGACCTGCTGATTGAGCAGGTTGTCTGCACCGACCGTCAGCCTCGTGCCTTTGAGCACCGGGGCGTGGGGGAACACCCGGCCAAGATCCGCGAACGCGCGCAAATCGAGGCTCGTGACCGCTGAAAAGCGCAGGTCGCCCGGCTGCGGAGTGGAACCGGCGCGGATCTGACTGGATCCCGTCCAGCTTCCGGTCAATTGAAGCCCGAACCCGCCCGCGGCAGCCCCGGTCCTGAATTCGACCCGATGCCGGGGCAGGCCTCCGCCATATCCGGCGGCACCACCGGCCAGCAGATCAACCTGAGGCAGCCCGGCGCGCGCTTGCCTTGCTGCCTTGAGCGTCCAGGCGTGTTGCGCCGAAGCCATGATACGGACGCCACCAACGCCCTTGCGCAAGGCGTTGCGCGAGGCAACCGATGGCGCTTCGTCCGTATCATCATCGGCATTCGCAGCAGCCGGCGCGGCTGCGCCTCCGCCGCCGCCGATCTGCTTGCGCAAGGTGAAGCCCCAGCGAAATTCGTCACGCTGCACGCGGGCGAAGGAGACAGCACGGCCATCAACTTCGAAAAGTCTGCCAGAACCATCGCGGCGATAGCGATCCGAGAAGGCGGACTGGACTTCGGCGTTGGGCGGCGGCAGCGAGCCTTGCGCGTCGTGGATCTGTTCGCGTGACCATTCTGCAGTCAGTTCAAGCGCACGCGAAGTGCGCAAGCGTGCGCCAAGCGTCCAGCTGTCGCGCTGTTCCGTTGGCAGGCCCGGGTTGCCCCCGGTAAGGAAACGCACTTCGGCGGTTTCATTGCGCACGAAATCGAAAATGCGGACGTTTTCGCGGACCACGACCGGGTCGGTAAGCATCTGCTGGCTCGGCGGGGCCTGAACGCGATCGAAACCGGCTTCCAGGCGCAAGGCTTCGAACGGCTGCCAGTCGATGCCGTAGCCATAGCCGCGGAAAGTGCCCACGTTGCTTATGGACCGAGCCGATGCCGACAGCGTTACCGACAGGTTGCCGAGAGGCAGTCTTGCGTCGTCGGAGTCCGCCAGGATGGGGATGACGAGCCCACCCCGGACGTTGCCTTCATCACGGGCCAAATGGCGGTCGGTTACCAGGCCACGCAGGCTTGATCGCGTTAACGAACGTTCGCGCGTTCCGCTGGCGCTGAGGTTGGCCGTGACAGCCCCTGCAGGAAGCGCGAAAAGCGGGCCGGATACATTGAGTTGCAAGAGATTCTGATCGCGCCGGCGCTTGCCCGGGTCGGTTGTCATCCGTGCAAGGTCTGCGGGCAAGGCAGCAAACGGGTTGAAGGCGCCGGAATCGATGGCGGTCTGGAGACCGGCAAGGTCCAGTCCGCGATCGGTCCGCGTGGTGGTTTCACCATGAACCCACTTGGCATTGAGCGAAAGCTGCCAGGCGCCTGCGCGCCGCGTCAGCGTTCCGCCGATGTCGAAATTGCCCCCGCGCGCGGCTTGTTCCAGCGGTTCGCCAAGATAACGGCCAACGGTGACGGTGCCGGAGAAGGGCGATACCGGATTTGTTGCCGGCAGGGACAGGAACGCCGAGGTCATGCCATTGAGCGAGCGGGAGGCGGAATAATCGCCGCGCACATAGAACTGCAGGTTGGTGCGCTGGCTGATCCGCCGCGCGAAAGTGGCGTTCAATACGGCACGCCGCGTACGGGGGCGAAGCGTGCGGAATTCGCCCAGGTCGTCTGGTGTCGACAGACCGGCGGTGGTGACGAAATCGGCAAGGGAAGGTCGGTCCTTGCCAGAAGGAACATCCGCTTCGGAGATGGTCCTGCCGACAAGAGCGGACAGGACCGGATCGATTTCGGAACCGAATAGAGGGAATGGCAGGACGATGCCGCGCAAGGAGAGCGGCAAGCCATCGCGTTCCGTGATGATGTTGCGGTCAGATTCCAAGAGCGGCTGCGCGCCATCGAACCTGATGCTGATATTGTCGCGATCGCCCTTGCGGATCGAGGTCCAGCGGGCTTCGCCGTTGGCAGAGTTGCCGCCACCCAGTGTGGTCACCCGACTTTCGGCGAGGGCGGTCGCCTGCCGGAAGTTGCGCTTCAGCACGACGTTGATGACGGGGCGACGGCGCGGCGCGCCATAGGCGACCGCAGCCTTGGGCGGGAGCAACTGGATACGGCGCAACGCTTCTGGTGGCAGATCCGAGATGTCGGCCGATGACGACGACAGTTCGCCGTTGATCAGGATGACCGGCCCTTCGCCCCCGGCACCGAGATTGACGCCCAGTTCTTCGAGAATATCGCCGACGCTATCGAGGCCCATCGCTTCGACATCGGCTTCTGTCAGTTCATCGCGGGGAAGGATGCCTTCGATCAGGCCATCTTCGCGGACGCCCTGGACGATGATTTCCGGAGCCTGTGCAACAGGGGGCAGGCTTGCGGCACTGTCTGCAAGATCGCCCGACTGTGGAGCTTCTGATGCCGCAAAGGCTGGCGCAGGTAGATTGAGCGCCGGCGCAGTGAGCAGCAACCGAATCGCTGTGTTCCCCAAAACCATCCGTAATAGATAAACGAACATTAACTGATGTTCATGTGAAATTGCTGGAATGCAATCAAATGCTTCTCCGTTTTCGACCCAGTTACTCGCAACCCGGACGGTCCAATTTAGGTCCATATTGACTGGCAACTTCTGCCACTCTCGGCGCTTGCCCCGAGCAGAGCTGTAACGGTAGTGCTGCTGCCCTCGTGCCCTGGGTTGGTGCCGAGGGTAGCCCGACAGGGCACCCAAAACGGTGTCGCTGCGCGCAAAGGCGCGCTAGGTACGGCAGGCCAGTTCAAGGAGTAGCATCGGATGCAGCATCGTCGTCTCGGCCGGTCGGCCATTGTCGTTTCGGATATCTGCATGGGGACGATGACGTTCGGCAGCCAGGTGGACGAGACCGAGGCCTTGCGCGTGCTCGATCGCAGCTATGATGCGGGCATCAACTTCTACGATACCGCCGAAGGCTATCCGGTGCCGCCCGACATCAAGTGGGTGGGGCGGACCGAGGAGATCGTGGGCAAGTGGCTGAAGACCAAGCCGCGCGATGCAATCATTCTGGCGACCAAGGTATCGGGGCCGAGCCACGTGTGGTTCCGATCGCCGTGCCGCAATGGCATGACCGCGCTGGATCGCCGCAACATAGAAACTGCGATCGACGCCAGCTTGTCCAAGCTGGGCACCGACTACATCGATCTGTACCAGACGCACTGGCCCGATCACGACACGGCCTATGACGAGACGATGGAGGTGCTCGACGAACTCGTGCGCGCGGGCAAGGTGCGTATCACCGGCTGTTCGAACGAGACCAGCTGGGGCCTGATGAAGAGCATCGCCACGGCCGAGAGGCTTGGCACGGTGCGCTATCAGACGATCCAAAACAACTTCAGCCTGAACAACCGCCGGTTCGAGGATGAACTGGCGCAAGTGTGCCGCAAGGAAGGGGTGAGCCTGATCCCCTATTCGCCGATCGCGGGCGGGGTGCTTTCGGGCAAGTACAATGGCGGGGCGCGGCCTGAAGGCGCGCGGTTCTCACGCTATCTGGCGATGGAGGGGCGGCAGGCGCAGATGGGCCAGCGCTTTGTCAACCCGCGCACGCTGGATGCGACCGAGCGGTTCATGGGCGTGGCCGCCGATGCCGGTCTCGATCCGGTGACGATGGCGGTGGCGTGGTCTAAGCAGCATGATTTCGTCGCGTCGACCATCGTCGGCGTGGGGGCCGAGGGCCAGCTCGATGCGATCCTGGCCGCGGCCGATCTGGTGCTGCCCGACGATGTGATGAAGGCGATCAATGCGGTCAGCCGGGCGGTGCCCTATCCGATGGGCTGAGGTCATTTGCGGCGGCTGAAGCGGCGCCACAACAGCCAGCAGCTGCCGCCGCACACCGCGCCGACGCCGAGGATGACCGCGCCGATCAAGGCTCCGCTGAATAGGATGCCGGTGGTCAGCGCCACCACGAATTCCAGCGTGGTCTTCATGGGCCTGCCCTACTGCATCTTGCGCGGCATTGCCATCGCAAGGCGATGCACCGTAAGGCACCGGGCGTGAGTGAACTGCCGATCCATGCCGTCCTGCCGGACCTGCTGGCCGCGTTGCGGGCGGGACCGAGCGCGGTGCTGATTGCGCCGCCGGGGGCGGGCAAGACGACCGCCGTTGCGCCGGCGCTGCTGGCAGAGCCGTGGTGCACCGGCCAGGTGATCGTGCTTTCGCCCCGGCGCGTGGCGGCGCGCGCGGCGGCAGAGCGGATGGCCGAACTGCTGGGCGAGGAGGCGGGCGGGACTGTCGGGTATGTCACCCGGCTGGACGCCAGACGCTCTGCCCGGACGCGGGTGCTGGTGGTGACCGAGGCGATCTTCGTCGCGACGATCCTCGACGATCCCGAATTGTTGGGCGTATCGGCGGTGCTGTTCGACGAGGCGCACGAGCGGCACCTCGACAGCGATCTGGGCCTTGCGCTGGCGGTGGAGGCGCAAGCGGTGCTGCGCGAGGACCTGCGCATCGTGGTGATGTCTGCCACGATCGACGGGTCGCGCTTTGCCGCGCTGCTGGGCGACAGTCCGGTGGTGGAGAGCGCGGGCAAGGCGCATCCGTTGACGGTCAAATGGCTGGGCGCGCAGCCCGATGTGAAGATCGAGGCGGCGATGGCCAGCGCGATCCAGGCGGCGTGGCGCGAGGAGACGGGCGACATCCTCGCGTTCCTGCCGGGGGTGGCGCAGATCGAACGGACGGCGGATCTGCTGGCGGAGCGATTGCCACAGGCGCTGGTGCTGCCATTGCATGGGCAAGTGGAACCGGCCGGGCAACGCGCGGCGATCAGGCGCGATCCGCAAGGGCGCCGGCGCGTGGTGCTGGCGACGAGCATAGCCGAGACCTCGCTGACGCTGGATGGCGTGTCGGTGGTGGTCGATGCCGGGCTTTCGCGCCGGGCCGAGTTCGACAAGGCGGCGGGAGTGACCCGATTGATCACCACGCGCGCCAGCCAGGCTTCGGCGGCGCAGCGGGCGGGGCGTGCGGCGCGGCAGGGTCCGGGGGTGGCCTACCGGTTGTGGGAGGAGGCGGCGCATGCGGGCCGCGCGGCCTTTGACCCGCCGGAGATGGTGACGAGCGATCTGGCGCCGCTGGCACTGACGCTGGCGCAATGGGGCGCGGGTGACGTGGCGGCGATGGCGTGGCTTGACCCGCCACCGGCGGCAGCGATGGCGGCGGCGCGTACCAGCTTGGAGGCATTGGGTGCGCTTGCCCTTCGACAGGCTCAGGGCGAGCGGGAAAACATTGAAATAACGCCGCACGGCCGGGCGATGGCGCGGTTGCCGATGGAACCGGCGCTGGCGCACATGCTGCTGTTTGCAGCGGCACGCGGGCAGGCGGAGGAGGCGGCGCGGCTGGCGCTGCTGTTGCAGGAGCGCGGGCTGGGCGGGCGTGGCGAGGATCTGGCGCAGCGGCTGGAGCGCTGGGCGCGTGAGCGCGGCGGGCGGGCCGAAGCATCGCGCAAGCTGGCGGGGCGGTGGGCGGACCTGGCCGGGAGAGTGCTTGGACAGCCTGTCGAAGGATTCGAACGCGAGGTGCCGACGGGCGTGCTGCTGGCCGAGGCCTTTCCCGACCGGATTGCGCGGGCGCGGTCTGCCACGGGCGAAGAGTGGCTCTCCAGCGGGGGGCGGGGCTATCGGCTCGATCCGGCGTCATCGCTGGCGCGCGCGAAGTGGCTGGTGATTGGCGATGCGCAGGGCGAGGCCAAGGGCGCACGCATCACCGCGGCTATTGCGCTGACGGACGAGGAGGTTACGCGCCACCTTTCGCACCGGATCGAGGAGCGCCACGCGCTGAACTGGAATGCCGGCGAAGGCCGGGTGGAAGCGCGGCTGGAGCGGCGGCTGGGGGCGATCGTGCTGGCGCGGGTGCCCGATCCGACGCCCGACGCGCAGGCGGTTGCAGCCAGGCTGATGGCTGCGGTGCGTGAGGGCGGACTGGCGCTTCTGCCACTGGGCGAGGCTGCCAAGGCGCTGATCGTGCGGGCGGGCTATGCCGGATTGGCGGCGCTTTCCGAAGCGGCCTTGCTGGAGTCGCTGGAGCAATGGCTGGGGCCATTGCTGGCCGGGCGGCGCGATCTGCAGATCGGGGCGGGCAAGCTGCATGAGGCCCTGGCGAACCGGCTCGACTGGAGCGAGCGGCAGGCGCTCGACAAGCTGGCTCCCGCCGAATTCCGATCCCCTGCGGGCACCAGCCATGCGATCGACTATGGCCATGAAGGCGGGCCGTGCGTGGAATTGCGAGTGCAGGCGCTGTTCGGGCTGGACCGGCACCCGTGCGTGGGGCAGCCGCCGCGCCCGCTGTTGCTGAGCCTGACCAGCCCCGGCGCCAAGCCGATCCAGACCACGGCGGACCTGCCCGGCTTCTGGCGGGGATCGTGGCGCGATGTGGTGAAGGACATGAAGGGGCGCTATCCCCGGCACCGCTGGCCGGACGAGCCGTGGGCCGAGGACCCCAGCCTCAAGACCAAGAACGCCTTCAACGCCCAGAAGGGGCGCGTTTGACGCGAATGCGGACTTGATTTGCGCCGTGATTCGTGTGCAAGCGCAAGGTCATGTCAGCACGAATTTTTCAGCGCCCGAAGAACGCCATGCAGTCTGGCAAGGCCCGGACCAGCGAATGGATCCTCGAATTCGAACCGGCCGAGGCCCGGCGCCCGGACCCGCTGATGGGCTGGGCCGGATCGGGCGATACGCAATCGCAAGTGGTCCTGGCGTTTGAATCGCAGGACGATGCACAGGCCTATGCCGACCGCTATGGCATCGAAGCGCGCGTGATCCCCACGCCGCCGCGCAAGCTGAAGCTGCAGAGCTACGCCGACAATTTCAAGTAAGCCGGATCTGGCAGGGCTGGACAAGCCCGGCCTTCCTGTTCATAGGCGGCACCGGGAGTCGGTCGGACGTTTGCGTCCGCCAACCTGGTCAGGTCCGGAAGGAAGCAGCCACAACGGGTTGCGGCGGGTCGGCCGGCTCCTTTATTCCCCAGCTTCAGTCGTTACTGGCAGCTTTCATGCGTGATCGCGCGTCGTTGCGCGATCCGGTTGCGGGGGTGACCCCATCCAGCCTGCCAAGGCCGAACGGCACCATGTTGGCATAGAGCGTCTCGTACGCCCCGGCTGGCACCACGTACGTCTCGTGAAAGATGCCGACGCTGCCGTCATTGCCGACCGCCTGGTTGAACGAGACCCACGCGGGCCAGTGCTCCTGATCGCGGTTGCGGGCATAGGCTTCGAGACTGTCGAAATCGCGCCAGTATTGCAGCATCACGATGGTGCGCAGCCCGCGCAGCATGGTTTCCGTGCCGAGAAAGCCGCTTTGCGGATTGCGTGAAAGCTCGCGAATCATCGGGCCCATCGAACGAGCCACCGGCAGCCACTTGCCGACCTTGTGGAAGTGATTGATGCGCATGCCGATAATGAAAACGGCAAGCGGTCTATCGAACTTTGCGGTAAATCGACCGGGCAGGATTGCTGTCATGACGTCAGGTTTTCACTCTGCGCGGCCAGCGTCAATCCACCGATTCTCGAAGCTGCGACATTCGACATTCGCGGGTCGAGCGCTTACCTAGGGCGATGATGGCCGATTCCCCTGACATGTTTGGCGATCCTCCTGCAGAGGAGGAAAGCAAGCCTTCTGCCGCCGAACTGGAAGCGGCGGGGCAGGCATCGATGTTCGGTGATCCCGCGCCAGCAGCGGCACCACCGCCAGCGCCGCCAGTGAAGGCTGCGCCCGAACCGGTGATCGAATCGGAAATTCCGGCGCCCGCACCGCCGCCCGCGGCCGACGTTCCGAAGGTGCAAGCGGCCCCGGCGCCGACGGTGCAGCCGTATCGCGTGCTGGCGCGCAAGTATCGTTCGCAGACCTTTTCCGAACTGATCGGGCAGGATGCGATGGTCCAGACGCTGGCCAATGCAATCCGGCGCGACCGACTGGCCCATGCGTTCCTGATGACCGGCGTGCGCGGGGTGGGCAAGACATCGACCGCGCGCCTGATTGCCAAGGCGCTCAATTGCATCGGGCCGGACGAAAAGGGCGGGCCGACGATCGACCCCTGCGGCGTGTGCGAGCCGTGCCGGGCCATCGCCGAAGGTCGCCACATCGACGTGATCGAGATGGACGCCGCGTCCAACACCGGCGTCGACGACGTGCGCGAGATCATCGAGGCAGTGCGCTATGCCGCGGTTTCGGCGCGCTACAAGATCTACATCGTCGACGAAGTTCACATGCTGTCGCGCAATGCGTTCAACGCCTTGCTCAAGACACTTGAGGAACCGCCGGCGCATGTGAAATTCCTGTTCGCCACGACCGAGGTGGACAAGCTGCCGGTCACCGTGCTGTCGCGCTGCCAGCGGTTCGACCTGAAGCGCATTCCCGCGCCGCTGCTCGCCAGCCATTTCGCGATGATCTGTGGCAAGGAAGGCGTCGAGGCCGAAGACGAGGCGCTGGCCATGGTGGCGGCTGCGGCCGAAGGGTCGGTGCGCGATGGCCTGTCGATCCTCGATCAGGCGATCAGCCACGCCGATCTGGTCGGGAGCGAGGACGGCCGGACACGGGTGAGCGCCGAGCAGGTGCGGCAGATGCTGGGCCTGGCGGACAAGACCATGCAGCGCCGCCTGCTGGAGGCCGTGCTTTCGGGCAAGGGCAGCGAAGTGCTGGCACAGGTCGCGCAGCAATATGCACTGGGGATCGAGCCGATTGCGATGATGCGCGCGCAGATGGACGTGATCCACCGCGTGACGGTGACGCAGATCGGCGGGGCCGGGCCGGACGTGCGCTCGACCGAGGAGCGCGAGGCGCTGGAGGCCTGGGCCAAGGCGCTTTCGGCGGGGCAGTTGCACCGGCTGTGGCAGTTGCTGCTCAAGGGCTATGAGGAAGTGAAGACCGCGCCCGATCCGCTGGTGGCGGCGCAGATGGCGCTGCTGCGGGTGATGCATGCGGCTGACATGCCCGACCCCGGCGGTCTGGTGAAGAAGCTCGAAGAACTGGCTTCGCGCCCCGCAATCGCGGCATCTGCCGCCGAGGGCGACGGCGGAGGCGGGGGCGCGCACGAGGGCGGAGCGCAAGCCGCTTCACCGGCTGTTGCGAGCATCGATTGGGAAGCGCTGGTGGAGCAGGTCGAACAGGTCTCTCCGCTGGTCGGATCGACGATGCGGCTGGGCGTACGGGTGGTGGAACTGCGGCAGGGTCTGTTGCGTTATCAACTCGTTCCGGGCTTGCCGGGTGATCCGGTGGCGGATATTCGCCGGGCGTTGAACACCGTGACGGGCGAGGCCTGGACCATCGAACGCGCCGAGGGCGAGGCCGCGCCGAGCCTTGAGGAAGCCAAGGCGGCAAAGGCGGCGGCGGCGGATGCGGCGATGAAGCAGAACCCGCTGGTCAGGGCTGCGCTCGAAGCATTTCCGGGCGCGGTGATCGTGAACGAAGACAGCTCGCGAGAGCATGAAAAGAGACCGTGGAGCAAACGCGCATGAAATCGATGGAAGAGATGATCCAGGCCGCCCAGCAGGCAGCGCAGACCATCCAGAAACAGATGGAAGATGCGCAGGGCAAGCTCGACAAGATCGAGATCGAGGGCGCATCGGGCGGTGGCATGGTCAGGATCCGCGCGTCGGCCAAGGGTCGCGTGATCGGCGTCAGCATCGATGACAGCCTGCTGGTGCCGGCAGACAAGGGCATCCTTGAAGATCTGGTGGCGGCCGCCTTCAACGATGCGCGTGGCAAGGCCGATGCGGCGGCGGCCGAGGAAATGCAGAAAGTGCAGATGGCTGCGGGCATCCCGCCGGGCTTCAAGCTGCCGTTCTGACGAGTGGATTGATGCGTGAGGCGGGCGGTTTGGGGAACGGCTTGCGATCATCGGGGTTGAGGGGCATGGCGAGCCGGACACATTGATGCACCTGATTGGAATTCCTGCTTGAGCGTAACCCTGCTTGCCAGCACCGCGCT
>JAPLPG010000096.1 GCA_026400375.1 Novosphingobium sp. | reverse complement strand
GCGCCCGCTCTGCGCTGCCAACAGGATCGCCGGCATCGACCACGAAATCGTGCGCGCCCATCTGCAAGGCGCGGGACCGCTGCCATTCGGCCAGATCCTGCACCACCACGCGTCCTGCGCCAAAGCGGCGCGCCCAGAACGCCACGGCAAGGCCGATGGGGCCTGCACCCAGCACCAGCACCTTGTCGCCGATGGTCATGCCGCTCAGCGCCACGCCGTGCAGCGCCACGGCCAACGGCTCGACGATTGCGCCATCGGCAAGGCTGGCGCTGGCAGGCAGGCGCACGCACTGGTTGGGCCGGGTCAGCGCGTATTCGGCATAGCCCCCGCCCTGCAACCCGAATGCCTCGCACCATTGCACCGCGCCGGTGCGGCAGGAATGGCATTGCCCGCAACTTTTGAGCGGGATGACCGAGACCAGATCGCCTGTGCGCAGGCCTTCCACCCCCTTGCCCAGCGCCACGACCTCGCCCGCGAATTCATGGCCAAGCACCGAGCCCGCGCCTTGCCCATAGGCCGGATCTTCGGTCATGTGCAGATCGGACCCGCAAATGCCGCAGCGCCCGACCTTGACGATCACGTCGCCCTCGCCGGGCGTCGGATCGTCTACCGTTTCCACGGCAAGCGGCTGGTGCAGGCCCTGCATCACGGCGGCGCGCATGGCAGTTGCTCCTAGTTGTACTTGCCCAGCATCATGCCACCATCGATCACGACGTGGCTGCCGGTCATGTAATCGGAGGCATCAGAGGCCAGCAGCAGCGCCAGCGGCTTGAGCTGTTCGGTTTCCGCCACCGAGCCGAGCGGGACGATGGCGTCCCATGCGGCGCGCGCCACCGGGTCCTTCTTCAACCAGCCGCCGCCGATGTTGGTCACGAAGGGGCCAGGTGCGATGGCATTGATGCGGATGCGAAATTCGGCCAGTTCCAGACCAAGCGCGCGCACCATGTGCAGCACCCCTGCCTTGGCCGGCATATAGGGCAAGCCGACGATGGGTTCGGTCACCAGTCCCGCGTTGGATGCGGTGGTGATGATCGAACCGCCCGTGCGGCCATTGGCGCGGCCGTCCTGCTTCATGATCCGCACCGCATTGCTGACGGTGTAGAACACGCCGTTGAGGTTCACCTGGATCGAACGGTCCCAGCGCTTGTGATCGTAGGTATCGACCTGCCCGTCGGCATTGCGATGGCCGGCCGGGTTCCAGAAACCTGCCCCGGTATCGATCCCGGCATTGGCAAAGCAGATGTCCAGCCCGCCATAGGCAGCGGCGTGGGCATCGAAGGCCGCGGTCACGTTGTCCCAATCGGACACGTCAAGCCGGTCAGCCCTGACCGTATGGCCTTCGCCCTGCAAGCGAGCCGCTTCGCGCTCCGCTCCTTCCCCGTCAATGTCGGTCAGCGTCACCTGTGCCCCGGCTTCGGCCATGGCCTCGGCATAGGCCAGGCCGATGCCCGATGCGGCGCCGGTGACCAGCGCAGAGCGGCCTTTGATGTCAAACCTGTCGAGCGTTCCCATTGGCATCCTCTGTTTGTCTTTATTGTGAAGTGGTTGCCTGCTGCTTTTCACGTTCCATCAGACGTTGCAGCATGCGCCGGGCGCGGACGCCGCCGCCATCGCCGCCCAGGATCAGCGGTCGCAGGTTCCAGAAATCCTGCCCGCGCATCAGGCGGTGACTGTCGCGGATCAGCGGCATGTCTTCCTGCTCGAACGCGAACTCCAGCGCGGCGCGCATGGCAGCGCTAAATTCGGCATCGCCCAGCTTGTAGTCGCGCGCGGTGGCCCAGAAATAGTGCGTCGTATCAGGCGTTTCAGGGGTGAATGCGTGAAGCGATGGCAGGAGGGTGCAATCCTCGCGCGGGGTGCCGGGCTCGCCTGCACGGAAATCGAAGTACAGCACGGCAGGCGCATGCCACTGCACCATGCCGTAGAAGTCCTGCGGCCCTTCGGCCAGGGTCGCGCCGCGCACGGCTTCCCATCTGGGGTCGGAAAGCCACGAAAAATCGGGGATCAGCGCCTGGTCGGCCGCTGCCGCATCGCCCATCCAGATCCACAGCAGGGCGTGGCGTTCTACCAGCGGGTAGACCCGCAATAGCGCATCCGGGAGTTGCCCGCCCGGGTGGGGATTGTGGACGCAGCGCCCTGCCCCATCGAAGCGCAGACCGTGATAAGGGCACATCAGCGTGCCTTCGACCACCTGCCCGTGACCGAGCGGAGCAAAACGATGGGGACAGCGGCCGCTGACGGCCTGCGCCACACCCTGCTCGTCACGAAACAGCGCAACCGGCTGCTCAAGGAAGGTGCGCTGCTGCGCTGCCTCGCCCAGGCCATCGGCCCAGCCTGCCACGTACCAGGTGTTGTACAGGTAGCTGCCGCGCGGCTCGGCCCCGAGTTTTGGAACCGCGGCATGTTCCCCGCTCATCCCGCAATCCTCAGCGGTAGAGCGCGGGGTTGATCGCGATGCCGTGTTCCTTGCAGTAGCTTTCGTAGTGATTCATGAACCACCACACGTCGAGCGTTTCGACATGGTTGCCGTTGTCGTCGAAGAACTCGTTGGCACCCTGCATGTGGAACAGCGCCTTCATCCCGGTAGGATTGTCGGTGACCAGCGTGTGCGCAGTGCCCGGCGTTTCGGTGATGAAATCGCCGGGGCCGCAGACCCAGTCGTATTCCAGATAGCGGAACGTGCCTTCCAGCCCCACGGCCCACACCTTGCCGCGATGCTTGTGCGTGCCGATCACCCCCGGCCCCTTGATCCACAGCACGTTGACATAGACGTTTTCGCGCACGTCGAAAGCCAAATGCCGGATCGCGGCATTATCGCCAAACGGAACCCACGGGCTTTCCGCCTCGGAAGAGCCGACATAGCTGCCCTCCACGCCCTTGGCACGGATCAGGTCGCCGTAGAGTTCGGGAACATCGACGATCTTGTAGGCGCCTGAAGGCGGCGCGGTCATCGTGGCCATGGGTGCCTCAGAGATAGAGCTTGGGGTTGATGGCGATGCCGTTTTCGCGGCAGTGGGTTTCGTAGTGGTTGATGAACCACCACACGTCTGCGGTATCGACCAGCACCGCGTTCTCGTCGTAGAATTCGATCGGGCCCTGCATCCACCCGAACAGCTTGCAACCCTGCGGATGTTCGGTGACGAGGGTGTGGCTTTCGCCCGGCGTTTCCAGGATCAGACCGCCCGGCGTGGCCACCCAATCGTATTCGAGATAGCGCACGCTGCCTTCGAGGCAGACCATCGTGATCGTGCCGCGATGGAAATGCGTGCCGATCACGCCCGGGCTCTTCACCCACAGGATGTTCGAATAGAGATTCTGCCGTACGTCGAACGCCAGATGCTTGATCGCCGCATTGTCGCCGAAAGGCACCCACGGGCTGTCCACATCGGTCTGCGCATCGATATAGCGCCCGCCCGGGCTGAGCCGCGCCACCAGGTCCTTGTGCGCAAAAGGCACGTCGACGATTTCGGCCTTGTTCGAAGGTGGGGCGGTCATCACGTTCATGGCAGGTGTCCTTGCGGCAGGTTCAGGTCAGCGGATCAGCGTGTCGACGTAGTCCGCGCCGATGCCGACCTTGTCGTAATGTTCGCGCGCGGCCTTCATGTAATCGAAAACGTCGTAATGGCCGACGGTGTTGCCTTCCTCGTCCAGCCACATCAGCGGGCCGGAGACGACGAAGAACACCTTCATCGGGTCTTCGTGCTCATAGCAGACCAGCGTGTGGCTCTCGCCCGGCGTTTCGTAGACGAAATCGCCCGCGGTTGCGGTCCATTCGTGCTCGAGATAGGCCCACTTTCCGCTGATCGTGTAGGCCCAGATCGGGTGCGGGTGATAATGGCGGTTCACCAGCCCGGCCGACTTGCTCATCAGCACATCGGCCCACATGTTCTTTGACGGGCTGATCCACACCGGCTTGGAGAACACTGTCTCCGAAATCGGCACCCAGTAGCGTTCATCGCCCTCGGCGATCTTGGGCAGGTAGACCTCGGGCAGCCCGCCTTCGCGGAACACCTTGTCTACAGGCTTGATGTCCTTCCAGAATTCGGCGTGGGCTGCTTCGGCCATTTGTCACTCTCCAGAACAGGTACAACGCGAGCGGGACCATAGGGGTTCAGCCCCGCTCGCGTTTCAGTCAATCACAAGTCCAGCTCTCAGAACTCCACGCCAAGGCGCGCGAACCATTCACGCGGGCGGCTGTAGGTGCCGTAGAACTGCCCACCGGCGATCTGCGCCTGGCCGGTGACCAGATAGCGCTCGTCGGTGATGTTGGTGACGCCCACGGTCAGATCCCAGTGGTTGCCCGACTTGTAGGTCACGTTGCCATTGACGATGTCCGTCGGCCCGCGCTGCAGCAGGAAGGCGCGTTCGGTATCGTTCCACAGCGACGTGGTGTGGGTCCAGTCACCCAGGATCACCAGCTTGGCATCACCGCCAACCGCCAGCTCATAGCGCGGGCTGACGTTGAACTTCCACTTCGGCGTCTTGGGCAGGTCGGCACCCGGGAACACGCCTGCCTGGAAGGGATTGGCCGCAACCTGCGCCCCGGCCAGCACTGCCGTGTAATAGGCGTCGGTATAGCCGACCGAAGCGTTGATCAGGAAGCCGTCGGTGGGAGCGGCAACGACTTCAACCTCGAAGCCCTTGATCCGCGCGTCGCCAGCGTTCTGAATGGTCGGTGATACGCCCTGCTGGAAGTTGAGCTGGATGCCCTTGTAGTCGGTATGGAAGGCCGCCGCATTCACCTGCAGGCGGTTGTCGAGGAACACCGACTTCACGCCCACTTCCCACGTGGTTGCCTTTTCCTCGGCCAGGTCGCCCCGGGCCACCAGCAGGTTGATTGCCGTCTGGGCCGTGAGCACGCTCTTGATGTTCAGACCGGCGGCATCGAGGGTGCCGGTGGCCCGGGCCAGAATGCCGCCCTTGAAGCCCACCGAGTAGGTGGCGTACAGATTGTTCTGGCGGTCGATCTTCCAGCCCAGTCCCAGCTTAGGCGTGAATTTGCTGTCGGTACGATTCAGATCGTTCTTGCTCATGTCGGTGTTCGGTGCACCGCCTGCTGCTGCAGGGTTGCCCAGCGTTGGCGAACCTTTCAGACCGAGGTAAGTACGCTTGTAGATTGCTGCCTGCCGTTCGTCATTGGTGTAACGGCCACCGATGGTGATACCGAACTGTTCGGTCGGCCGGTAATCGACCTGCCCGAAGAAAGCATAGTTCTTGGTCGAAAGATCGTTCGGCCCATCAACCTGCAGCAGGCCTTCGGCGAACGTCACGTAGTCGTGAAGGTCGCCCGCTTCCTTGAAGAAATAGGCGCCCAGCACATAGTTCAGCGTCTTGTCCATCGCCGAACCGTTCAGCTGCAGTTCCTGGCTGAACTGATACTGGTTCATCGTGAAGCTGGTGTGCAGGAAGTTCAACGGCGAACCATCAAGGTCCATCCCGGCGTTCCAGTGCAGTTCGCGATAGGCGGTGATCGACTTGAGCATCACCGTGTCGGACAGATCGAATTCGATCGTGCCCGAACCGCCATAGGACTGCATCTTCGAGTAGTTGTTGCCGTTGGCGTAGGACACGTCGATGTCCTTCGACACGAAGCGATTGTCATACGGCATACGGTTGTTGCGCGGATCGGCATCGACATTCACGCCGAACACGGTGGGATTGTCGAAAATGCTGTTCAGGCCGCCGATACCGCCGATGTAGGCAAACGACGGAGGACCGCCCCCGCAATTGCCGGCCACGACGCCCAGGATGGCGCAGTTGTAGGTGCCCGCGAACACCGCCGGCGTGGTCGATATCAGCGTGTTGGCCAGCTGTGACTGGTCGATCTTGCTGTAATCGCCTGACAGCGTGATGCGCAGGTTGGTCTTGTTGTCATAGCGCAGCTTGCCGCGCAGGTTCCAGCTGTTGTCGCCGCCTTCGGTGCCAAGGCCGATGTTGTTGTAGCCGGCCGCCTTGTAATTGGTGATCGGCGTCGATGCGAAATTGGTCGCCCCGGGGAACGCCACGCGCTTGACGTAGCCATCGCGATTCTTGGTCGAGAAGCTGACGGACGCAGCAAGGCCGTCGGTCAGCGGCACGTCCACCGTACCGCGCGTCTGCAGCAGGCCGAACCGGCCGGTGGTGACATCGCCCTTGAAGCGGAAATCATTGCCCGGATCGTGCGTGACGATCGAGATCGCGCCGCCGATGGTGTTGCGGCCGAACAGCGTTCCCTGTGGGCCCTTAAGCACTTCGATACGCTCGACGTCAGGAAGATCCTGGTTCGCGCCGACCGAACGGGCAAGATACACGCCGTCGAGGTACACGCCCACGCCCGGATCGATGTTGAAGGCAAAGTCGTTGGCGCCGATGCCGCGGATATACGCCGAAAGCACGGCGGAAGAGCCCGAGAACGGCGTGCCTGCATCAAGCGTCACGTTGGGCGAGATGTTGGACAGCGAAGCCACGCTGCTCACGGCGCGTTCCTGCAGCGCTTCGGCGCTGAATGCGGAAATGGCGATCGGCACGTCCTGCACGTTTTCCGCGCGCTTCTGTGCCGTCACCACGATCTGGGCAATGCCGCCCGAGCTTTCCTCGGCCTGAGCCTGCGCCCCATCCTGGGCCAAGGCTGGCACCGCGATGGCTGCTGCCATGGCGGCTATGGAAACCGATGCCATTCTCATGTTTTTCTCTCCCTGTCTGGCCTTGATGGTGGAGCCGCCCGTGCAGGTGGCTCTCAAGATCTCGCCAGCCTGATAGCTGCTGGCGAAAACCGGTGCTTGCACTGGCGCGCAAGCCGATCAGGACTGACGCGCAATTGCTACGCGACAGTTCGCTGCTTCTATGAAATTGCCCTGCTCTCCGTGGCGCGACGCCCCAGCCGCCAATCGCGTGGCGCCGCGCCGAATTGCTGGCGGAAGCACCGCGTGAAATAGGCGCTGTCATTGAAGCCGAGTTCGAACGCGATTTCGGTGATGCTTGCGTCGGGCCGGGCAACAAGCCGGTCCGCTGCGCGGCGCAACCGCTGCTCGAGGATATAGGCGGTAGGCGTGGTGCCCATCGCGGCAAACACGTTCTGCACCGTGCGCACCGAGATGCCGCAGGCATCGGCGATGGATGCCGTACGCAGCGACGAATCCTCGATATGCGCGGCCACGGTCGCCCGCACCCGCGCCTTGAGATCGTCCTCGCCAATCGCCGGCAGCGGCCGCTGCGCGCCGCGCATCGCCATTGCGGCAAGATCGAAGAACACCGCGTTAACCCCGCTCTCCCATTCGGGATCCTCGCCCGCGTGCTCTCCATGCTGCCACAGCGAAAGGAGGAAATCGTGGAACACCCGCCCACCCGGCGTCGATCCGCACATCCGCTGCATCAGGGCATCGTCCACGCCCGGAAACCGCTCGACCAGCGGGGCCCGCGGAAATTCCACGACCAGCATCTCGTGCCCGCTGAGCTTGATCGAATAAGGCTCATGCGGGCTGGCCAGCACGAAATCGCCGGGCTGCAGCGCACATTCCGCGCGCCGTTGCGTGTGTTCGCTCAACCCCCGGCATTGCAGGTGAAGGATCAGCCGCTCCTCGTTCTGCGGCAGCGGCGTGCGCCCCACCGCCGAATGCGTGGAATCGGTGCGGATCATGTCCAGTTGGCCAACCCGCCAGGCCAGCATGCGCCCGGCAAAATCCTCGCCCGGCACATTCACATAGGTCCCGGTAAAGGCCCGATCGGCAATCTCGTTCCAGTAACGCGCACGATCTGACGGGGCGACATCGCCGGTGTTGAACTTGAGAAGCGCAGACATTGATCTTCTCCGTTAAGCGAATGATGGATCAGGCAAAGGCCGGAGCGGTGCGCCGCGCCACCACGCGTGGCGCCGATTCGATCAGTCCCAGCGCGCAGAGCCCGGCCAGCACCGCGCAGACGAGCATCAGCCACAGGGCCGCGGAAAGGCCGTAGACATCGGCCAGCGCGCCCGCGAGGAATGGCGCCAGAACACCGCCCAGCACTTCGCCGGTGCCCATCACCACGCCGGTCAGTGTCGCGGTCAGTCGCGGATCGACGGACTCTGCGGGGATCGTGGCCATGAACATCGGGAACAGGCCGTTCAAACCCCACCCGAAGAAGAAGATCGCGGCCAGCACCCAGGTCGACCCCTGAAAGAACAGCCCGCCCAGCGGCAGGGTCACGCCCAGGAACGCAAAGAAGATCATCACCGGACGCCGCCCGATGGCATCGGAAATGGCCGGTACGACAAAGCTGCCAAGGCCTGCGGAGATGCCGAGCGTCGCCATCAACCAGCCCATCGTTTCAGGATCGAAACCGCGCTGCTTTGTCAGGAACAGCGGCATGAAAGCCCAGCACACCACGAGGTAGGACACGAGCAGGATCGAGATGAGCGCGCACAGGATCACGTTGCGATGGGCGAACGCCTCGCGAAGCGTGACCTTGGGGGCCGCCGTATCGTGCACTTCGGCAGGCGGCTCACGCAGCGTGAACCAGATCAGCGCTGCCGTTACAAGGCCCGGCACCGCCGCAAGGTAGAAGCCCGTGCGCCAGCCCGCCGCCACGGCCACCGGCACCAGCAATAGCGGCGCAAGGCCCGATCCCAGCAGGTTAGAGCCGAGATTTTGCGCAACGCCCATGGCAAGGCCGCGCCGCTCGGGCGAGACTTCGGCCACGATCATCGAATGACTGACCGGCATCACCCCGCCTTCTGCCGCCCCCATCAGCAACCGCGCGCCCAGCAGCATCAGGAAAGACGAGGCCAGCCCCGAGATCATCGAGCACACGCAGAACGCCACGGTTGCCGCCACGATCACCGGCTTGCGCGAACCGAGCTTGTCCGAAATGCGGCCAACCGCCAGGCCGGAGAGTGCCCAGGTCAGCGACAAGGCCGAACTGAACATGCCAACCTGGGTATTCGACAGCTGCAGGTCCGGTTGCACGAACGGCATCAGGAAGTTGAGAGCGTTGCGATCGAAGAACAGTATGCCGAAGTTGAGGCTGAGCAGCGCGGTAACCCACACCTGGTAGCCCCCGCTCCTCGATCCAGCCTGTGCCATCTGTCGTGTCCACTCCAAGTTTCTTGTTATCGTTCAGATGAAAGGCCGGACCGGGTCGGTCCCATCCCAATCGTGCGAGGCGCGCCACATCGCGGTAAAGTGTGCGTCCATGCCGGGCGTGGCCGGAATCAGTTCGAGAAAGCCGGGAGCCGCCGCATCCCCGCCTTCGAGATAGGCGACGCTTCCCCCGGTCGGCACGGCCGCCTTGAACGCCAGGTCGTATCCGCGCGCCAGATAGTCGGGCAGCGCCGCATCGACATCGGCGCAAGCGATGCCGAAGTGGTGAAACCCGTGGCCGCGCTGCTCGATCGTTTCGCGGTAGACCGATGGGTTGCCGTCCAGCGGCTGGATCAGTTCGATCTGCATGTGACCGGCAAATCCCATCGCGATGGTCACGTCGGCCGTCGATGGCGCTCCGCGATAGAACTGATCCGGCGCCAGAAAATGATCGAGCAGGAAAAACGGCCCCGCGCCGCAATCGCGCTGGAAGTGCGCAATCGATGCGCGCACGTCCTCCACCACGAAAGCGGTTTGCATGATGCCGCCAAAAGGCTGGCCGAAGCCAAGCAACTGTACCATTCCCATCCTCTCCCGCGCCCCGCAGCTTCCGTGCGTGGGCGCCAAACCCAGGCGCTAGAGCGTGACTGCCACCTTGCCGAACAGCCCGGCAGAGGACTGGTAGGCAAAGGCATCCTTCAGCGCGTCCATCGCGAAGCTGCGGTCGACCACCGGCTTGATGCCATGTGCATCGATGAAAGCGTTCAGCCGCTGCGCCATGCCTTTGGACCCCACGAAGATCCCGCGGATCGATGCGCCCTTGAACATCAGCCCGTGCGGGTTGGTATCGCCCTCGCGGGTCAGCACGCCGATCAGGGCGATCTCTCCGGCAAAGCCGACCGCGGCGATGGATTGCTTAAGCGTTCCCGCCCCGCCAACCTCGACCACCTTGTCCACCCCGCCGCCGGCAAGCCGTGCGGCTTCCGCGCCCCATTCGGGCGTGGTGCGATAGTTGATCAGGTGATCGGCGCCCAGGGCCTTCACCCGCTCCAGCTTCTCATCGGACGACGACGTGGCAATCACCGTCGCGCCGGCAGCCTTGGCGATCTGCAAGGCCAGCAACGAAACGCCGCCGGTGCCGAGCACGAGCACCGTATCGCCCGCCTTCACCGGCCGCGGGCCCTCCATCAGCGCGTTCCACGCGGTGACCCCGGCGCATGGCAGACAGGCGGCCTGCGTGAAATCCAGAGTCTGCGCCAGCTTGACCACGCCATGTTCGGGCAGGACAACAACGTCCTGCAGCATGCCGGGCGCGGGCGGTGCCCCCAGCGCCATGCCCATGCCCGGATTGGGCGGACCGTCCATCCAGTCCTGAAAGAAGATGCCGGCCACGCGATCACCCACCGCCAGCGAAGTCACGCCTTCGCCCACGGCGACGATCTCGCCCGCACCGTCGGACAGGGGCACGGTGTCCTGCTGCACCACGCCGCCCATGTAGAAGCCCAGCGGGATGATCTGGTCACGGAAGTTCAACGAGCAGGCCCGCACGCGCACCGCCACTTCGCCAGCACCGGGGGCAGGCTCAGCCGTTTCGACGAGCTTCAGATCCTCGAGCGATGTGGCTCCTGCAGAAATCAGCCATTGGCGCATGCGTATTCTCTCCCTGTCGTGGAAGCATCACCTATTCAGCGCCGGGAAATAATCAGCTGAGCAAACCGATTTCACCAAGTGAAACTTAATTTGGCTTCTGTTCGAGCGCTGTCCCGATTGCGCGCGCCGTTGCCTTCAATGCCTCCAGGTGACGCTGCACCACGGCTTCATCCGCACCGCGCCTTCCGGGCCAGGTCACGTTGATGGTGGCGATCGGCGATCCGCCGACCATGATCGGCACGGCCATGGATCGGCGCCCATCG
The DNA here is from genome assembly GCA_026400375.1 of Novosphingobium sp. Taxonomy (GTDB): domain Bacteria; phylum Pseudomonadota; class Alphaproteobacteria; order Sphingomonadales; family Sphingomonadaceae; genus Novosphingobium. Next base: position 7,290 of record JAPLPG010000096.1, on the reverse strand, counting down.
CGCAGGATCATCTGCTTGGACCGATCCGGCCACGGCAGCAGAGGATCGCGCGTGGCGAACCCGCGCTGGCGAACCTGCAACAGCATCTGGCGCAGTTCCGCCTCGCTGCCTTCGGGAGGATTGGCCGGGCGCAGGCGGTCGATGATCGAATCCCGCTCGGCATCGCCACACGCCGCCAGATAGGCCCGGCCGGTGGCCGTATGTATATAAGACAGCTTGACACCGACCGGGCCAAGAATGGCCGAATCCAGGCGGAACAACGGGCTGTTGGTCTCGAGAATCTCCATGTGATCAAGACGCGGCGCGGCAAGGACCGACGGCCATGCCACCCGAGTCGACAGCGCCTTCATGTGCGGCGAGGCGATTTCCGCGATGTGCGCGGGCGAGGTTACCAAGGCCCGCTCGACCCTGTCGACGTGCGGCAGGTAGGCGCCATCGGCCAGGCGTTGCCAGACCAGCCCCTTCTGCCCCAAGGTCACCAGCATGCGCAGCAACGTGGCCTTGGGCAGGCCGGTTGCCTGATGCAATTCGTGCAGGCTGGCCGCCTTGCGCGTCTGCACTTCTATGAGAACGTCCAGCCCACGCTCAAGCGCGCGGACGGTCTTTACCCGCCGTTCCAGCATCCGATATCCCCCCGGCAAAATCTGTGTTTCACCTTGTGCAACGCAAATTCCCGAAACCCTCGTGCAAAGTCAACCACTCTGTCGCACCACATGGCGGACGGAGAGGATAACGACACATGACGAAGCCGCATCAAGACAGGCCAAGCGTGCTGTTCATCTGCACGCAGGACACCAAGGAAGAGGAAGCCAGGTTCACCCGTTCCGCGCTCGAAGCGGCGGGCGTGGATGCCGTGCACCTTGATCCCAGCGTGCGGCGCTCGGTGGGCGGAGCGGAGATTTCGCCCGAGGCCGTGGCGCAAGCCGCCGGGATGACGATCGAGGACGTTCGCGCGCTGGGCCATGAAGGCAAGTGCCAGGACGCGATGATCCGCGGCGCGATTGCCGCAGCCCACGCGTGGGAGGCAAAATCCCCGCTGTCGGGCATCCTGGCGGTTGGTGGCTCGATGGGCTCGGCCTTGGCAGGCGCGCTGATGCAGAGCTTCCCCTACGGCATGCCCAAGCTGATCGTCTCGACCATGGCATCGGGCTTCACCAAGCCGTACATGGGCGTCAAGGACATCGCGATGATGAATGCGGTGACCGACATTTCGGGCATCAACACCATCAGCCGCGACGTATTCCGCAATGCGGCCAATGCGGTGGCCGGCATGGCCAAGGGCTATGATCGCGGCAAGGGGCCTGAAAAGCCGCTGGTGCTGATCACCACGCTCGGCACCACCGAAGTCAGCATCAAGCGCATCCGGCAGGCGCTCGAAGCCGATGGCTGCGAAGTCATGGTGTTCCATTCCTCGGGCGCGGGTGGCCCGACGCTCGATGGCCTGGCCAAGGACAAGGACGTGGCGCTTGTGCTCGACCTGTCGCAGACCGAAATCCTCGATCACCTGTTCGGCGGGCTTGCCGATTCCGGGCCGGATCGCGGCAAGGCAGCGCTTGCCAAGGGCATTCCCACGATCATCGCCCCCGGCAATGCCGATTTCATCATCGGCGGGCCGCTGAGCATTTCGGAAGTCCAGTTCCCCGGCCGCCGTTATCACGAGCACAACCCGCAACTGACCGCGGTGCGCACCGGCGTGGACGATCTGAAGCGGCTTGCCGATCACCTCGCTGCCAATGTGCGCGAAGCCAAGGGTCCGGTCCGCGTGTTCACCCCGCTTGGCGGTTTTTCCAGCCACGATAGCGCGCAAGGGCACTTGCAGGACCTGTCGGTGCCCGGTCCCTTTGCCGAATATCTGGCATCGGTCATGCCCGAAAACGTGCCCGTTGCCGCCATCGACGCCCATTTCAACGACGAGGCCTTTTCCGACGCGGTGATTGCCGCTGCGCGCGAAATGCTGGCCGCAAAGAACTGATCCACCGATGACCGACGACTTGCCCCTTACCCACGAAGACATCGCCGAAATCGCGGCCATCCTGGAAAACTCAGGCTATCGCGAAATCGACCTGTATACCCGCCGCTTCCGCCTGCGCCTCGCCAAGGGGGATGGTGCAGATGGCGGACTGACGCAGGAATGGCAGTGGTCAGGGAATGGAGGGTCAGGCGCAGGGGGCGAGATTGCCGCCGAAGTGGCCGCTGCCGCTGCTGATCCGCAGGCGATCTGCTCGCCCCTGCCCGGCACCTTCTACCATTCGCCCCAGCCCGGCGCGCCGCCGTTCGTGCAGGTGGGCGATTCCGTCGGCCCCGAAACGGTCATCGGCATTGTCGAGACGATGAAGCTGATGAACCCGGTTCACGCCGGGCGCAGCGGCACGGTTGCGCAAGTTCTGGTCCCCGATGGCACATTGGTTGCCAAGGGCGAAGCGCTGCTGCGGCTGAGCTGACATGATCCGCAAGCTGTTCATCGCCAATCGCGGGGAAATCGCGCTCCGCGTGATCCGCACCGCGCGCGCCATGGGGATCGAAACCGTACTGGGCGCGTCCGCCGCCGATGCCGCCTCGCTTCCGGCGCAACTGGCCGACAGGGTGGAAATCGTCGGTCCCGGCCCTTCTTCGCAAAGCTATCTCTGCGTTGAGAACGTCGTGGCTGCCGCCATCCGCGCAGGCTGCGATGCGGTGCACCCGGGCTACGGCTTCCTCTCGGAAAACGCCGTTTTTGCCCGCGCCGTACAGGCCGCAGGCATCCGCTTCGTCGGCCCCGATATCGCCACGCTCGAAGGCATGGGCGACAAGCTGGCCGCCCGCGCGCTGGCGGTGGAGGCGGGCCTGCCCGTGCTTCCCGGCGGCGAGGCGGCCACCCGCGCCGATGTTCACGCCCGCGCCGCACAGACCGGCTATCCGCTGCTGCTCAAGGCCGTATCGGGCGGCGGCGGCAAGGGCATGCGCCGCGTGGACCGCGCCGAAGACCTCGATACCGCACTCGACATGGCCCAGGCCGAAGCGCAGGCCGCGTTCGGCAACGCGGCGGTCTATGTCGAACGCTTCGTGGCCATGGGCCGCCATGTCGAAGTGCAGCTGCTCGGCGATGGCACCAACGCCATCCACCTTGGCACGCGCGATTGCTCGATCCAGCGCCGCTTCCAGAAGCTCGTCGAGGAAGCGCCCGCGCCCGCCATGCCGATCGCCGCGCGCGAAGGAATCGAACAGGCCGCCGTCCGGCTTGCCCGCCACCTCGGCTATCGCGGCGCGGGCACGGCAGAGTTCCTCGTCGATGCCACCGATTTCTCGTTCTACTTTCTTGAACTCAATGCCCGCATCCAGGTCGAACACCCGGTGACCGAGGCGATCACCGGCGTCGATCTGGTCGAGCAGCAGTTGCTGGTGGCGATGGGCAAGCCGCTCACCCTCACCCAGCCGATGATCCGGCCGACCGGACACGCCATCGACGTGCGCATCAACGCCGACGACCCCGCCGCCGATTTCCGCCCCTCGCCCGGGCGCGCCATCCGCGCGGCATGGCCTGCAGGCGAAGGCATCCGCGTCGATACGCACATCGGCCAGAACGGCGAGGTTCCGCCGTTCTACGATTCGCTGATGGGCAAGCTGATCGTCCATGCGCCCACGCGGGAGCAGGCGGTCGAACGGCTGGCCCGCGCGCTCCAGGCGCTGCACATCGAAGGTCTGCCCACCACCGCCCCGCTCCACCGCCGCATCGTTGCCGACCCCCGCTTCGTAGCGGGCGGCGTCGATACCGGATTTCTTGCAGGACTCGGCCAATGACGCAGATCCGCCTCGTCGATGTCACCATGCGCGATGGCAACCAGAGTCTGTGGGGCGCCACCGGCCTCAACACCGCGCACATGCTGCAAGCCGCCGCGCTGACCGAGGCCTGCGGCTTCCGGGCAATAGACTTCACCTCGTCCAGCCACATGGCCGTGGCGGTGCGCTACTTCCGCAACAATCCGTGGGAGCGTCTGGCGCGCATGGCCGCCGCGATGCCGACCACGCCGCTGCAATTCATCACCACCGGCTTGCGCTTCATCGCCTGGCAGCAGGCCGATCCCGAATTCATGCGGCTGGTCTATCGCGCCCTTCAGGCCAATGGCGTCGGCCGCTTCGTCCTGCTCGATCCGATGCACGAAGTGCCCGCCGTGCTCGAAGCGGCCAGACTGGTGAAGCAGGAAGGCCCGGCCGAAGTCATGGCCGCGCTCACCTTCACGCTTTCGGCCATCCACACCGACCAATTCTATGCCGATTTTGCCCGTGCCGTCGGGCAAAGCCCGGATATCGACCTGTTCTACATCAAGGACCCGGCTGGCCTGCTCTCGGTAGACCGTGCGCGCACGCTGGTTCCGGCGGTCAAGGCCGCGATCGGCAACCGCCCGCTCGAAATCCACGCCCACACCACCGTCGGCCTTGGCATGATGACCAGCCTCGAGGCGGCACCGCTTGGCATATCGGCGATCCATGTCGGCGTCGGCCCCGGCGGCGATGGATCGTCGCTGCCCGAAGCCAACCGCATGGTCGCCAATCTCGAGGAAGCGGGTTTCGAGGTCGGGGTGGACAAGGCCGCCTTGAAGCGCCTGACCACTTATTGGCAACGCGTCGCCCTGGCCGAAGGACTTCCGCCGGGAACGCCCCAGAACTTCGACGCCAGCTTCCTGCGCCACCAGATTGCCGGCGGCGTGATGACCACCATCGCCCGCCAGCTGGAAGAGCTCGGGCTGGCAGACCGGATGGACGCGGTTATCGCCGAAACCGGGCAGGTGCGCGCCGATCTCGGCTATCCGATCATGGTCACGCCCTTTCCGCAGATGGTCATGACGCAGGCGCTGTTCAACGTGATCGGGGATTGCCGCTATGCCCAGGTGTCCGATCAGGTGATCCGCTACTGCATGGGCAAGTTCGGCAAGCCGACTTCGCCTGTCGATCCCCAGGTCCTTGCCACGATCATGGACCGCCCGCGTTCGCGCGAGTTGGAAAAGGAACCCATGTTCCCGGCCCTTGCCGATCTGCGCCGGCAGTTCGGCACCAACCTGCCGGACGAGGAATTCCTGCTGCGTGCGGTCATGCCGGGCGAACAGGTCGATGCCATGCTCGCCGCAGGGCGTTCGCGCGCCACGTACTCGCCGCAGGCCGCCCCGATCCTCTCGCTGCTGCGCCAGCTCGCCGCGCGGCCCCATGCGCGCGATCTGGTGATCGAGCGCGAAGGCTTTCGTCTTGCCCTCCATGCCGGAGCATCGCTTTGACCATCTCGCCAGACTTCGCCGCAAGACTGAAAGACGCCGCAGGCTTCATCTTCGACATGGACGGCACGATTGCGCTGGGCGATTCAAAAAGCGGCGGGCACCGCGCGCTGCCCCATGCGGTGGCCACGCTCGATGCCCTGAAAGCCGCCGGCACACCCTTCGTGGTCTTCACCAATGGCACGGCCAAGCCACCTGCTGCCTACGCTGCATCGCTGCGCAATGCGGGCTTTCCGGTCGATGACCAGCAGATGCTCACCCCATCGTCCTCGGCCGCCGTGTGGCTGTCGAAGCAGGGCATCGGCAAGGTCCGCGTCCTCGGCAATGCTGGCTGTGCCGCCCCGCTGGCCGATGCCGGGCTCGATGTCATCGGCCCATCAGAGCCTGCCGATGGCGTCGAAGCGGTCTATACCGGCTGGTTCCGCGAATTCGATTTCAACGCGCTCGAAGCGGGTTGTGATTCGCTATGGAAGGGCGCGCGTCTGGTCACCGCCAGCAACGTGCCGTTCTTCGCCACCGAACATGGCCGTGCAATCGGCGCCAGCTTTCCGATCAACGCGATGCTGACTGCGATGACCCGCAAGCGCCCACGCATTCTGGGCAAGCCATCGAAGGAAGCGTTCGACACCGCGCTGACGATCATGGGCCTGCCCAGATCGGCATCGCCGCACGTCGTCGTGGTCGGCGATGATCCCGCGCTGGAAATGCGCATGGCCCATGATGCCGGCGCCATGTCGATCGGCCTGGCCACCGGCATCATGGCCACGGGCGCGCAATTGCCGCCCCGCGATACGCCCACGGTGCTGCTGCATGACCTGCGCGATCTGCTCGAGGTTGTCGGGTAGCGGTCAGGGACCGGACTTCCGGGCACGCCGTCGGTCAGATTTCCGATGTGGCAGCGGTCGATGTGCGGCCCGGTGCTTCATAGGTTGCCCACGCGCTCGTGCCCGATGGCGCAGGCGGAAGGCCGGCCGGTCCCGTCGGGTCCAGCCCATCGTCGTCGGGGTTTACCCGCAAGTGGTGCAGGTGCACCTTGGCGATCATGTTGGCCGATATCGGCGCGGTGATGAACAGGAACAGCGATATCAGCAGTTCGTGCAGCGACCATGCGCCGCCGGTCAGGTGGAAATAGAGGATCGACCCGGTCAGCATCCCGCCAAGGCCCAGCGTCGTCGCCTTGGTCGGCCCGTGCAGTCGCTCCATCAAACTGGGCAAGCGGACCAGTCCCCAGCTGCCGATCAGCGCAAAACTTGCGCCCAGCACGATCATGGCGCTGATGGCGATGTCCGCGATCGACCCGGTCATTCGACAATGTCCCCGCGCAGCAGGAACTTGCAATAGGCCACGGTCCCGATGAACCCGACCATAGCCAGGATCAGCGCCGCCTCATACGAAATGACGCTTGCCGTGGCGATGCCGATCAGGACGATCACGGCGATGGCATTGATCACCATGGTGTCCAGCGCCACGATCCGGTCACCGATCGTCGGTCCCTTTATCAGGCGCCATAGGTTGAGGCAGAGCGCCAGCGCCAGGCAGGCAAAGCCGTAGGACACAGCATAGGCGATCATTTGAAGACCCTTTTCAGCCGGGCTTCGTAGCGCGTCTTGATCCGCGCAATTTCCCGCGGCGGATCAGGCGCATGAAGCGCGTGGACAAGCAGGAAGCCGCCGCACGATGATACGTCTGCCGATACCGTGCCGGGTGTCAGGCTGATCGTGCCGGCCAGCACGGTGATGGCCTCGGGCGTATCGAGTTCCAGCGGGATCGTCAGCCATGCCGGCTTCAGGTCGCGATTGCGGCGCAGCAGGATGATCGCTGCCACCTGGAAATTGGCCACCACGATGTCCCACAGCACCAGCAGGATGAACGCCACGCCAAGCCGATAGTTCACCGCCGGCCGGCCCGGCCAGAACGGCGCGGTGAAGATCGGCAGCAGTATGCCGATGACGATGCCCATCACCACGCCACCCACGGTTATGGCATTGGCCATCAGCAGCCAGACAATGACCAGCAGGACCGAAAGGCCGGGGTGCGGGATCAGGCG
>JAPLPG010000335.1:7519-19594 GCA_026400375.1 Novosphingobium sp. | reverse complement strand
GTCGGGCGGGGCCAGCCGCGCCATCGCCACCGCGCGGCTGGCCAGTTCATCCAGCGCCGCATCGCCAAGGTCGGTCGATCCGATGGAGGCCGAAGCCCCGCCGACAAACACGCGCAGGCCCACGCTTTCGGATTCGGAACGCTCAACGTCCTCAAGCTTGCCAAGGCGCACCGATACCGATTCGGACGAGCTGCCGACATAGACCGCATCGCCCGCATCGGCGCCGGCACGGCGCGCGCGCTCGATCAACGCTTCGCAGCGTTCGCGGGCTTCGGCGGATGAGAGCATCAGGGGACCTTTCGCAACAACAAGGCTGCGGGGTCTAGAACAGCGATGGCTTCCTAGCAATCAGTGGCTGAAACGCCGCCGTGATCAGACCATCATGGAAAGCGCGCGAAACCCGCCGGTAATCGCAAAAGGCAGGATCGCGGCCAGCGCCCAGACCTTGATCTGGTCACGCCGGAAAGCGGCCTTGTAGCCCGGATTGTGGGCCTGGTCGTCGCTCAACCCTTCCCAGCGGCGTTCGAAGTGGCGGAACAGGGGGATGATCGCGGCGACCAGCACCACCAGCACGAACAGTGGCAGGATCGATGCGCTCGACCCCTGAATCTCGTGCATCGTGACGAAGATCTGGAGGCCGGTGTAGACCAGCAGGCCATAAGCAACATTGTTGCTCATCTTCTTGCGCCAGTCGAACGCAGCCGACCGTGCCGGTGCGGGTCTGGCGGCTTGCGTGCCTTGCGAGTGGAGGGCCTTGTTCATGGCGCCATTCCTTTGCGTTCCTGCTCCGTGGCGAATAGATCATGCACCGGCACGCGCTGCAAGCGCTATTGCAGGCCTGGCGTCTTTCATCGGGATTTAAGGGGTGCGCGCTATCTGGCATGCATAAATCCTGCCAAATCGCAGCGCGGGGTTTGAAGTGCGGGCCCGAACCGCTATTGCAAGGCCCCAAGCGCCAGATAAACAGCCGAGCCGATTGATGATCACGACTGACGAAACGGTTACCCAAGCCAATGCCGCGCCGCCCATTCCGCAGGGCGGGCTGGAAGTCGTGTCGATCGCCAAGAGCTATGACAAGCGGGCGGTCCTGACCGATATCTCGCTGTCGGTGGGCAAGGGCGAAGTACTGGGCCTGCTCGGTCCCAATGGCGCGGGGAAGACCACCTGCTTCTATTCGATCATGGGGCTGGTTCGTCCGGATTCCGGGCGCATCCTGCTCGATGGTGTGGATATCACCAAGCTGCCGATGTACCGCCGGTCGATCCTCGGGCTGGGCTACCTGCCGCAGGAAACCTCGATCTTCCGTGGCATGACGGTGGAGCAGAACATCTCGACCGTGCTCGAACTGATCGAGCCGGACAAGACCACGCGCGAGGCCGAGCTTGAGCGGCTGCTGGATGAATTCGGCCTTGCCCGGCTGCGCGCCAGCCCGGCGATGGCGCTTTCGGGCGGGGAACGCCGCCGCTGCGAAATCGCGCGCGCGCTGGCGGCGCGGCCCTCGATCATCCTGCTGGACGAACCGTTCGCAGGCATCGATCCCCTGTCGATCAGTGACATCCGCCACCTGGTGAAGGACCTTTCGAACCGTGGCATCGGCGTGCTGATCACCGATCACAACGTGCGCGAAACGCTGGATATCGTCGACCGCGCCTGCATCATCTATGGCGGGCAGGTGCTCTTTGCCGGCAGCCCCGAAGCGCTGGTGAGCGGGATGGGCTGATGCGGGTCTCGGGGGGGATCTAGATCATGGCGCTCGGGCCACGGCTGGACATACGGCAGACCCAATCGCTGGTGATGACGCCGCAGCTGCAGCAGGCGATCAAGCTGCTGGCGCTGTCGAATCTCGAGGTCGAGACGTTCATCGGCGAGGCGCTGGAAGCCAACCCGCTGCTCGATGTCGGCGATGCCGTGCCGGTCGAGAGTGGCGAGGCGCTGCCCGAAGACTTGCGCCGCACCCATCTCGAATCCTCGCCGGTGGATCAGCTCGTGTCCGAAGGGCTGGTGGCCGAGGACCGGCCGCTCGATATCGATGCCTCGGCGCTCGACCGCGATCGCGATACCGGTGACGGCGCGCGGCTGGAACTTTCCTCGGCGCGCGAGAGCACCGGCAGCGGGGGCGAAGGCCCCGATATCGACGATCACGGCCATTTCGACCTTACCCTGGCCGAACATCTGCACGGCCAGATCGGCGCGGCCACCTCTGACCAGCAGCTGCTGTTCGTGGCGCGCTGGCTGATCGACCAGCTGGACGAAGCGGGTTACCTGCGCGTGCCTCTGAGCGAGGTGGCCGAGGCGCTGGGCCTTCCGGTCGCGGTGGTCGACCGCGCGCTGGCACTGGTGCAATCGCTCGACCCCACCGGCGTTGGCGCGCGCAATCTGGCCGAATGCATTGCGCTGCAGGCGCGGGAAGCGGACCGCTACGATCCGTGCATGGCGCGGCTGATCGACAATCTGGAACTGGTGGCGCGCGGCGAAGTGGCGCGGCTGAAGCGGTTGTGCAATGTCGATGACGAAGACTTTGCCGACATGCTGGCCGAACTGCGCAGCTACGATCCGCGCCCCGGCTTGCGCTTTGGCGGGGGCGTGGCCGAACAGGTGGTGCCCGACCTGCTGATTCGCAGCACCGTTTCGGGTGGCTGGGACATTGCCATCAATCAGGCCACGTTGCCGCGCCTGATCGTCAACCGCAGCTACTATGTGGAAATGCGCGGGGCCTGCGTCGGCAAGGAAGCCAAGGCGTGGCTGGGCGAAAAGCTGGCCGATGCCAACTGGCTGCTCAAGGCGCTGGACCAGCGGCAGAAGACGATCCTGAAAGTGGCTGCGGAAATCGTCAAGCAGCAGGACGGCTTCTTCCGCCGCGGCGTGGCCCACCTGCGTCCGCTGACGCTGCGCCAGGTGGCAGAGGCGATCGAGATGCACGAATCGACGGTCAGCCGCGTCACCTCGAACAAGTACCTCCACTGCAATCGCGGCACCTTCGAACTGAAGTACTTCTTCACCTCGGGCGTGGGATCGTCGGATGGCGAAGGCGCATCGGCCGAAGCGGTCAAGGCGGCGATCCGCTCGCTGATCGATGCCGAAGACCCCAAGGCGATCCTTTCGGACGATGCGCTGGTCGATCTGCTGAAGGCCAAGGGCTTTGACCTCGCCCGGCGCACCGTGGCGAAATATCGGGAAGCGATCGGGCTGGGCAGCTCGGTGCAGCGGCGGCGGCAGAAGGCACTTGCCGGCGTACGCTGACGCCGCGCTACAACCAGGGCGCATGGCCCAGCCAAGCTTCAGGCCTCTCTGCGTTCAGGCAGGCCCGGGGCGTTCGGACAGCATGTCGCGCACCATGTCGGTCAGGTTCGCGTCGAATTTTGCCAGGACCTGGTGATCCTCGGCGGTGTCCCAGTGCGTCACCAGTTCGCGGCCATTGAACCAGTGCAGCGCATAGCCCGGGGGATCGGCGATGATCAGGTTGCGCTCATCAGGGTGATCGGGATCGATCGGCCGGAAATCGAGCGCGACCTGCGGCGCGGTGGACGGGCACGTGGCGACCATCGTGCCTTCCCAGGCGGCGGCAATCGGCCGGTGGATATGGCCACAGACCAGGCCGACGATATTGGCCCGGCCGCGCACGCAGGATGCCAGCCGTTCGACCCATGGCTCGGAGGGATCGGTGTTCATCCACGCGATGCCCACTTCCATCGGCGGGTGGTGCAGCACGATCAGGGTGCGGGCATCGGGCGCTTGATCGAGCTGCGCGTTGAGCCAGTTCACCCGCGCCTGGCAGAAAGCGCCGCCGTGGCGCCCCTCTTCCAGCGTATCGAGCACGATCAGCCGCAGCGGGCCGGCGTCGATCACATATTGCAGGAAGCCGCCATCGAAGCGCGCTTCGGGGAAGACTTCGGCAAAGGTGGCGCGCACATCGTGGTTGCCCAGCGCATAGTGGACCGGGAACGGCAGGCCTGAAAAAGCCTCGCGCAGGCGGACGTAGCTGGCCTTGTCCCCGCGATCGATCAGGTCTCCGGTGGCGACGAGCATGTCCGGGCGGGGCTGCATCGACGCCAGTTCGGCCAGCACGCGGTCAAGCCGCTGCCGGTTGAATTCACCGGGCGAATCAGGTTCGAACCCCAGGTGAATATCGGTGACTTGCGCTATCAGCATCGTCCCCCGCCTGCCCTCTAGTGTGGCTTCAGCGGAAAGCGCGGTCTCTCCGCGATTGCCACAGATTGCCGCAGATCACGCTCGCTCCGGTAGGTTTGCCTTCCTGCGATCTGCCCCTCCGATTTCCTGCGATCGTTCTTCGGCACCCATGGGGCGCCAGCGTCCATGTGATAGGAGTGACACATCGCGCAGGAAGAATCGACCGGGTCCTTGACGGAAACGGATGCAAGCCTGGCGCCATCGCCGCCAACGTGGCAGCTGCGGCAGCCGCCCTTGCCATCGATTCCGGGAACCAGAAGGTCGGTCGCCTTGTTCGATGTGGCGGCGCCGGAATGGCATTCGGTGCAATCGCTCTGCACGTGGGCCTTGTGATCGAACCAGCCCTTGCGGAAATACCGGTCGTTCTGGGCGACTGGCGCTATGGCGAAGCCTGCCGTCTGGGCGGTGCCGCCGCGTGTCACCACATGGCAATCGTTGCACATGCCGCCCTTGGAAAAGACCTGGTTGATCGCCTGCTCCGCCCCGCCCGGATAGAACCGCAACGCGCGCGCATAGTCTGCCGCGGTGGATTGCCGCGCGGCATCGCCGGGCACGCGGCGGGCCATCCCGGAAAGATTGGCCGGCCGCACCGGCCCGGTGCTACGGTAGAACGCGCGCAGATCGGCCACGACCTGTTCGGGCTTGCCATGGCGCAGCGTGCGGAACGTGCCGCCGATCTGATCAAAGCTGAGCGAGTGGCACGACTGGCACGAGGTTTCCATGTCCACCGGCTGGAACCGCGCGCCTGCCGAATCGGCCACATGGCAATCCGCGCATGCGAGCGCGTCGCTCCGGGCGAACTGGCCGGGCATGCGGCGCACCATCTGGGCAATGCCGTTGGTCTTCGACAGATGCTGCCCGTGCGTGAACTTCAGGCCGTTGTCTTCCTGAAGGCCCGGGCCCCACGCCACGCGCTGGAACAGCGGCTTGTCGCCGTCCATGCCGCGCACCAGCGTCGGCCTGAACTGCGGGTGGGCCGTTCCGAAATCGGCGGCATCGGCGATCTTCGTATCGGGCAAGCGACCTTTCATCCCGTCATGGCAGTCCGCGCAGAACTGCTGCTGAGTGGCGGGCATAGCACCGGCGCCTTCATGCTCGGTGTGACAATCCACACAGCGCCCGGCCGGTCGGTTGAACGCTCCTGCCACGGCGCGTTGCACTGCCGCCATTCCCGCCGGCTCGCCGCGCGCCTGCACCAGCCGCGCCTTGTCGGCGATGTGGTTGTGCGCATCCTTGGTGTGGCAGGTGAGGCAGGCATTGTCGGTGACCGCCACGAAGGCCTGCGTGTGGCAGGCTTGGCAATCGTTGTTCAACGCCTTGTGGGAAATGCTCAACGGGCCAGACGTCCACGCGCTGTCGCCGTGGATGCCATCGGGCCGCCGCGCATCCTGGTTCATCGCCAGCGGCTTGTAGGTGGCATAGCTGTAGATCGGGAAGGCGAGGAACGCGAACAGCACGAACAGCGCAAAGCCCCATGCCGAGATCCGCTTGCCCGGCAGCAGGCCCTTGAGCGAATAGGCCGCGCTCATGTCGCGCTCTTCGGCCGATTCCGATACGGCTTCGACGCGGCGCACGGTCAGGACCGGGCGTTCGCCGTCATCGTCCAGCGCCACCGCGATGCGGTGCCCGCCAAAGGCCAGTTCGCCGCCCACCGCCGGATCGATTTCGGCCTGCTGGGTGCTGCGGCCGTCCACGGCAAACGGCTGGTCGGTGGTGGCGATGATCGTCAGGACCCCGTCGGCGCCTTGGGCGATGCGGGCATGGACGGGATTTACGGCAAGATCGGGCAGATGGATGGCGCAGGCCGAATCACGGCCAACGGTCATCTCGCGCATGGCATAAGTCGAGGAGCGGACGATCTCCTCGCCGCTGGACTTGAGCGCGATCTGGCGGACAACAAAGCTCATCGTGCGCTCACCAGTAGAAGAAGACGCTGACGACATGCGCGGACAGCGCAGCGATCAGGGCGAAAGTGACAGGGACATGCACGAAGAGCCAGGCCTGCAACCAGGACTTGAGCTTCAGGTGTTGGCGCAGGCGTTCGAGCATCGCTTCCTTGCGCGAGAGCTGCGCCTCGATCCGGCCGAGCAGGTCGTCCTTGGTGCGCTGGCGCGACGCGCGCAGGGCGCGCAGTTCCACAATCGCCGAATGCGTGGCGCAATCGGGGTAGTTGCCGGTCACGCGGTTCCAGATGCGGCCGCCGAACGGATCCTGCTCAAGGCTCCGGCCGACCAGCATCGCCGCCTGCGCATCAAGCGGCTGGGCCGCATCGTGGATCTGCCGGTCGAGCGAGCGCAGCGCCTCGATCATCTGCTTTTCGGTAATCGCGCCGTCTTCGTCATAGCGGTTGGCCGAAAGCGCGCGCGGCAGCGTGGCATAGGCATAGATGCCGAAGATGCCCGATGCCACCACCAGCAGCATCAGCGCCCAGGCCAGCGTGTGCACGTTCCAGCCGAAATAGAACCCCGAATGCAACGTGCCGATCACCGTGACGAGCAGGCCGAGATAGACGTGCGCCGATGTCCACGCCTTCAGACTCCACCGCCCCGGCGTGATCGCGCGCTTGCGCATGCCCAGCATGGTCAGCCACAGGATCAGCAGCGCGCCGATGGTGCCCAGCGTATAGCCCAGCCAGCTGGCACCGAAATGCGTGCCCGGCAGCGGCACGAAGATGTAGAGCAGGATCAGCACCAGCGCGAGGCCGCCCGAAAGCTTGGCCCAGTACATGTTGCGATGGGTCAGGAAGCCCTGATGGGTGGTCTGGCGCTGGCGCGATGCGCCGGTCTTCCTTGCCACGGCAGGCTTGTTCGGGGTCGTTGCCATCGCTCAGGCCCCTTCGTTCTCTAGCCGCGCCACGGTCAGGAAGTCGTCGGGCGATACGCGGATGGCAGCGCCGGTCGGGCAGGCGCGGACGCAGCTGGGCCCACCCTCGATCCCGGAACACATGTCGCACTTGATCGCCTTCTTGCGGTCGAGCGCCTCGTCGATCGCCGGGTCGCCGGTGTATTTGGTGTTCTTCTTCGACCATTTGTACGAAGGTTCGCCCGGCCCCGGCCCGGCACCGAACAGCAGCCATGACAGCAGCGACGGCTTTTTCGGCGGCACCTTGTCCATGCGGATCACGCCATAGGGGCAGTTGCGCTGGCAGTTGCCGCAGCCGATGCAGGTATCGTTGATCTTCACTTCGCCGTCGGGCCCGCGCTGGATCGCATTGGGCGGGCAATCGGCCATGCAGTGCGGGTGTTCGCAGTGGCGGCACGATGTCGGCACGTGGAGGTGGGCAAAGCTCTTGCCCGCCTCGCGGTCCAGCCGCGACAGGCCGTCGTGGCTGTCGGCGCAGGCCTTTTCGCAGTTGTCGCAGCCCACGCACAGCCGCTCGTCGATCAGCAGCACGTCGGTCGCCTCGCCCAGGCCTTGCGAAACGAGGAACTTGGCCTGTTCGGAATAGAGATCGACCACGCCCGAGAACGTGTCCTTCTTCGTTTCGATGAAGGCGTTGGTGGCGCGGCGCACTTCCATTTCCTTGCGCGCGCGGTCCAGCAGCGCAGGCTTGGCCGCCAGCACCCGGCGGAAGGCCTTGCCGTCGATGCGGATCACCTCGCTCTTGATCGCGGCGCGCACCGTGGCCGTGCGGGTGCCGCCATCGATCACCGCCATTTCGCCGACATAGGACCCGGCGGGAAGGTAGGAGAGGAACACCGGCTTTCCGCCCACTTCCTTTTCCACGATCATCGAACCCACGCGGATCACGTAGATGTCGCGGTCGTCATCGCCTTCCTTGATGATCGCATCGCCGGCGCGCACCTGCATGATCTTCGATCCGTCGACCACTTCGGCAATGTCTGCCGGGGAGAGGCCGGATCCGAACATCTGCAGGATCTGCCGCTCGGTCGAAATCCGCTCGATCGCGCGCTTGGCGGTCGGCACCTGGCTTTGCAGCTTGAGCGCGGCATTGCGGCTGATCTCGATGCAGACCGTATCTTGCGCGGCCACCACCGTCGCCCCGCGCTTGCGCCCCGATATCAGGCCCACTTCGCCAAAGATCGAACCCGGCGGGATAGGCACGACTTTCGTCAGGTCCTTGGGATCGAGCTGCACGTTGACCCCGCCCGATGCGATCGCAAACAGCGACGATCCGGGATCGTTCTTCTCGAAGATCACGTCCCCCTTGGCATAGGCCCGCGCTTCGGAATCGAGCATGAATTCGCGCAGCTGCAAGGTGGTCATCCCTTCGAGGATGGCGACATTGGCACGCAGGAATTCGAGCCATTCGTTGACCGAGCGGCGCCCCGGCAGCCCGGCGAACTTGGCCTCCAGCAAGGGCTCGTCGGCGGGCTTCAGATCGGCATTGCCATTGATGAACTCGACCACATCGTAGCCCTGGTTCATGCAATGCTTGATCAGCGGATAGCCGGCCAGTGCGCCGATCACGAAGATGCCCGGCGCGGTCGATTCGAATTGCGGCGAAAGCGTCGGGAAGGCCAGGCGGTCGGCGCTGGCAAATTCGATGCCGCACCCTTCGACGAAGGCGCGCGGCGGGGCCGAACCGATGCGCGCGATGATCCGGTCGCAGCGGATGCGCTCCTCGCCATCGCGGGTGGACAGCGTGATCCACCCCGGCTCGACCGACTTGGTTTCGGATTCGTAGCGGATCGTCAGCTTGCCCGCTGCATCGTCCTCGATCAGCGCCTTGGCGTTGGGTTCCTTGGCCGTGGCAAAGCTTTCGCGCACGTTGGTCGACTTGGGGCTGCGGTTCAGCACGGTTACCGTGTTGCCCTGCGCCGGATCCTCCACCAGGCCGCGCGCGTTCTCGATCCCGGCATCGCCGGTGCCCACCACCACGATGTGCTGGTCGAGCACGGCATAGGGATCGTCCAGCTGGTAGGTCACGTGCGGCAGATCGCCGCCCGGGCAGCGCATCAGGTTGGGGTTGCCCTGGGTGCCGATGGCCAGCACCACGTTTTCGGCCATGATCGTCTCGCCGCTGGTCAGCGTGATGGCATAGGGCGGGGCATGGCGCTGGAGTTCGGTGGTGGTGGTCGATCCATCGCGCGCGCGCGTGACGATCTTCTGGACCGATCCGGGAATCGCCTCGCCGGTGCCCTTGATCGCCTTGACGTCGGCATTGTACTTCACGTTCACGCCGAGCGCTGCGGTGCGGGCGTTCCATTTGTCGAGGATGTCCTCGCGCTTGCCGGCGTCGAATTCCTGATCCGATCGCAGCACCAGTTGCGATGGCGTGGCCATCACGTGCTTGCCCTTCTGGTACTTGAAGATCGTGTCCGAAAGGTGGTCCGACTTTTCCAGCAGCACATGGGAAAGGCCAAGCTGCGCGGCACGGCTGGCCGCGCTCATCCCCGCAGGGCCTGAGCCAATGATGGCAACCTTGAAAATACCGCTCACCGGTGTGCGTCCCCCGAATCGCCAACCGACGGCGCATGTCCCTGCGCCTGCCTGTCTCCCGTATCGATGTGTGCGGCCCCTGTCCGCGCGACATTAACCGATGCAACGCGCATTACCAGAAACAAATTGGACCGAACTCAAATTGGGCCTGACCGGAATTGGGCCTGACCTGAATTGGGCCGGACCGGAATCGGACGCCTTCAGCCCTTCCGTCATTTCTGGTCGGCTTTCTTGTCAACACTCGGTTGCGCGTTGCCGGTCTGGCGCGATATGCGGCTAGGAGACCGGAAGCCGCTGTCCCGACCGGGAAAGTGTCATCGCCGTCCGGCAGGAGTTCAGGATGACCGAGCCAAAGCCCGCCCTCGACAGCAGCCCCAAGCCGGTGGGCGGCGCGGACGGCGCATCGCGCTTCGGACGGATCGCACTGATCGCTGCCGGGGTGATCGCGCTGGGCGCAGGCGGCGTGGCGATCATGCGCGGGCCGGAAACGCCCCCTCCGCCGGCCGTGCCGCCGCCCAGCGAACCCAGCCAGCAACCTTCGGTGGACGACGTGGTTGCCAGGCTCGAGGCAAAACTGGCGGAAAAGCCTGACGATGCCGAGGGCTGGCGCATGCTCGGCTGGTCCTATTTCCAGACCGAACGCTATGCCGAAGCCGCCACCGCGCTGAAAAAGGCAACCACGCTCGACCCGGAGAACGCGCAGACCTGGTCATTCCTGGGGGAAGCGCTGGTGCTGGCCAGCAAGGAAGAGGGCAAGATGCCGCGCGATGCGCGCGCTGCATTCGACAAGGCGATCAAGCTCGATCCCAAGGATGCGCGGGCGCGCTATTTCCGCGCAGTGGCGCTGGACCTTTCGGGCCGCCCGCGCCAGGCAATCAACGCGTGGTTCGATCTGCTGAAGGACACGCCGTCGGATGCGCCTTATGCCGAAGACATTCGCTCGGTCATCCGGGCGGTGGGCGAAAAGCGCAAGATCGAGGTGGAAAAGCGCCTGGCCGAAGCCCAGTTCGCCGCGCCTGCGGGGGGCGCGGTCACCGATGGGCCGCTCAAGGCCGCAGCGGGGATCCCCGGCCCTTCGACCGATCAGATAAAGGCGGCCGCGGCCATGCCCAAGGGCCAGCAGGAAGCGATGATTCGCGGAATGGTCGATGGCCTTGAGGCCAAGCTTGATGCCAACCCTGCCAATGTCGATGGCTGGATCATGTTGTTGCGCAGCCGCATGCAGCTGGGTGAACCCCGGCAAGCCAGCACGGCCCTCCAGAAAGGCCTGACCGCGCTGCGCAACGATGGCGCGGCGGCACGCAAGCTGCGCGAGGCGGCATCGAGCCTGGGCGTGGCGGGGGCGTGATTCGCATCGGGCGGATTGGTGAATGAGGCGGACGACAAGTGGAATCGTTAATATCGATCCAGAATGGTGTTGACGATGCGGCCTTGGCGACTTACATCAAACAACGGGATTCACATGGGATTTTACCGGAATTTGAATCACTTTGGCGCAGATGTCATTTCTTTACGCAGCGGATGATGCAAGTATCGCCCGGAACGGAGAGCGGGCTTTACAACAAATTAACCTTTCATGTTCATTTCTCCTATGGTTAATGGCGGGCAACCCGAAAATTAAGGTGGGTTAATTGCCGATGGGGACTGGGAAAAAGGGGCAGTTCAATGCGCGTACTGCTGATTGAAGACGAACCGACCACGGCCAAGGCGATCGAGCTCATGCTCACCACCGAAGGCTTCAATGTCTACTCCACCGATCTTGGCGAAGAAGGCCTCGATCTGGGCAAGCTCTATGATTACGACATCATCCTGCTCGACCTGAACCTGCCGGACATGCACGGCTACGATGTGCTGAAGAAGTTGCGCGTCGCCAAGGTGCAAACGCCGGTGCTGATCCTGTCGGGCATTTCCGAGATGGATTCGAAGGTGCGCTCGTTCGGCTTCGGTGCCGACGATTACGTGACCAAGCCCTTCCACCGCGAAGAACTGATCGCCCGCATCCACGCCGTGGTGCGCCGGTCGAAGGGGCATTCGCAATCGGTCATCCGCACCGGCAAGCTTTCGGTCAATCTCGATGCCAAGACGGTCGAGGTCGACAGCGCCCGGGTGCACCTGACCGGCAAGGAATATGCGATGCTGGAACTGCTCAGCTTGCGCAAGGGCACCACGCTGACCAAGGAAATGTTCCTCAACCACCTTTATGGCGGGATGGACGAACCCGAACTGAAGATCATCGACGTGTTCATCTGCAAGCTGCGCAAGAAACTGGCGCATGCCTGCGGCGGTGAAAACTACATCGAAACCGTGTGGGGCCGTGGCTACGTGCTGCGCGATCCCGATGATCTGAGCGCCACCGAAGCGGCCTGAATCATCCGCTGCAGCCCAGCGCTGCAGCTGTCGATCCCTGGAGAAACGGCCCGCCCTCCCCGGCGGGCCGTTTTCGTTTGGCACAGTCACGATCCGCGCCCCCTGAGACCCTGCCAT
>JAPLPG010000335.1:0-7507 GCA_026400375.1 Novosphingobium sp. | reverse complement strand
GTTGGCCTCGGCAATCCCGGCCCGTCAATCGGCGCGAATGAAGGTTGTGGTCTCCTGTTTCTGCATGCCATTGCCTGACCATACGATCGTTTCCGTCATGGATTTTCGGTCTGCAGCAACGGTATAGACCCGCGTGGAGACTGGCGCGCCGTTCTTGCCCAAAGTCATCACCAGCGTATCTGGCGCAGGCTTGCGCAAGGATACCGTATCGATGAAATCCATGTTGCCCGTCACCGGCACCGGCACCCCGTCCAGTGCCGCCTTGGATTCGGCGTGCCTCTTGGAACCATCGGGGTCCTCTATCTCTACCAGGGTCGTCCACATGTCGTCGGCCGACACGCGGAATGTGATGGTAACCCGACGCGGCCGCTCTTCGGCAGGTATGCGCGACACGTCGAGCGACCAGCGTCCGGCCAGAGGTACTTCTCGGGCCGCCTGGGCAGACGGCGCACCGGACGGCACCGGGACTGACGAAGGGTCCGCCGCGATCATCATGATGGCAGCGGCGAGGGGAACAACGATGAGCATGGCGAGCATTCCTTTCGACCTGAAGCGCCCGTAGCCTGAAGGCGCTGCTGGTTCGTCCGCCTCGAAGGGCGGTAAGGGAACCTCGATTTTTCTGTCCCAGTTTTTCTGGGCATCGACTCTCCGGGCAAGCTCGCGGCTGCTGCCGATCCCCGTCTTGCGCCGCGCATCGCGCAAGCGCTCATTGATTGACGCTTCGGAACGCCCCAGCAGCACGGCTATGGATTTGACGGTGTGCCCGGCGGTGAGCAGGCGCAGGATTTCCAGTTCCCTGTCAGTCAGATCAGCCATCGCGACAGACATGTGTTCGGTTTCCGTCATGCCGCCTTGCTCATCACAGGCTCGCCCGACCGTCCATCCCAAATTTCTTGTAGCGGCAGGTGCCGGCGCGCTTCGGGATGAAGCCCGATCGCCATGGGCCAATCTTGACCCCTGCGGACACGGCTGCCAATGCCGCCGCCATGACAGCATACAAATCCGGCGATCCGACCACTATCAACCGCCTCTATGGCCGCGCCAAGGGCAAGCCGCTGCGGCAGGGCCAGCAGGCGCTCGTCGATGATCTGCTGCCGCAGATCGCGATGCCGGCCGATGGGCCGATCACCGCGCAGACGCTGTTCGGCGAAGATCGCCCGCTGCATTTCGAGATCGGCTTTGGCGGGGGCGAGCACATGGCCTTCCGCGCCGACATGCTGCCCGATCACGGCTTCATCGGCGCCGAACCGTTCCTCAATGGCGTGGCCCAGGCGCTGACGCATGTTTCGGGCGGCGTTCTTGAAGGTAAGGCCGGCGCGCACCCGCCGCTGCCCAACATCCGCATCCATCATGGCGATGCGCTGGAAGTGCTGCGCCGCATTCCCGATGGCGCGCTGTCGTTCGTCTACCTGCTGCACCCCGATCCCTGGCCCAAGGCCCGCCATGCCAAGCGCCGCATGATGAATGATGGCCCGCTCGATCTGATCGCGGCCAAGCTGCGCCCCGGCGGCGAATTCCGCTTCGGCACGGATCACGCGGTCTACCTGCGCCATGCGCTGATGGTCATGCGCCGCCACAAGCAGCAGTTCGAATGGCTGATCCAGAAGCCGCAGGACTTTCAGGTGCGCCCCGGCGGCTGGCCTGAAACCCGCTATGAACACAAGGCCCGGACCGTCTATGGCCACGAGGTCTGGTATTTCCGCTACCGCCGCCGCTAAGGACACGCCTGCCGCCACAAAGCAGCAATTCGCAGCGTGCAAAAAATTCTTCTGTTTTGGTAGACATTGATTCCGGCTAACCGTCCCAGCGACGAGGAAGGATTCGCGATGGATTTTCTGGCTGGCATCGATTTCACCGCACTGCTTCCGTTCATTGCGGTCGGCTTTGCCGCCCAGATGATCGACGGCGCCCTGGGCATGGCCTTCGGCGTGATCTCGAACACCTTGATGGTCGGCGTGCTTGGCGTACCGCCGGCGCTGGCCTCGCAGCGAGTCCACATCGTCGAATGCTTCACCACCGCCACATCGGGGATCAGCCACATGATATCACTTTGCCGTATCGCGCTTGCTCAAGATCAGCTGCTGCCCGGCATGGCCGGCGGCATCCTCGGTGCCTACGTGCTGTCATCGCTCGATGCCTCGGTGGTCAAGCCATGGGTGCTGATCTATCTTTCGGCGATCGGCCTTTACCTGCTGGCGCGCGGCCTGTTCTATCCGCCCAAGTTCCGCGATGCCAAGTGGGTTGCCCCGCTGGGCCTTGCCGGGGGCTTTCTCGATGCGGCGGGCGGCGGCGGCTGGGGGCCGGTGGTCACCTCCAACCTGCTGATCCAGGGCGCTGATCCGCGCAAGGTCGTGGGTACCGTCAACACGGTCGAGTTCTTCCTGACGCTGACCGTCTCGGCCACCTTCATCTGGCAGATCGGCGTTGCCGACGTGGCCGGGCCGACTCTCGGCTTCCTGATCGGCGGCGTGGCCGCAGCCCCGTTCGGCGCCTGGGCGGCAAAGCACATTCCGGCCAAGGCCATGCTGATCATGGTCGGCATCGTGCTGACCCTGACCAGCGCCTATGGGGCCTACAAGGCCTTTGCCTGAACGGTCGTGGGCGGTTGAGCGCAGGCGCGTGATTACCTCACATTAACCACGTCATGCCACAATGCACCTGCCGCCGCGCCCCTGACGACGCTGGCGGCAGGAGGGCAAGACGATGGCGCGTTTCGATGCAAGCGGCATGACCATTTCCGAGATGCGCGAATTCGCCAGCTTCGGCGCCGGCGAACAGCGCTACATCCGGCGCAGTCTCGATATCGGGCTGGGCCGCGGTGATCCCGGGCAACGCTGGGCACGCAGCGCCGAGGAAGAACGCTCGATCCGCGAACAGTGTGCGCTCTATGCCGAAATCCCGATGCTGCGGCACATCCTGCGCCATGTCGAAGGGATCGACAGCCTCGAGCCGTTCATCGGCCCGCTGATCCGTCTGACCGCCTTCGATCTGGCGCAAGACCGTCTGACCGGGTTTTCCGCCTACCGTTTCCTCTACGAACGCCTGCTCGGCGCCGAAGCGCGGCCGTGGCTGCCCGGCGCGTTCTGCGGCGCTGCCGCGCTGCCGGTGATCCGCCCGGACCGCCGCCGCCACCTGCTCCAGTCGATCAGCGAAGCGGCCGCCACCGCACACGGCTGGTCCACCCGCGCGCCTGTGTTCTATCCCGAGTTCGTCGAAGCCGAAGCGGCGTGATGGACTGAGCCGAAACGAAGTTTCGGCAAGCGGGCCGGTGCTGCTTCAGGAACGCTGGAAGCGCTCCGGTCCCGGCATCACGGCACCAGCACAGTATCGCGCGCCACCGCATCGGTCTGCGGATAATCGAGTGTGTAGTGCAGGCCCCGGCTTTCGTGCCGCGCGCGGGCGGATCGCACGATCAGTTCGGCACTCTGCAGCAGGTTGCGCAGCTCGATCAGGTCGGTGGTCACGCGGAAGTGGCCGTAATAATCGTTCACCTCCTCGGTCAGCAGGCCGATCCGGTGCGCCGCGCGCTCCAGCCGCTTGTCGGTGCGCACGATCCCCACATAGTTCCACATGAACCGGCGGATCTCGGTCCAGTTCTGCTTGATCACCACTTCCTCGTCCGAATCGGTGACCCGGCTTTCGTCCCATGCCCGCACCTGCGGCGGCGCATCGAAGCTGTCCCAGCGGCGCAGGATGTCCCGCGCTGCCGCATCGCCGAACACGAAGCATTCCAGCAGCGAATTCGATGCCAGCCGGTTGGCGCCGTGCAGCCCGCTTTCGGTGCACTCGCCCGCGGCATAGAGCCCCGGCAGATCGGTCCGCCCGTCCAGGTCGATCAGCACGCCGCCGCAGGTATAGTGCTGCGCCGGGACCACCGGGATCGGATCGGTGGTCATGTCGATGCCCAGCCCGATCAGCTTGTCATGAATGTTGGGGAAGTGCCCGCGCACGAATTCGGCGGGCATGTGGCTGATATCGAGATGCACGTAGTCCAGCCCGAACTTCTTGATTTCGGCATCGATCGCGCGGGCCACCACGTCGCGCGGGGCCAGTTCCATCCGCTCCTTGTCATAGAATTCCATGAAGCGCTGGCCCGAACGCGGATTGATCAGGCGCCCGCCCTCGCCCCGCACCGCTTCGGTGATGAGGAAGTTCTTGACGTCGAGGTTGTAGAGGCAGGTCGGGTGGAACTGCATCATTTCCATGTTGGAAACGCGCGCCCCGGCCCGCCACGCCATGGCAATGCCATCGCCTGTCGCCCCGCGCGGCGCGGTGCTGAACTGGTAGACGCGGCCCGCCCCGCCGGTGGCCAGGATCGTGGCGCGGGCAGTGTGCGCCTCCACCGTGCCGCTGGCCTCGTCCAGCGCATAGACGCCCCACACCCGGCCCGATCCGGAATAGCGCGCCGCCTCGTGCCGCCCGGTGATCAGGTCGATGCAGGTGCGGCCGGGCAGCAGTGTCACGTTGGGATGGTCGCGCGCGGCCTTCAGCAGCGCCTGCTGCACCGCCGCCCCGGTGGCATCATCGACATGGACGATGCGGCGGTGCGAATGGCCACCTTCGCGCGTCAGATGCAGGGCGCCCGCATCGGCATTGAACGGCACTCCCAGTTCGGCCAGCCGGGCAATCGCTTGCGGCGCATTCTCGACCACGAATTCCACCGTCTCGCGGCGGTTGAGCCCTGCTCCTGCCACCATCGTGTCGCGGATGTGATCGTCGAAGGTATCGCCTTCGTCCAGCACCGCGGCAATGCCGCCTTGCGCCCAGTTGGTCGATCCCCCGTCCAGCGCGCCCTTGGCCAGCACCAGCACGCGGCACCTTTCGGCCAGCACCAGCGCCGCCGTCAGCCCGGCCGCGCCGGAACCGATGATCAGGACGTCGTGGCCGCTATCCGTGCCCTGAACCGCGCCTTCGCCGCGCTGTGCAACCGCTTCGCCGCTCATGCGAAAATCCTTTCCCAGTGCCGCGCGCAGGGCGCGGATTGACTGCCCTACGCTGCAGCAGGGACCAAGGAAAGTGGCAGACTTTCGGTTTGCAACTGCGAGATAACGATTTAACCTTGATATTGAACAATTATTTTAATCAGTGTTAACCAGTCCGGCGCTGTTTTTCGCAAGCGCAACATGATAGGTAGTCCCCCTTAGGGGCATGTTGACAGGCAGCTAAGTCATGGCGGGATCACGTTTTTTCTGTTTGTTCAACCGGCACAGGCCGGAGCGGGACTCCGTCGAATGGAACGGCCAGGCTTTCGTCGGCACCTGCAAGCACTGCCGCACCGCGATCCGGCGGCGCGAAGGCGGCGGCTGGCGTCGCCGCACGGGCAACGAGACGCCCGTCTACAATGTTGACTAGACCCTACTGAATCCCGGTAAATCCAGCAGTATCAATGCTCGCGCCATAGTCTGACGCCCCTTCGCGCGGACATCCACCCATCATGCCGCTTCGCGCGGCTGGCTGGTCAGCGTGACGAACACATCCTCCAGATCGGCCTCGCGGGTCGAAACGTCGACGATGGCATAGCCCTGCCCCTGCACCAGGCTCATGACTTCGCCTGCCGTCATCGCGTCCTTGTCATACCCGATCTCGATCTGCCGTTCGCCGGAAATCACGCTCTTGCGGAACGCCGGATGCTGCGGTGCAACATCAACGGTGCGGTCCAGCGTCAGCACCACGATCTTCTCACGCGCCATGTCCACCAGTTCGCGTGTCGGCTTGTTGGCGATCAGCTTGCCGTGGTTGATGATCGCGATGCGGTCGCACAACTCCTCGGCTTCCTCGAGGTAATGCGTGGTCAGCACCACGGTCACGCCATCGCGGTTCATGTCGCCGACCAGTTCCCACAGCTGCCGCCGCAGTTCCACGTCGACGCCCGCGGTCGGCTCGTCCAGCACCAGCACCGGCGGGGCATGGACCATCGCCTTGGCAATCAGCAGGCGGCGCTTCATGCCGCCCGAAAGCGATCGCGAATAGGCATTGGCCTTGTCCGAAAGGTGAACCGCGCGCAGCAGGTCCACCGTCCGCCGCAGCGATTTGGGCACGCCATAGAGCCCCGCCTGGTTCTCCAGCACTTCGGCCGGCGTGAAGAAGGGATCGAACACGATTTCCTGCGGCACGATCCCGATCGATGCCTTGGCGTTGCGCACGTCGCGGTCGATATCGTGGCCCCAGATTTCCACCGTGCCCGACGTCTTCATCACCAGCCCTGCCAGCGTGTTGATCAGCGTCGATTTGCCCGCACCGTTCGGCCCCAGCAGCCCGAAGATCTGCCCTTGCGGCACATCGAAGCTCACGCCGTCCAGCGCCAGCTTGCCAGCAGACTTTCCGGTGGGCGCATAGCGCTTTACCAGATCGCGGATTCGAATGGCGGGGGCGGGACTGTCGGTAATTTCCATGCGGGCTTCCTGCCGTTTCTGAACCGGCCCGTAAAGCCCGCTGTGCGCCTGCGCACACCCCTTGAAGTGCTTTTCACGCTACGTTGCCGACCTGAAGGTTGCCCCAACGGAGACTATCGGTGGCGCGGACAGCAAATCAGGATTGGTTCGAACGCCCCGAAGCAAGGCTTCAGGCCAGTGGGGCAAGCCCTGGCAACGCCAACACCGAAATCGTCAGCCCGGCAGGCGATGTGCTGTTGCGTATCACCAACGGTGGAATGCTCACCCCGCGTGCGGTGGAGCTTGCTGCAGGCACGCGAATCATCCGGTTTGCCGGAAGCGGTCTGCCGCATATCGCGCTTGCCGGGTGCTGGTGGTTGCAGTGGGACCAGTACAAGCGGGTGGTGCAAGTGGCCGATGCGCGCGGACTGTCGGTACAAGTCGCCTTACGCCTGCTGGCATGCGTCCCGCCCGAATGGAACGAGATGACGGTCGTGGTGCAAGCTCGGCTCAAGGTGCCACTGATGGCCTATTGCGGGGCCAGTGCCCCGGTCATCCGCAAGAACCCCCGGCTTGGCCTGAATGAAATCCTGACCGGGGTCGATGAATCCGGGATTTCGATCGAACAGCTTTATATCCCCGGGCTCACCAGTCCAGATCTTCGGCATGATAGCCTACTCGTCGAAGGATACGGCCACTTGCCGCCCGAACAGTCGCGCGCAGGATACATCATCCGGGTGCAAAGCTGATCGGAACTGAAGCTGGCTGGATCGGGGTTGACGAAATCTGGTTGCCCCGAATTTCGCTGGATATACTGGAAATCATCAGCAAGCGCTGCTATCTGGCCGCCCATGATCCAGGCACCAGAAACCGTCCTTACCGATAGCCACCGCGTCAAGTGCGATGGCGCCACCGACATTCGCGGCGGCGCGGCGCTTGGCCACCCGCGCGTCTGGCTCGAAATTGACGAGCGTGGCTTTGTCGAATGCGGCTACTGCGACAAGCGGTTCGTGCTGAAGGGGGGCCCAGCGGACAGCGCGCAAGCGGCCTGATCGGTGCGGGATGCTTCACAAGCTCGGCATGAGCGGGTCAAAGGATCATCCTGAGCCACACAAATCCCGTTCATCCTGAGCTTG
>JAPLPG010000120.1 GCA_026400375.1 Novosphingobium sp. | reverse complement strand
TTCTCTTCCAGCTCGCCCAGATCGGTCGATGCGGCAAAGCGGGTGCGGGCATGTTCCCAGGTTCCGCCCAGCGCGATGCGGCGCGTGCCCAGCGCCGTTTCCACCGTGTCCTGCCACTGCAGCGTGGCCCCCCACACGCGGGTGCGCTCCTTGCCGCGATTGAACACGGCGGGATCGTCGCCCGCGGCATCGGCAGCAACGGGGCGCCCGTCCGACAGCAGCGGATCGGTGAAGCCATCGTCGTCATCCTCGACGCAGAGCGCGGCGGGATCGGCATCGCAGGGGCCGAAATCGGCCAGATCGCCATTGGCGTTGCGGCGATCGAGGTACTGCCAGTGCGCGCGCAGTTCGATGCGCGATGTCTCGCCCGTTGCCAGCCACGGCGCGGCGACGATGCGGGCAAAGCGGGTGCGCGTGGTATCGGGCCGGGTGAACACGGCATCGTACCGCGCGTCGAGCAACTCGACCGGAGAGACCCCATTGCCGGTAAGATCGGTCGCCGCGCCAAGCGCCGAAAGTTCCACGCCCCAGCCGTTGCCCCGGTGCAGCCCCTTCACGAAACCGCGATAGAGCGTCGACGGGCTGGCCACGCGCCACCCGTTGTCATGCCGCGCCTCGAACGCGACCAGCACATTGCCGTTGGCGGTCCCCCTGCCATAGCTTGCCGCCCCGCCGACCATGCCTTCGCTGTCGACATCGCTCTGCGCCCGCAGGCCCGCAAGGCTCACGCCATCGCCGGTCTGGACCAGCAGCGATCCGGCCAGCGCATTGCGCCCAAGCACCGGATTGGCATCGTTGACTTGCGCCGCGGTCAGCACGGTGTCGGGCAGGAGATCGAGCAGCACCACATCGCCGAACGGCTGGTTGAAGCGCACGCCATCGAGATAGACGGCAAGCCCCTGCTCCATCCCCTGCAGCGCCCCTGCCGAAAAGCCGCGCCAGCCGATGCTGGCCTGCCACGGATTGCCCGCCGCCTCTGCCAGCGTCAGCCCGGGGATCGCACGTTCCAGCGCGCGGCCAAGATCGGGGCGGCCCGAGGCGTCGATTGCCGCCGGATCAAGGCCCCGCGCCTCATCCAGATCGATCATGCCGCCGGGCGCGTTGACAACGATCTGGGCGGCGTCCTGCGCCACGACCGGAACGGGCGCAGCGCAGAGCAGGAGGGGCACCAGTTTACGCATCGCTTCAGATCTTCAGGCGCAGACCCGCCCAGATCGTGCGCGGATTGCCAAGATCGATCGATCCGCCGGCATTGCGCGTGACGATTTCGCTATCGAACAGGTTTTCGGCGCGCAGCACAAGGCTGACGCCCCGCGGCAGCGGCACTTGCGCGAACAGGTCCAGCGTAGTCGCCGCCTTCAGGCTGTCGATCTCAAGATCGTCCTCGTACTGCTGGCCGACATGGCGCAGCGTGGCGGCCACGTCCCAGCCCGGCGCCGGCGCAAGGCCCAGCGTGGCCGAAGCGGCCAGGCGCGGCGTCTGCGCCGGGCGCTTGCCGGTGAGGTTGGAGCCTGCGCCGTTGCGCACTTCCGCATCGGTCCAGGCCAGCGAACCATCGAAGCGCACGATGCCGATGTCGGCGTGTGCGGTGCCTTCGATGCCCCGCGCGCGGATCTGGTCCACATTGCGGCGCTGGCGCAAGTTGGTGCCGATGGTGACATTGGCGATGGCGTCCTCGATCCGGTTGTCGAACCCGGTAAGCGAGAGGCGCAGGCCCTTGGCCGGTGTGAGGTCGATCCCCGCCTCGAAACCCTTCTGCGTTTCATTGCGCAAGGCAGCGTTGGCCTGCGTGGTAACCGGGAAGACGGTGAACGGCCGGTACAGCTCGTTCAAGGTCGGCTGGCGCAACCCGGTATAGGCCGCAGCGCGCAGCGCAATCGCCTCGCTCGCCCGCAGCACCGCGCCGCCGCGCCAGGTGACGGTCCAGTCGCTTTGCGTGGCATAATCGTTGCGGCTGGTGACGGCCCCTGCGTTGTTGCGCACCTCGAAGTACCCGTCCGCAATAACGGTCCGGTCGGCGCGCAGCCCGCCGGTAAGCACCAGCGCGCCCAGCGTCAGGTCGTTTTCCGCATAGAAGCCAAGATCGGTGTTCACGCCCCCTGCCCGCCGCCGCGCGGTCACCGCGCCGGTGGTGGCATTGAGCGCGTTTTCCTTCATCGTGCCCGAAGCCCGCCGCCAGTCGACGCCCAGGCGCAGCACGTCGTTCCCGCCCACCGGCGGGCGCAGTTCGAACTTGCCGCCAAGGCCCTGTGCCGGCGTATCGTACTGGTCGAGCGTCGGGCGGAAGCTGGTGGCGGACACCACGATGTTGTCGAAATTGCGGACCTGGACATAGCCGAGCGCATCGAACTGCCAATCGCCCCGGCCGACCAGGCGCAGACTGGCGTCCTGCCCTTCGCTGGAGGTGGTGGCCCCCTTGAAGCGCAGCAGGCGATCATCGCGATAGACCAGCGCGCGGGCCTGGAGCTCAACCGTGTCGCTCAGCGGCGCAACCGCACGGACCTGCGTGGACCACGATTCATAACGGGCGCGCACGGTGGCAGGCACGCGCTGCGCTTGCGGCGTCGTGAAGAAGCCCTTGCCGCGATCCCAGCGGCCTGAGACGACCGCAAAGCCGGCACCAAGGCGCGGCGCGATGCTCAATGCCGCTTCGGTTTCGCCCCGCTGGCTGGCGAGCAGCTGGCCATTCACCAGCCCCAACTGATCCGGGCCTGCGCTTTCCAGCTCGATCGTGCCCGAAAGCGCGCCCGCGCCGAACGGGCCGGAGCCGCCGCCACGGGTGACGCGGATCGAACTCAGCGAATCCGGGGTCAGCGCCGGCAGCGGGACATAGCCGAAGAACGGATCGGCCATCGGCACGCCATCGAGCAGCACCAGCGCCCGGCTGGTGGCATTGCCGCCCAGCGCGCGCAGGGTGACGCCTTGGGCAGAAGGGTTGGACGAGCGACTGTCCGACCGGCGGAACTGCTGGAATCCGGCGACCTGTGTCAGCACATCCTCGATCCGGCCCGAGGCAGACCTGGTGATGGCATCGCGGCCGATCTCGACGGCCGAATAGGCAGGCGTGCCGGGGGTCTTTTCCAGGCCCGTGCCGCGCACGACGATTTCGCCGCCGGGGCCTTCCTCGGCAAGGGCGGGAAGCGCGGTTGATGCGAGCGCGGCAGCAGCCACAAGGCCGCCAACCCGCATCGCACGGGTCTTCAAGAGCATGGTGTCGTCCATCTGCTGCGACTTTCCGGATGACGATGGGAAAAAAGGCATGTCGGCGGCGGTAAGAGAGGAGAAATGCGCCGCCGACAAGGGTGGACTGTCATATCCGATGTTAAGTTTCTGAAAACCCGCTCAGAAGAACAGGATTCCGCCAACTGCCAGGGCATCGCTCTGGGCCGTGTTGCCGGAATGGGCGACAGCCTTGGAATGCACGTATTCGCCGATCAGCGTGACCCACGCGGTCAGGCCATAACGAAGCTGGCCGACGTAGCTGGAGTTGACGTCGAGCAGGTTGGGGTTGGCCACGCGGTCGGCAGTGCTGGCGTAATCAAGATGGCTTTCGCCATAGCTCCCGCCGATCGAGACCTTGCCGAACGTGGCCATGGCCTGCCCATAGAAACCGCTCGAATCGCGCTTGGCCACGCCTGCGCCAACCTGGCGCGGACCCGTGTCGAACAGGCCGAGCACGGTCGTGCCAAGGCCGCTGGCGGTGTAGTAATATCCGGTCGCGGTCACCGGGCCGACGGTCAGCTTGCCGCCCACATCCAGCCCGCTGCCGGTAAAGCTGCCGCCGCCCACGATATCGTGCTTCTGGGTGATCCCCGAAACCCACAGCCGCGCGGCAACGTCGCCGAACTTGCCGTCATAGGTAACCTTGCCCTGGAAGCCGGGGGCCGAATTGCTTTCAGCCGGACCCGTGAGCGAGGACAGTGGCTGGAACACCCCGACCGAGGCCTGAAGGCCCGAGAAGCTGGGCGAGGTATAGGTGATCTGCGGCTGGAAATCGGTGTAGATGTAGCCCACGCCAATGCGGCCCAGCGTGGTGTTGCCGGGCGCCACGTTGTTGCCGGGCGTGCCCGACGACAGCAGCGTGATATCGTTGAGGATCGCTTCCGAACCGAACAGGCCGATATCGCGGCCGATCTTGAAGGTGCCGACATCGGGCTTGCCAAAGGTCATGAAGGTCTGGCGGAAATCGATCCCGGCGGTGGCCAGCGCGGTGGGCTGGCCGCCGTTGTTGGCGCCCAGCGCGCCCCACGCGGTGGAGTTGATGCCGGGGTACATGCCGAACGTGGCGCCGACGTCCCAGCCGGACTGCTTGGCTGCAACCGATACCTTGAGGAAGCCGGGCAGCAGGCCGTTGCGGATCGCGCTGGAGTTGTTCGCGCCGACGCTGGCGATGCCGCCGGTCACCGCGGTGCGCGCCGTCGGCGTGGCGGGGTTGTCGTGGACATAGAACCCGTTGACCGATCCCGCAAAGGTGATCGTCGCGGGGCCGACCTCAAGGCCGATGCCGCTGTCGGTCATCCGGACCATGCGGCTGGAATCGATGGCCTCGCTGGCGCGGGTCATGGTGTCGCCAGCAGCCGCTGCAGCGGCAGGAGACGGTTTCGCTTCCTCGGCCAGCAGCTCGGCATATTCCTCGTCGGAAAGGATGCCCTTTTCGTGCAGGCGCTTGAGAAGTTCGGCCGTGCCCGCATAGGCGGGCGTTGTCGCGATCGCCATCGTGGCGAGCGCAACCGAGGCGCAAAGCGCCTTCCTGATAGTCATGTGTGGTCCCCTCCGTCAAAGGTCGTGTCGATTATTCTGCGACTGAGCGGGGACAATGCTGCGCGATAAAGCTTTGCGATATTGGACTTTGGGCGTTGGACTTTGGGATAAGGCGAAGGTCTTGTACTCCCCCATCTTGCTCGTCATTGCGAGCCCGCGCAGCGGGAGAAGCAATCCAGAGTGTCATGGCAAATCGCTCCGGATCGCTTCGTCGGCTTCGCCTCCTCGCAATGACGAAGGGGCAGCGGCGGCTTGCGTAAACATCCTTCGACAGGCTCAGGATGAGCGGCAGAGGAGGATAGTTCCCAAATTCCGCTCACGCTGAGCCTGTCGAAGCATGCCCGCGCAACGTGCGAGGATCAGCGCCCCAGCGCCACCCCCCACGGCCCGCCGCCGCCCTTGATCGTGGCGGTCACCTGCATCGCCGCAATGTCGACGAACGACACGGAATCGCTGGCCCCGTTGGCGATGATCGCGCGACTGCCGTCAGGCGTGATGGCAAGGTGCCACGGGCGGTCACCAACCTTGACATAGCCACGCACCTTGCGGCTTGCCACATCGACCACGGCGATGCTGCCTGCCCGCCCAAGCGCAACCACGGCGGTCCGGCCATCGGGCGTGAAGCGGATGCCGCAGGGCATGACCTTGTAGGCAGGCACGCCGGGCGGGGCAAAAGCCAGGGTCTGTTCGATGGCCCGGGTGCCCGTGTCGGCGATCTGGACGGTGCCGCCCATTTCGGCGGCGATCCACACCTTGGCGCCGCTGGCCTCGAACTCGATGTGCCGGGGCCGCGCGTTGGTCTCCATTTCCTCGACCACTGTGCGCGTGGCAAGATCGATCCACGCGACGGTGTTGTCCTCCTCGCTGGTGACCAGCAGCCACTTGCCGTCCGGGCTCTGCGCCACCCCTTCGGGCTCGTTGCCGGTGGGGACTTGCCACGCGACCTTGCGGGCGGCGAGGTCAATCGCGGTCACCGCGCCGTTATCCTCGTTCGCGGCGAAGAGGAGATCGCCGGAATAGGCGGGAAAGAACTGCTCCGGGTCTGCCCCCGACGGCAGGGCAGCAATCAGCGCGCCGGTGGCGGGATCGCGCATCTCGACCGCGTTGTCGGCGCTGGCGGCAACAAGCAGGGCCTTGCCGTCGCGGGTCATGGCTATGCCGCGTGGGCGCTTGCCCACGGGCCATTCCGCCTCGACCGCGCCCTTCTCCACGTCGATCACGGTCACGGTCGAGGACCGCTCGTTGCTGACATAGGCGCGGGTGGCGTGGGCCGCGGGCGCGAGGGTGGTGCCGAGCAGCAGGGCCGCAGCGAATGCCTTCAGGTGTCTCTCCATGCTGCGCACAATATCGCGCGCGAGGGCTCATCGCTATGACACCTTGGTCCAGAGTCGGGGGTCTTGTACCATGGTTCAATTTGCGATGGACCGTCAGCGCGATAAGCAAGGCACATCATCGGGGCGGACGATCATCCGCACCCGTGTCGCAGAGGATGACTGATGATCACGGCGGCGGCTGCGCTTGCCACCGGCGCCATCGCATCGAGCCTGTCCGCCCATGGCAACGTGACGCCGCAGCCGGTTGACACCACTGCCCTGCCCGACCTTGCCGGTGGCAACGATGCCTGGGTCACGGTCAATCCCTATCGCGGCAACGAGAAGGCGCTGGAAATCGGCCAGTCAGCCTATGGCCAGAACTGCGCGCGCTGCCACGGGCTCGACGCGATCTCGGGCGGCATCGCGCCTGACCTGCGCTACCTTGAAACCGGCGACAGCGGCGATGAATGGTTCATCCAGCGCTTCCAGCACGGCTCTGCGCGCGACGGCAAGGTCTACATGCCGCCAATGGGCGAGGTGCTGGGCCAGAAGGCCGGTTGGGCGATCCGCACCTGGATCGAATCAAAGCACACCGACGAGTGAGCAGTCTGACCGTCAACAGGCGCTCGCTCCTGCAAGGGTTGGTGCTGACCGCGCTTGCCGCGTCATCCCGCGCCTTTGCCGCACCGCTTGAGAAGGTCAAGGACACAGGAGTCCTTCGGGTCGGGCTCTATTCGGACAACCGGCCATGGTCGTGGAGTCAGGATGGCAAGGTGGCGGGCATCGATGCCGACATCGCGCACGCTCTGGCCGAGGCGCTGGGCGTGCGGGCCGACTTGCAGCTGTTCCTTGCTGGCGAAGACATTTCCGACGACTTGCGCAACGTCGTCTGGCGCGGCGGGCTGCTCGGCTTCCAGCCCTGCGACGTGATGCTGCACGTACCGTTCGAGCGCCAGCTGATGCAGGCCGAGGACAATGTGGTGTTCCTTGCGCCCTACTATCGCGAGACGTTTGGGGCGGCCTGTTCGCGCGATGGCGGCAACTGCGAGGCGGTGCCGGCGGCGTTCAAGGGACGGCCGATCACGGTGGAGCTGGCCTCGATCCCCGACTTCTACCTGCTCGGCCATGCCGGGGGCACCCTCGCCAAGGACCTGATCCACGTGCCGACCGGCTATGACGCGGCGGCAGCGCTGGCCGATGGCAGCGCCGACTTCACCGTGGCGACGACCGCGCAGATCGAGGCGG
>JAPLPG010000192.1 GCA_026400375.1 Novosphingobium sp. | reverse complement strand
GCTCGTCGGCAGGCAGGATGAACTGGTGATAGATCTTCTCGACCGAGGAACCCCACGTCAGATGCGCATGCGATTCGACCATGCCCGGCATCAGAACACGGCCAGCCCCGTCGATCACCACATCGGCGTCAGATGCAATCGGCTTGCCCACACCCATGACTGCGATCTGCGCGCCTTCGATCCGGACCCACCTCTCGCCGTCAAGCAGCGTTTCACCATCGAAAATTCGCACGTTGCAGACAAGCACTGAGGACATGGCCCACTCCCGATTTTTGTTCAGGAGAGGCTTATCGGCGGAGCCGATATTGGAGAAGTATCAATGCCCAATATCGTTATAGCGCCACCTTATGGCTCTGTACGCAGGCCGCCTATTCGAGTGACGAGAGAGCCTCGATCAGGCTTTCCGCCAAGGGCGAAAGCGCAAGTTCTGCCGAAACGCGCACGCCGATGTGCCGCGTGAACGTGCTGTCCGCGATTTCGATGGCCTTCAGTTCGCCAGAGGCAACCTCTGGCCGGACCACACGCTTGGGCAGAATCGTGACCCGATCCGTACGCGATACGATCGCCTTGGTTGTAAGCAGGGAATCACAGCGCAGCACATTGGCCGGGGGCTGGATTTCGTTCGCCAGAAACAGCGCATCGATCTGACGCCGAAAGCCGCCGCCCGCGTCTGGCAAGATCCACGGAAGGCCAATCAGGCCGGCAAGGTTGGCATTCTCTGATACAGCCGCATTCTGCGCGCTCGCCACGAGTGCAAATGGATCGGAGGCAACCGTGAACTCGGTAATGCCGACCGGCGGGGGGTCGATCTTCGTCGTTACGAGAGCGAGTTCGATTTCCCCCTTGCGCAGCATCCCGGTCAATTCGGCCTCGGTTCTTTCCAGCACGGTAAGCTCGAAACCCGCTGCCGATCGTTCCATGTGCGCAAGCGCATGGGGCAAGAGGCTGACCAGCGCCCCCGGGGTGCCCCCGATCCTGAGCGGCCCTGACATGTTCATGCGGACGAGGTCTACGGCTCGTCGCGCATCGGCAATCAGGTTCTTCAATGCGTCGGCTCGACTACGCAGGGCCTGTCCTTCAGCCGTGAGCAGCACACCGCTGGCACTGCGTTCAAACAACGTCACCCCGAGACGCTTTTCGAGCTGTCCGATCGTAAGCGAGATCGAGGGTTGCGAGACGTTCATGCGCCGCGCTGCGCCGCTGAGTGTGCCTGCCTCGCATACGTTGGCAAATGTAATCAGAGCGCGGGGATCGATGCCTACACCGCCCCCCAGACTGGTCGTACTGGATGTCATGCTGCGCAGTCCGCCTTTGATGCGAAACCTGCATACAAAGCCTCATGGCCATTAGCGAATTGCATCGGGATATAAGAAGACATAAACGAGTTTTATGTCTCAGACTGCCGACGGGAATACGACACGTCTTTGTAAAGGAAGTGCCGATGCGTTTTCACGGGTTCGACCTCAACCTTCTCGTCGTACTTGACTCATTGCTGAAGACACGCAGCGTTTCAGATACCGCACGGGCCCTGAATGTCACACAGCCTGCAATCAGCATCGCTTTGCGAAAGCTGCGCGAGCAGTTCCACGACGAAATCCTGGTTCTCCAGGGCAACGTCATGATCCCGACTGCCTTGGCAGAAAGTCTTCAAGACGAGGTCACCAAGGCACTCCTTGGCCTGCGCAGCATGCTCGACAATACCGGGGCTTTCGATCCGACGACCGCCGAGCGCAGCTTCGTCATCCAGGCGACGGATTATGTCATCGAATCCTTTCTGGTCGATGCGCTTCGACGGATCGACGATGATGCGCCGGGGATCAGGATCAGGGTCATGCCACCAGTTCCGGAATCCTGGCTGCCGCTAGAGCAGGGCGAGGTAGACTTGACCATCCTGCCCAAGCAGTTGCTCGGACCGGACCACCCGACACGGTTTCTCGTCCGCGAGGAAATGGTCCTCCTCGGTTGCCGGAGCAATCCGGTCATGGCGCAGCCGCCGTCCCAGGACGATGTCGAGCGTGTCAGCCTCGTTGCCGCATTCTTTCGCGGCGGGTTCAAGGCTCGCTCGGGGTTCGCGGGCCTGATGAGCGCACGGAAGGTCACGGAATCGTCGATCATCGTCGGCAATTTTGCCAGCATACCGACCCTGTTGCTTGGCACGAACAGGATGTCGATTGTCCCGGCCAGCCTGGCAATGCGTTTCTGTCGTAACTTTCCCCTTCGAATTCAACCACTTCCGGGTGCGCCTGTCCACGTCGAGGAACATCTGCAGTTCCACAAGGTGCGGCAGAATGACGCGGGCCTCCAATGGCTGGTTTCAAGGATACTCGCAGTGGTCGACAGTGCGAAATTGGACCCGCTGTCTAGCTGACGGGCATCAGCGCTGCTTATAGGGCTCTAATCAAACTGTTCTTCCAGCCTTTATGCGGCTGCGCCAATATCGTGGCTGTATCCGCCGACGCGGATTCCAAAAAGGCATCTGGGGAGTGGAAAATGAAGCGCACTGTTCTCGCGTTCGCAACCGGCGTTAGCGCCTTTGCCTTGGCAGGGCCTGCTCTTGCACAAGAAGCGGCCGAAACTGCAGCAGAAAATGGCAATCAGGGCGGCCTTGCCGAAATCGTCGTTACGGCCGAGCGCCGTGCCGAAACCCTGCAGAGGACCGCACTTGCGGTTTCAGCCGTCACCGGGGACGCCCTGATCAATTCGGGAGTCAGCGAAGCAACGGGTCTCAGCAAGCTCGTTCCCGCCCTTCAGGTTCAGCCCTCAGGTGGCTCGAGCACAAGCTTCTTCCTGCGCGGCGTTGGCACGAATTCGGGCAACTCGTTTGCCGAGAATGCGGTGTCCTTCAACTTCAACGGCGTCTTCGTAGGACGACCGACCGCGCCGGCCGGCACGTTCTATGATCTGCAACGCGTCGAAGTGGTCAAGGGTCCGCAAGGCACGCTCTATGGGCGCAACGCCACCGGCGGCGCCATCAACGTCCTGCCTATGCGCCCGAAGCTGGGCGAGTTTTCGGGCGACGTCACTTTGGAATACGGCAACTACGATGCCAAGAAGGGCACCGGCGCGATCAACCTGCCGATCGGCCAAACCGTGGCCCTGCGCCTTGCCACCCAGATCGTTGATCGTGATGGCTATCTGTCCGACAACTACGACGATGAACGGGGCGAGGCGGCGCGTGCATCGCTGCTGATCAAGCCTGACAACCAGTGGTCGATGCTGCTGGTTGCCGATTACTTCAACCAGCGTGGCAAAGGTCCGGGCAACGTCCTGATTCCGCAGGCGAACGTCAATGCACCGCCCCTGTCCGACCGCATCGGCGGCTCGGACCCCTTGTCGGTTGCTGCTGTCAGCGCCTTTGCTGCAACGCAGCCGGCTCCTCCCTTCTGTGGCGGTTTTGGCAATCTCGTGCGGAGCAACTGCGTGTACACGCCGCGCGGTGACGGCTATCTCGATAACGAATTCTGGGGCGTCAGCGCCACTGTCGAAGGCGATCTTGGCTTTGCTGACCTTACGGTAATCCCGGCCTATCGCCGGACCGATACAGATTTCCGCACCTATCTTCCCGGATTCCTCGGCGAGATCACGGATAGCTCCGACCAGATGTCGCTCGAAGTTCGCCTGTCGTCCAAGGCCGATCAACGTCTGCGCTACGTCCTTGGCGGCTTTTACTACTGGGAAGAGCAGAATGCGCTGAACTACTTTGCGCAGGGCGATCTCTCGACGACACGCTTCAACCCCAACCTGAAGACAGAGTCCCGCGCCATCTTCGGCCAATTGACGTTTGACGTCTCCGACACGCTGCGCCTTGTGGCCGGCGGCCGTTACACCAAGGAAGACAAGGACCAGCGCACGTCGTCCGTGTCGGGCGGTCGCCCTGGTCCGGTCAGACCGCCGCTCGGCGCACCGTTCGACGGCGCTCTTTCGTTCGAGAAGTTCACGTGGAAGGCGGGCGTGGAGTGGGATGCGGCACCAGCATCGCTCGTCTATGCGAACGTCGCCACAGGCTTCAAGAGCGGTGGCTTCTTCGTGGCGAGCCCGCCAAACAACACCTTCGCTCCCGAAAAGCTGACCGCTTATACCGTCGGGACCAAGAACCGTTTCCTGAACAACCGCCTGCAGGTCAATCTCGAAGCGTTCTACTGGGATTACATCGACCAGCAGGTCACTTTCGTCGGCGGCGTCCGCACCGGCACAGGTCTGTTCGCGAATGGCGGAATAACCGTGAATGCCGGCAAGTCGCGCATTTATGGCGCCGAGCTCGAACTGGCCTTCGCGCTGACATCGCACGACCGGTTCAACGCCAATGTCCAGTACCTCAACGGCAAGTACAATTCGCTGAAGACGGCCAACTTCTCGAACACGGGTGCTGCCCTGCCGACTGGTTGCATCGTAACCGGTTCGCGCCTTGCCAACCCTGGCGTCAATGCGGCGCGCTTCTATGATACCGACTGCTCGGGCAAGCCTACGGTCCAATCACCGAAGTGGGTCGCGAACCTTGGTTACGAACACACCTTCGAACTTGGCAACGACCTGAATGTCGTTGCGGGGGCGCGCACGAACCTTTCATCGTCGTTCTATCTCAATGCCGATTTCATCGAGCGGGAGCGGCAGAAGTCGTTCATGACGTCCGATGCCTTCCTCACGCTCAATGGGCCTGATGACCGTTGGAGCCTGACCGGTTTCATCAACAACATCGAGAACGAGGTCATCTATGCCAGGGCCGGTAACCGCCCGATCCTGAACGTCGGCTACGCTACCCTGCGCGCACCGCGCACGTACGGTGCCCGTGTGGGCTTCCGTTTCTGACAAGTCTGGCCAAACAAGATGCGGAGCGGGAGGCCTTTATGCCTCCCTTCTGCGAGAGGAGATTCGATGAGACTGGCAATCTGCCTGCTGGGTCTGGCCAGCGCCACGGTCGCGGCCTGTAGTCACGCGGCGCCAGCGCGGCTCCCGGTTGCGACAGAGGTGCCACATGCCACTCCGCCGGTGCCGGAAGAGG
Organism: Novosphingobium sp.; assembly: GCA_026400375.1. Lineage (GTDB taxonomy): Bacteria > Pseudomonadota > Alphaproteobacteria > Sphingomonadales > Sphingomonadaceae > Novosphingobium. Next base: position 9,623 of record JAPLPG010000192.1, on the reverse strand, counting down.
CCGGCATCGTGCTCCTGGGCGGCCGGCGGCCCGATTGCCCGGGCAGATCGCGCAGGGATTGCAACGCTACTGACCCTTGCGGGCAAGACGTATCTGATCGACGCCGGGGAAGGGGTTGTCCACCAACTGGGGAAGGCCGGGCTTCAGGCAACCGATGTTTCGACAGTTCTGCTGACACACCTGCATGATGATCATTACGCAGGCCTGCCCGCACTTGCCTCGTTTGCCTACACCCTGCGCTTGCCAAAGATGACCGTGTTCGGGCCGCAAGGCACCAATGCCCTCGGCGAGGGTGTGGTCGCCGTCATGATGCCGAGCGCGCGAATCAGGATGGTGGAAAACCATTTGCCGCGCTCGCCCAAGGACTTCCTTGCCACGCAGGAGTTTGCTGCCGGAGTGGTTCTGGATGACGGGACCGTGCGGATTACGGCGCTGCCCAACACGCACTTCAACCTGCCGCCTTCGGCTGGCAGGAACCGCGACCAGTCCTATTCGCTGAAGTTCGAAGGGCAGGGGCGCACGATCGTCTTCACCGGCGACACCGGTCCGACGGCAGAATTGTCAGACTTTGCCAAGGGCGCGGATATTCTCGTGGCCGAAATGGCCTCGCTGGAAGACCGCGCGGCTGTCCCACCGATGGTTCGCAGCCATATGGATATGGAGCACCTCTCGCCACTTGAGGTGGGCAAACTTGCAGCCGCTGCCAATGTGAAGATGCTGGTGCTTTCCCATGTAGGCGTCGTGTCGGATGCAGACCTGGCGGTGGTCCGCTCCAGCTATTCAGGCAAGGTCGTGCTCGGCAGCGATCTGGCGCGACTGACTTTCTGACCAAACTCGGCACGGAGGTCGCGATGACCGGACTGTACACCAACACCGCCCTGATTCTCGTCATGCTGAGCGGGTCGGTAACCTCTGCGTTTGCACAGGTGCCGCCCGCGCCATCGGCGCAACAGGCAAAGATCGCGGCTTCCGCTGACCGTCAGAGCGGTCATTTCGACTGGGTGACCCTCGGCACGATGGGCGGTCCGATGCCGAGTGCGCAGCGCGCCGAACCTGCCAATCTGCTGATGCGCCATGGCGAAGCGCATCTCGTCGATGCCGGTGACGGTGCAGCTACCGCGATGATCCGCGCCGGAAGCAACTATCGTGACCTGCGCAGCATCTGGATCAGCCATATCCATTTCGATCATATCGGCGGGCTCTATGGCGTTCTGGGCCTCAGGCTCCAGACCCGCACGACGACGCCGCTGACGATCTACGGCCCGCATGGAACCAGGGCAATCATCGATGGGCTCATTTCCGCCATGCGCCCCAGTGCCCAATCCGGCTTTGGTGTGCCAGGGGAGGTGCCGATCGATCCGGCAACCGGCATCATCGTGCGCGAAGTCAATGACGGCGACCAGATCAGCCTGGGCGATATCAAGGTAAAGGTTGCTGAAAATACGCACTACAGCTTTCCCGCAGGATCCGAGGAAAGCCGGCTGTTCAAATCGTTCGCCTTCCGCTTCGATATGGCGGATCGATCCATCGCCTACACCGGTGATACCGGTCCAAGCGACAAGGTAACGGCTATCGCTGCCGGGGCAGACCTGCTTGTGAGCGAAATGATCGACGTAGACGCCACGATGACCGCGTTGCGCAGGCGGTCGGTCGAGATGTCTGCGCAGGACCTGGCAAACACGGAAACGCATCTCAAGGCGCACCACATCACGACAGCGGACATCGGAATGATTGCCCGCAAAGCGGCGGTGAAGGCAGTCGTGGTGACTCACATCGCAGGTGGCGGAGCGACAACCGAGCCCGAGGCGGCAAAGCGGTATGCGGAGGAAATCAAGGCGCATTACTCCGGACCAGTCAAAATTGCCGATGACGGCCAGACGTTCTAGGCGCCGTTGCGCGTCTGGTGACAGAGAACGCGAGGCAATCATGAACCGCTCGCTGACATTCGTGAACCGGGCAACACGAATAGCAATCCGGTTCGTCGAGTTACATCGTACCGTTTCGAGGGCCTGAAATTGCCGCGTGCGGCCGCCCGCAACGCAGTCCTGCCCACCCGTCCGGCTGCTCCTAGAGGTCTGTCAAGCGCATCTCGACATCGGTACGCACCGGAGACTCTGCGTGGTAAGGGTCAGCCACCGTGCGGTAAGTCGTGGTCCAATGCCTGGCGTCGGCTTCGAAACGGCAATATCCGCGATGTCGGGCATTGAGATATCGGGCGTGGGCATTGACGGCCCGGCTGTCTTCCATCTCGCGCATCCATCCGCAATCTGAACTGATCGACGTTCCCGCGAATTCGCGGGCGATCGGCCGTGACGACGGATCGAATGGCCTTTCATGCAGCGTCATGGCCGCAGCACAGTGCCAGTCACCACTGATGATGACAGGATTGGCAACGCCATCGGCCAGCGTTCCGATCAGGCGCTGACGGGCGGCGGGATAGCCATCCCAAGCATCCATGTTGACCTCTGGTGCATCGCCGCCCGCATCGAAGCGCCACGGCGATAGCCATATCTGCGACGCCAGGACGTTGTAGCGTGCCCCGGAGGCGCGCAGTTCCCGCGCCAGCCACTGCTCCTGCGCCGTGCCAAGAAGGGTACGCTCGGCAATCCCCAGTTCCGTGCAGGGTGCCTGTCCCGGGAACCCTTCGCCACAGACCTGGTCGCTGCGATGCTGACGGGTATCGAGCAGGTGGACTTGTGCCTGACCGAAGCGAAACACATCGTTCATCGCAAGCGATGCGGAAATCCCGTCGATCTTCGGCGGCCGCTCCACCGGCATGTGTTCGTACCAGGCCTTGAATGCGGCGAGCTTCCTGACCCGGAATTCGAGCGGGGTCTGGGCCCAGGGGTCCTGCGGCACGTCACCTGCCCAGTTGTTGTCGACCTCGTGGTCATCCATCGCGACGATCCACGGTGCGGCGGCGTGGGCCGCCTGGAGTGCGCGGTCGGACTTGTACAGGGCGTAACGGTTGCGATAGTCCCAGAGGGTGACGATCTCGGCGCTGTTATGCAGGCGAACGGTCCGGAAGCTCAGCGTTTCGCCGGGCTTCTGCACCGTGCGGGTGCCGATCGTGCCGATACCGCCTTCGTAGATATAGTCGCCGATATGGATCACGCAGTCGGGTGCCCATGTCGCGATGTCGGAATGGGCCGCGTAAAAGCCGCTCTGCCAGGATTGGCAACTGGCAAGAGCAAGGCGGACGTTGCCGGTATCGCGCGAGGTCGTTCGTGTCCTGCCGAGCGGACTTTCAAAATCCCCTATCGTGAAGCTGTACCAGTATTCTCGACCCGGACGAAGGCCAGCGAGCTTCAGGTGTACGGAATGCGCATCAGCCGCGGGCGCGGCGACAGTGCCTTCCCGCAGGAGCTTGCGCCGTTCGGCATCCTCCCACACGCGAAAACCCACAGCGATGTCGGCGGGAGGCATGCCGCCGCCTTGCAAGGGATCGGGCGCCAGCCGAGTCCAAAGGATCACGCTATCCGATCTTGGGCAACCGGATGCGACTCCGAGCGTGAACGGGTTGGTCTTTACTGCGGCGCGGGCCAACGAGGCCGGCAGCAGGATCCCGGCAGCTGCCGAGCCGATGAATGATCGACGGTTGATCATCACGCTTCCTTCCAGAATGCAGCCGCCATCAGGGGATCGCTGACGCTGTCCGCGCCGCGTTCGATGCGACCTGCCGAACGGATGGAAAGACCCTCGGTGAGGACCGTGAAGTCGTACCAGTCGTGGCTTGCCGAGGCGTCCCACACCGCGATCTGCTTTGCTGATGCGCCAACCACCAGACGACGCGCGGCGGCAGTGCCGTAGGCATCGTGATCCAGCAGGACTTCCACCGCCCCTGGCGCGGGATTGTGCAGTTCCACCGCCAGCTGCGCGTGTCCTGTCCTCTGCCTGAGGCGCACGCGAGCCAGGGCGGCAGGCGCGCGAGTGCGCGCGATGACGTGGCGGAGAAAGCCGTTCGGGCCCAGCACCCAGAGATCGCAGGCCGCGCCGTCCTCAAGCGGCCAGACATCATCGAGCCGCTTGCCCGCTTCGACCGTGTACCGCTTCGGGATCCTGTTGAGGTGAAGACGGTCATAGACGTGATAGACAACGCCGGCCGCGCCATCATTGAAGAAGTCCAGTCGGACCTGCGTGTCCAGGAACACGGCATCGACGGCGAGCCGGTAGGGCAAGGCGCGCGACCGGCGCAGGCCCTGCTCCTGGAACAGGTCTTGCGGTTCCCGGGGAGGCAGGATGCGTGCCTGCTGCTGATGCCGTGCGATTGTGGCGACCGAGCCGGACACGTCTGGCAGCGCCGGAAACCGGGTGTCCGCATCCCTTGCGAAATCGAAGCAGGACGTCAGATCGCCGCAAACGGCGCGATGCCATGGGCTTATTGCGGGGATCTCCACCTCGAAGCGCTGTTCGAGGAACTGGCCCACCGAAGTGTGATCGAACACTTCGCTGTTGACCCACCCGCCCTTGCTCCATGGCGAGACGACGTACATCGGAACGCGGGGCCCCAGGCCGAACGGGCGGATTCGCCCTGAGATCACATCGTCGCGGGAGGTGTGGCGATCTTCATGGTCATCGAAGTAGTGCCCGTCGAGACGCAGGGTGGACTTGCCGGCAAGGGTGCCATCGGCATTGTAGGATGGAGGCGCCGCCGCCGGAAGGTGATCGAACAGGCCATCGTTTTCATCGAACGTCTGGAAGAAGACCGTGCTGCCCCAGACGTCGGGGTTTGCGGTCAGTGCGTCGAGGACGCGGGCAGTGAATTCCGCGCCTTCGATCGGGGACGAGGATGAGGGATGTTCGGACCAGGGCTTGGGCGGAAGGACCCAAGAAACGGCAGGCAGGGTGCCGTCCGCGACGTCCTGGGCAAGCTTTTCGAGCGAGTGATGGCGCATGCCTTTTTCGTAGAGCGGCTCGCCCGGCTTGGAGGAGCGGAAGCCCTCGAAGGCGAGGCCACCGTGCATCGCGCCGGTCCAGTTGTCGTTCGGGTCCTGGTAGATGCGCCAGTCGACTCCGGCATCTTCGAGCACTTCGGGAATGGTCTTCCACGTGAGGGCATTGCCGGCATAGGCGTAGCCGGGCTCGGGCAGGGCGCCCTTGATCCAGCAGCGCAGATTGTCCGGCTCGCTTCGGTCAGCCTGCGAATTGATGCCTTGCGCGCAAAGTTCGGGATCGAAGCCCGCGCCGGACCAGAACACGATGCGGTTCGGGTCCGTGCCGCTGGTGACAGAGCAGTGATAGGCGTCGCAGATGGTGAAGGCTTCGGCCAGGGCAAACTGGAAGGGAATGTCCTCGCGGCGATAGTAGCCCATGGAATAGTCGGTCTTGTGCTTGGGCCACAGACCGAACTTGCCCTGGTTCCACGCCGCCTGTGCATCGGCAAAACTGTGCGGCGTGCCCGGCACCTTCAAGGCGTTGGTCGTTTTCGTATCGAGATGGAAGGGCGGCAGATGTCGCGCACCATTGTGCTGCCACCACACCGGCTTTCCGCTTTCAAGGGGAACCGGATGACGATCGCCGAAGCCGCGTACGCCCTTGAGCGTGCCAAAATAGTGGTCGAACGACCGGTTTTCCTGCATCAGGATCACAACGTGCCGCACGTCCTTGATCGTGCCGGTTTGCCGGTTCGCGGGGAGGGCCAGCGCCCGGGCGATGCTGGCAGGCAGGCTTGCCGCACCGCCGGCGACGGTGGCCGCTTTCAGGAAATCGCGTCTCGTGTTCGACATGGGTGGTGCTCCTGCAGGATTTCAGGAAGATTGGCGCTTGCGCAGATGCGCGGCGAATTCGTCGAGGATCGCCACAACGATGAAGATCGCGATCACGATGGTCGTGGCGTGCCCGAATTCGTAAAGGTCGATGCGGCCTTTCAATTCCTGGCCGATGCCGCCTGCCCCGACGATGCCGATGACGGTTGCCATGCGCACGTTGCGGTCAAGGATATAAAGCGTTGCCGAGGCCAGGCTCGCACGCACCTGCGGCAGCACGGCCACGATGAAGACAGACATGCGCCCCGCGCCGGTTGCTCTGATCGCCTCTATCGGATGCTGGTCCGCATCGTCGAAGGCATCGGCATAAAAACGGCCGATAAAGCCTGCCGCGTGCACGCCAAGAGCAAGCACGCCAGCAGTCGGTCCGAAACCGATTGCGCCGACCAGCAGCAGGGCGACGAGCAATTCCGGCAGCGCCCGCAAGGCCGCGCACGATAAGCGCGCCGAGATCTGCAACGCGAACGGCAACCCGATTGCACGCGATCGGGCAAATGCCAGCGGAAGCCCCGCGACGACAGCCAGCAACGTGCCCCATAGTCCGATCTCGATGGTCTCCACCATGCGCAGCGCGACGTCACCGAGGTAACCGAGCGGCGAGACGAGCCATGTCCGCTGGCTCATCCGCGTAGTTGTCTCAAGCGTATCGGGATCGAGTTCGCGTATCGGTGCGGTCGAGGTTTCGAGCCTGGAAAAGGGTGGCAACCGATCAGGATCGAGGCTTGGCAGATTGGCAATGTCGGTTCGGGTCTCGATCTGGGGCGGCCAGAAGCGGGCCAATCCTGCGATGTCTGGCGCGCTGGCATCAGACGCGAACGCCAGCCCGACCCGACCGAACTCCATGCGCGGCGCGCTCAGCGCGATGAGCGCGACGACGGGGACGAGCCACAGGCCCTGCTTCGGCATCAGGCGCGCTTCGGCTTTCATCAGGCGGCGCTCCTTTGCGGCTGCTCAACCCCGGCACGAAATGCCCCTTCGTGCAGCGTGAGTATGCGGTCGGCGAAGGTTGCTGCCAGCTCGGGCTGGTGCAGCGCGCAGACCACAGTCGCGCCGCTCTCCCGGGCTTCGCGAGCAATCAGCGCGAGCACGTCACGCGCGGTTTGGGGATCAAGGCTGGCGATGGGTTCGTCAGCAAGCAGCAGCGACGGCCGGGCGACCAGCGCCCGCGCAATGCCCACGCGCTGCGCCTGCCCGCCGGAAAGGCTGCCGGCGCGGCGGTGATGCAGCGCCGCGTGCAGGCCCAGGCGTTCAAGAAGGTCTGTCGCCCGTGTCAGATGGGCTGGCGCGTAACGGCCCGTCGCGCATCGCCACCACGGCACGTGCGGCGCAAGTCCGGCAAGGACGTTGTCGAGCACCGTTGCCTGCGCCACCAGCCGGTGATCCTGGTACGTCGTGCCGATCCGCGCCTGCACACGCCGTCGCGAACGGCTGATCATCGGCCGGCCGCCGATCAGGACCTGTCCGGCAACAGGCGCAAGCCTTCCGCCGAGCGCTGCCAGCAAGCTCGATTTGCCCGATCCCGATGCGCCGAGGAGAGCGCAAATCGTGCCGGGCGCCACCTCTACCGCAGCGCCCGTCAGCACGACATCGCCGTTGCCATGACGCAAGCTCAGGTCCCGGACCGAGATCGAGAAGCCCGTGCCACTCATTGGTTCGCATGATCCAGGATCGCAGCGACGCGCTCCGCCGTCAGCGGAGCCAGTCTTGCCGAGAGGGCGTCGAATGCTGTCTGATCGACTGTTGGGCTATAGCTGTCGAGCGGCCTGCCAGCATAGCCCGGCAACGCCCGTTGCCCATGCTCTATCGCTGCGAACGCTTGGCGCAGGCGCTTGCGCCGCGTGGCCGAAAGGCGCGTGCTGACGACGAAGGGGGGATAGGGCATCGCATCGCTTCGGGCGAGGACGCGCAGATCGTCGACGCCGGGCAGACCTTGCTGAAGCGCGCGATCGAAGGAGTCGAATGACAGGGCGGCAGCATCCACCTTTCCTGCCACCACGGCTGTCAGACTGGATGAATGACTACCGGTGATCCGGACCTGTCCAAGATCGGACGCTGGATCGACCCCTGCATCCAGCAACATGGCCACCGGCATCAGGAACGATGATGTGGAATTGATATCGCCAAAGGCAACGCTTGCACCACGCAGATCGGCCAGCGCATGGAAGGGCGCGTCCTTTCGCACGAAGATGCCGGAGTAGTACTTCTGCCGCCCTCGGCGAACGCCCGTGGCAATCAGTTGGGCACAGCGGCGCTGGCGCGCCTGCAAGTATGTTGCAGGTCCGACGAAAGCCATGTCCGCGCTGCCGTTGCACAATGCTTCGACTGCAGCGCTGTAGGACTGGGTTACCGCAAGTTCGAAATGCATTCCGCTCGTCTCCGTGAGGGCGGCAAACAACGGCTTGAAATCGGCAATTGTCCCGGTGGCTGTTCCGCCATCGGCCGGGATGAAGACGACCCTGACCGCGGCCTCGCCGCCTGGACCCGAGGCGACGCCTTGCGAACCACGCACGAATCCTGCGATCGACAGGATCAGCGCCAGTCCCATCCCGATCACGAGGACGGCTGCCTGCTTGTGCGCTCTTTCGTTTCTGCCCATGTCACCACCCGCCGCAGCAAGTACGCCTTGGCTGTGACAGGGAGGTGACCGGGCAATCGGGGCGCGAGCCGGGCTGGTTCCCGCGCCCTCTTTGGTTCAGAATGTCGTGGTATAGCTTGCGTAGACCGCCCGCGGCTTGCCCTCGAAGGGATAGCCAAAGAAATAGTTCGGGCTCGTCGTGGTGATTTCGCCGCGGACGAAAGCAGAACTGAAACGCTGGTTGCCGTAGCCGTAACGCTCTGCGTACTTCTCGTTGAGGATGTTGACCAGGCGGATCTGGAAGCGATGCTGGCGATCTTCACCGGCCCACCATCCCAGTGAGCCGTTCACGACCAGATAGTTGCCGAAATTGTGGCGAAGGCTGTTGTTCACCCCGCCGGTAGCGTATTCCGGTCCCTGATAGCGCGGGAACAGGTTCACGTGCCAGCGCTGGTCGGGCGAGTTCCAGGTGAGCGTGCCCTGGATCATGTATTCCGGGGTCTCGTTGATCTGCAGCTTCGACCCCTTGAGGCGTGCCTGCTGGCGCGTGAAGCCGAGATTGAGCGCCCACGCGTTGCCAACGGCAAGATTGAAATCTGCCATGAGCCCGCGAATTTGCGTCAGTGCCGTATTGTTGAAGAAGGTGTTCGGCGTCAGTCCCGATGTACCCTGGATGCGGTTGGTGATGTCGGTGCGGAAATAGCCAAGTTCCGCGCTGATGTTCAGCGAGCCGGACGCTTTCTGAAATCCGACCGCGCCGTTGTAGGTTTCGGTGGATTCGGGCTTGAGGTTGGGGTTTCCGACCGTCGTCGGGCTGTCGGCGAAAAGTTCGTTGGTCTTGGGCAGGCTGTAGGAGGTGCCCCCGTTGCCACGAATGTAGAAGTCGCCGATCGGCTGGCGCAGGCCGAATTTCCAGATGAACTTGCTGTCGAACACGTTCGAGAAATCGATGCGTCCGGCAAGGCTGACGTTGGTTGTCGGGCTGAATGGCAGGCGCGGGCGCAGATCCAGATAGACGCCGGTGGTGCGGTTCCAATCGTTGCTGATCGGAAAGACAGGATCGGAATCGTTACGGTAGGACACCATCTGGACGCCGCCAACAGCCTCGCCCACGTCAGGCAGGCTCAGCGTGTTGCGGAAGTTCAAACCCCACTCCATGAAGCCTGACACCCGTGATTCGACACCGAAGCCCTTGTTCGGATAGGCAATCGAACGTCCGGTCGCCGTGCCGAAGGGGATTGCCTTGCCAGTCTGCGTGTCGACGCAGCCCGCCTTGACTCGGC